>JANMVV010000150.1:0-30661 GCA_031392925.1 Vicinamibacteria bacterium
GCTTACGATGCCGCGGAGGAGATTCGGTTTCAGGGGAAGGGCCGCCCCGCCGCCTTTCGACGTCACCTTGCGCACCGGGCATCCGAAGTTCATGTCGATGTGATCGACGCGGCCCTCCCTGACCAGGACGCGGACCGCCTCCCCGACATAGTGCGGGTCGACGCCGTAGAGTTGAAGCGATCGCACGGCCTCATCGGGCGCGAAGCTTGCCAGGAGTGCGGTCTTCGGGTTGCCGTCGACGAGCGGCCGGGCGGTGATCATCTCGCTCACGTACAGGCCGGCGCCGAATTCGCGACAGATGGAGCGGAAGGGCGGATTGGTGACCCCGGCCATGGGCGCGAGGACCACCGGCGGGGCCACCGAGATTGTTCCGATGGAAAGCGGCGCGAATTCCCCCGGACGAGCGAGCGGAACCTCGCGATTCTTGGGCGAGATGTAAGCGGGGTTCAATTCGCGGAGGTGCGGGCGAAAGCCGCCGATTCGATCCAGCCGCCGCCGAGGCATACCTCGCCGTCGTAAAAGACCGCGGCCTGTCCGGGAGTGATGGCGCGCTGGGGCTCGTCGAAGGCGAGCGCGACCCCGCCTCCGAGGGCGTCCGGCGTGATGGTTACCGCGGCGTCCTTCGCTCGATAACGGATCTTCGCGGTAGCGCGGATGGGCGCGGTGGGAGCCTCGATCGAGAGCCAGTTGACGTCGCGGACGAGGGCGAGCGCCGAGAGCAGCGCCGCTTCCGGGCCGACCGTGACCACCCGGGTTGCCGCGTCGATGCCGAGGACGTAGAGGGGGATGGGCGAGCCGACGCCGAGGCCCTTGCGCTGACCGACCGTAAATTTGTGGATGCCCGCGTGTTCGCCCAACTGCGCGCCCGTGCGGTCCACGATGGTCCCCGCGGCGACCGACGCATCGCCGAGGTTCTTCTCGACGAAGCCCGCGTAGTTGTCGTCGGGGACGAAGCAGATCTCCTGGCTCTCCGGCTTGTCGGCGGTAGCCATGTTCAGCCCCTTCGCGATCCGGCGGACCTCCGACTTGTGGAGATGGCCGACGGGGAAGACCGCGGCCCCGAGCTGATCCTGGGTGAGGCCGAAAAGGAAGTACGACTGGTCCTTGAAGGCATCGGCGCCGCGAAGAAGGCGGAAGCGCCCGCTGATCGAATCCTGATCCTTGCGCGCGTAGTGGCCGGTGGCCACGTGCTCGATCCCGAGCGCGCGGGTGCGCGCGAGCAACGAATCGAACTTCACGTCGGTGTTGCAGTGGGCGCAGGGCAGGGGGGTGCGGCCCTCGGCGTAGTCCTTGACGAAGGGTTCGATGACGCCCTTGCGGAACGCGTCCTCGAGATTCAGGACGTAGTGGGGCAGGCCGAGCTGCGAGGCGACACGCTTCGCGTCGTGCAGATCGTTGAGCGCGCAGCATCGCCCGAAGGACGAACCGTGCCCCTCGGTCTGGTCATGGAGCTGCATCGAAATCCCCACCACGTCGTGGCCCTCCTGCTTGAGCAGGGCGGCCGCGACACAGGAGTCGACGCCTCCAGACATGGCAATGACCACGCGCATTTGAATAGTCTATCGATCCTCGACGGTTTGGCTTCAGTTATCCTCGGCGACCATTAAAACGCGTCGAGGCGGACGGGCCCGACCATTCCCCCTGGAGCTCTCGCTTTGAAGACTTTCCCGTTGATCCTTGCCCTGACCCTCGCCACCCCCGTGATGGCCGCACCGAAGAAGCCGGCGTCGGTGCCGGCGCCCCTGGTTGAGTTCGAAATGATGACATGGCCCGAAGTGAAGAAGGCCATCGAAGGCGGGCAGACCACCGCCCTCGTCTACAACGGCGGCACCGAGCAGCGCGGACCACAAAACGTCAACGGCGGCCACACCCTGATGGGTCGGGACACCGTGCGGGCCATCGCGCTCAAGCTCGGCAACGCCATCGCCGCGCCCGTCCTGCCCTTCTCCCCCAACCGTGCGAGCGCCGAACTTCCCGGCACCATCGGCCTCTCCGCCGCGGCCTTCGCGATGATCAACGAGGAAGTGGCCGAGCAGCTTTTGATCAGCGGTTTCAAGACGGTCATCCTGATGGGCGATCACGGCGGGGGCCAGGCCGAGCTCAAGGCGATCGCGGAGAAGCTCGACGCGAAGCACGCGGCGGAAGGGAAGCACGTCCACTACTGCGACGAGGTCTATTCGAAGGCGAACGGCGATTTCGACGAGTGGCTCAAGGCGAACAACTATCCGGCGAGCCAGCATGCCGGCATCCCCGACACCTCCGAGATGCTGTACCTGGGCGGAGACAAAGGCTGGGTCCGCAAGGACCTGGTGGCGACCGCGCTCGGCGATCCCATCCTTCCCCGGGGGCAGACTCCCGATCCGAACGTGAAACGGATCAACAACGGGATCAGCGGCGACGGTCGGAAGTCCACCGCTGAACTGGGAAAGCGCCTGTTCGACATGAAGGTTGCCTACGCGGTGGCCCAGATCCAGAAGCTGATGGCGGCAAAGCCCGCCAACTGAGCCTTGACCGGCCGGCCGTTCGAACTTTTGGACCCTCGATTCCGTTATTTCAGGCAACGGGTAAGGAGAATCCCATGAGATCGATGATTCCTGGCTACAAGACGTTTCGCGCCATCAAGTTCCTGATCACGGGCCCCATGATTCTCGCGATGCTCTTCGTGATCAATCTGGTCACGTCGCCCGGGCACTGGTGGGTCCAGTGGGCGGCCTTCGGCATCGGCATCGCCTGGTTCGTGAGCCTCCTGCGGGTCATCCGCTCGATCATCGTGGTCGGCGGCCTCGCGGCGCTCAGCTACCTCGCCTATCGTTATTTCACGAAGCAGCAGGTGTCGGTGCCGACGAGATTGGTGTAGTTGGGTTCGCCGCCGCCCGGCCGAACCGCCGGCGGCGGCTACAATTCAACTTCGTCCACGGCGCTCCCTGTCCTGGCGGAGCGCCTCTCCTTTTCCAAATCTTTGAATCACGAGGGAAGAAACCCAATGTCCATCAAGGTCGGCGACCGCCTGCCCGAAGCCACTTTCAGCACCATGACCGTCGACGGCCCCAAGCCGCTCACCACCGCGGAGGTCTTCGGAGGCAAAAAGGTGGTCCTGTTCTCCGTCCCGGGTGCTTTCACCCCCACGTGTTCGAACAAGCACCTGCCGGGCTATGTGAAGCAGGCTGACGACCTCAAGGCGCAGGGTGTCGGACAGATCGCCTGCCTAGCGGTCAACGATGTGTTCGTCATGGACGCGTGGTCGAAGTCGCAGGGGGCCGATGGCAAGGTCCTGATGCTGGCTGATGGCAACGCGGATTTCACGAAGAAGCTCGGTCTCGAACTCGACGCCACCAAGCACGGCATGGGGATCCGCGGACAGCGCTTCTCCCTGGTCGCCGAAGACGGCGTGGTCAAGACGCTCAACGTCGAAGCCCCCGGCAAGTTCGAAGTTTCGAGCTGCGAATACACGGCGCGCCAGATCTAAGCGGCTCAACGAAGGCACGCCCCTCCCGGAGAAACCCTTGAACCTATCTTCAATGCGACATTCCCTTGCCGCGAGCGTCGCCATGGCCCTCGCCATCACCGCCGTTCCCAAACCGACCGTCCAGGCTTCGGCGGGGGGAGCGAAGTCCATCATGGCGTCCGATCTCAAGACGTGGCTGACCGTGATCTCCTCGGATGATTTCGAGGGGCGGGCCACGTTCAGCGAAGGGCTCGGTCTCGCCGCGTCGTACATCGCGGGCGAACTCCGCGTGATGGGCGTGAAGCCGGGAGGCGACCACGGGTCGTACTTTCAGCGGGTGTCGGTGCTTGGAGTGAAGGCCACGAGCCGTAACACGGTCACGGTGACCGTGAACGGGCAGTCCCGCACGTTCAAGGATGGTGAAGGCATCACGGTTCCGAAGAACGCGGGCGGCAAGCAGACGCTCACCTCCGACCAGATCGAGTTCGTCGGATACGGCGCCATGCTGCCGGCGCTCAAGCTCGATGACTACGGGGGCCGCAACGTTTCCCGGAAGGTCGTGGTCTTCCTGGGCGCGCGCGGCCCCAAGGGTGGGGAGACTCCGGAGAACCGGCGCCTTCTAAGCGGCCGCCCGCGGTACGCGACGGATGTCCTGAAGGCGGTGGCCACCATCGGCCCGTTCGTGCCCTCGCCCTTCGGTCCGCCGCCGGGCGCTGCGCCGTCTCCGTCCCCGGCCCCGGCCACGGGCGGGCCTCCGGGTGGCGGTGGTGGTGGCCGGGGCTTTGGCGCGCCTCTGCCCACTCCCGATTTCACCACGGTTGAGCGCCTTGACAAGCTGGTGGCGCCGATAGTGACGGCGCAGGACGAATTCTTCGAGTTCCTCTTCAGCGGCGCGGACGTGAAGTACGCCGACCTGAAAGCGAAGGCGGCGAATCAGGAGCCGTTGCCTCCGGTGTCCCTCAAGGGCGTCTCGATCAAGTTCGGAATCGATGCCGACTACGAGGTGGTGCGGACGCAGTTCACGCGCAACGTGGTGGGAATCGTCGAGGGCTCCGACCCGAAGGTCAAGGAAACCTACGTGGCCTTCGGCGCGCACTACGACCACGTGGGCTACGCGGAAGGTGAAATCGTGGACACGCCGGTGTCGCCCGCCACCCCCAACGGGAAGCGCCGCCTCGGCGCCGCCGGTCAGGTGACCGATGGCGCAATCGAGGATCGGATCTGGAACGGCGCGGATGACGACGGCTCGGGAACGGTCACCCTCCTTTCCCTCGCCAAGGCGTTCGCGACCGCGCCGAGGACCAGGCGCTCGCTGGTGTTCGTGTGGCACACCGGCGAAGAACGCGGCCTGTGGGGCTCGCGGTACTACGCCGACTATCCGAGCGTGCCCATGGAGAAGATCGTGGCCCAGCTCAACATGGACATGGTCGGCCGCAACGACAAGAACGACCCGAAGGAGTCGAACACGGTCTATGTCGTCGGCTCCGATCGCATCAGCACGGAGCTGCACAACCTGAACGAGGAAGCCAACGCCGGGCTCAAGCCGCCCATGAAGATGGACTACTCCGCGAACGACGCCACGGACCCCGAACAAATCTACTATCGCTCCGACCACTACAGCTACGCGGCCAAGGGCGTGCCTGTCATTTTCTACACGACCGGCCTCCATCCCGACTATCACGCGAACACCGACAGCGTCGAGAAGATCGTCTTCGACAAGATGGAGCGGATCAGCGAGCTCATGTACGAGACCGGGCGGCGGGTGGCCAATCTCGATCATGCTCCGGCCCACGACAACAAGGGCCCGCGGGTGGGCAAGAGCAGCGCGGGGAAGCTCCAGCCGTAGCCGAGCGCCCGTATGCTTGGGAGGGAACGCCCCTTGAACTCCCCGGAGCAGTCTCAATCCGAAGACGTCACGCACTGGCTCGATCGTTTCTTCGAGCATTACTACCGGTCGAACCCGGTGAGCGCCACCTTCATCGGCGAACACCGGTTCGATCCGTGGCTTCCGGACTATTCCGAAGCCGCGGTCGACGACGCGAAGGCGCGCGTTGCGACTCTGCTCTCCGAGTCCTCCGGCCTGAGCCTCGACGAGTTGACCCCCGGTGAGCGCCACGACGTCCGCCTCGCGCAGGGCGCGCTCCGCATCCAGGACTGGGAGCTGAGCGCGCGGCACTTCCACCGGGGCAATCCGAGTTTGTACACCGGCGAGGCGGTGTTCGGTCTGATCTCGCTGCTCTTGACCGACTACGCGCCCTTGCGCGACCGGATCGCGGCCGCGACCGAGAGGCTGGAGGCGACGCCGCGCCTGCTCGAGCAGGCTAAGGACAACGTCGACGCGGCGCCGAGTTCCTGGACGGAGCGCGCCATCCGTGAGTGCGAGGGCGCCTTGGTGTTGCTCGACCAGGGGCTGCCAAAGTTCGCTCTCGATCAAGCCATGGACTCCGCCTCCTTTGCCCCTTCGGTCGCTCGGGCCCGGGCGGCCTTCGAGGAATTTCAGGCGTACCTTGAGAATGACCTGCGGGACCGCGAGCGTGATGAGGTCGCGGTGGGCGAGGAGGCCCTGGCCCTTCATCTCAGGGAGGGCCACTTCCTGGAAGAGGATGCGGCCGAGATCGAGCGGTACGCGCGGGCCGAGCTGGCGGAGGCGACGGCCGCGCTCGGCGAGCGGGCAAGGGAGTTTGGGACGGCCACGCCCGAGGCCGTCCTGGCCCGGTTGAAGACTCATCGGCCCTCGGCCGAGGACTACGAGAGCCGGTATGGGCAGTTCTGGGAGGAGGCCCGCCGCTTGGCCGCCCTTAAGGGTCTGCTCACCTGGCCCGATTTCCCGATCCGCTACACGGAGCGCCCCGCGTGGGTGCGCGACGCCGCGCCATATCTGTACTTTCTTTTCTATCGTTCACCCGCCTCGCGCGACCGCCCGACGATCCACGACTATCTCATTGCTCCCTTGGACCGCACCCAGCGGATGGACGAGCAGCAGAGCTTCCTGGAAGCGCACAATGACTCGGTCATCAAGCTCAACCATGTCGTCCACCACGGCGGCATAGGTCACCACGTCCAGAACTTCCATGCCTTCCGGTCCCGCTCGCGGATCGGCCGGATGGCCGCGGTGGACGGCGCCTCCCGCATCGCCCTCCTGTGCGGCGGCACCATGGCGGAAGGCTGGGCCTGCTACGCCACCGACCTCATGAGCGAAGCGGGCTTCCTCACCCCCCTCGAACGCTATGCGGAGCTGCCGGGCCGGGCCCGCATGTGCGCCCGCGCCATCGTGGACGTGCGCCTCCATGAAGGCCGATGGACGCTCGAGCACGCGGCCCGCTTCTACGAAGAGCACGCCCTGATGCCGGCCGCGGCTGCGAGGTCGGAGGCGGTGAAGAACAGCATGTTCCCCGGCGCCGCGGTGATGTACCTCATGGGCCGCGACGCCATTCATCGCCTGCGCGCGGACATGGCGGCGATCGAGGGTCGGCACTTCTCGCTCAAGCGCTTCCACGACACGTTCCTGTCCTACGGCTCGATTCCGGTGAGCCTCATCGCGACCGCGATGAGAGAAGGGGGCGGACTCGCCGCCGGGGTGACCCCATGAAGATCCTCAGCAGGCAGACCATGGATCTGGGCCGGCGCGCCATGACCGCGCTGCTTGGGGTGGACGCTCTTTATCGGAGGGAGAACGTCGACGGCGACGGCCTTGCCGTGGTCAACCTCGACGCGGAGGGCCGATACGTGGCCGAGGCCTTCTCGAGCTACGCCGATGCCGCTCGCGGCTTCGAGGAATTGCGGGTCGATGCCCGGCGCCTGCTCGAGGCGGACCGTCGCGTCTATTACGACGCGCTGTGCCATTCGACGCTGGCGTTCATCGCCTGGCGGCGGAACGGACTTCCATTCATCGAACAGATCCAGGACTTTCTCCACGTTCCCCCCGCGCCCGCGCCCGCCGAGGAGCTCGAGGCGCTCCAGGTGGAAATGGGCGAACTCCTTACCCGGATGGGTTACACCGGCGACCTTCGTTCGAAGTGCGCCTCATGGGAAGAGAAGAATCGCGTGCCGCCGGAGCAGGTGCCTTCGGTTCTGGAAGGGTTGCTCGACGAAGCGTGGCGCCGGACCGAGGATCGGATCATGAAGATTCCGAGGCCGCAGTCCGATGGGATGCATGTGGTGCCGGTGGGCGGGGTTGCGTTCAACGCTCGCTGCAACTACTTGAGCCGGCGGATCGAGCTCAACGTCGATCCCATCCTCACGCGGCCGGGCCTGAAGCACCTGGCCGTTCACGAGGGGTATCCGGGGCACTACCTCCAGTTCACGCTCCGCGCCACCATGGCGGAACGCGGTGAAGCGGCCCCCGACGTCCTGCTCTCGATAGTGAACTCTGCGAGTTCGTCGATCTTCGAGGGCATCGGAGATTCCGGCATCACCATGCTCGACTGGATGGAAAGTGACGACGATCGCGTGCAGGCCCTCATGAACGCCTACCGCGCGGGGATCGGCACGGAAGCCGCCTGGCAGTTCCATGCCCTGGGATGGTCCGCGCAGAAAGTGGCGGGTTCGCTGGCCGAGCGCAGCCTCGTGGGTGGCGACGGATGGGTGGCGAATCGAGTCAAGTTCATCCAGTCGCCGTCGCGAGCCGTGCTGATCTGGTCGTACTGGTGGGGCGAGCGGGTGGTCACCAGGGCCTGGAACCGGATCGGCGTCTACCGACGAGACGCCTTCCTGCCCTTCCTCTACGGCCGCATGCACAGTAACGCCTCGATCGAGTTGTTCGAATGATCCGGCGGGGGCGGGCCTTCGCGGTGACCCTGGCGGCCGTCCTCATCGCGAGCCTTTTCGGTTGCTCCGCCGACCGGGCCTCGTCGCCAGAGAGCAACGGCCGCAGGATCCTGCGCGTGGCCTACGATCGCGAGATCGACGTTCTGAACGTCTTCACCAGCCAGAACCTCGTGGACATCAGCTTCAGCATGGTCGAGGGACTGGTCACCACGAACGAGCGCAACGAGTACATTCCGGTTCTCGCGAAAGAGATCCCAACCGAAGCGAACGGAGGGGTCATCCGCCGGAAGGACGGCTCGGTGCGCATGACCTGGCCGCTGCAGGAGAACGTTCGCTGGCACGATGGAGCCGCGTTCACGAGCGCCGACGTGTGCTTCACCTGGCGCTTCGTCGCCGATCCGAAGTCAATGACCTACAACCGCGAGCAGTACGTCGGGATCAAGACCTGCCAGACGCCGGACGAGCACACCGTGATCTTCACCTGGGATGGCGCCTACGCCTACTACGCGGGTTTGTTCGAAGGGATTCTGCCGCGCCACGTCTTCATGAAGCCGGACGGCCGAACCGAGATGACGGTCGACGAGATCGTGAACTACGAGCCCTACAACCGCGGCCGCCGGCTCGTCGGCACCGGTCCGTTCAAGTTCGCGGAGTGGAAGACGGGCGAGTACATCCGGGTGGTTCGGAATCCCGATTACTGGCGCGGGAAGGAGATCCCGAAGATCGACGAGATCGTGTGGGCCTTCATCCCCGACAACAACACGCGGCTGCTGGCCCTCAAGTCCGGCCGGTACGACTGGGGCCGGATCCAGCCCACCCAGGTGAGCGTGGTTCGCAACCTGAAAGCGTCCGACGTCCATCTCCTCGACGCCAATTCGGTCATGCATTTCGATCTCGCGATCCGAACCGAGCTCGGCCGCGGGCTGTTCGACGACGTACGGGTCCGTCGCGCGATCTTTCACGCCATTGACCGCAACGGCATGGCGGGGAAGCTGATGGAGGGTACGGTCAAGGTCGCCGAGAGCCCGATCAATCCGAACAGCCCGTACCACAACGCGAACGTGACCACCTATCCGTTTGATCCCGCGCAATCTCGGCGCCTCCTCGATGAGGCGGGATGGGCCGGGGGCCCGGATGGCGTGCGGCAGAAGGGCGGCCAGCGCTTCTCTTTCGTGATGCTCAACCGCGCCGGCAGCACGGATCGGATCCTGCTGGCCCAGGTGATTCAGTCCGGCCTCAAGGCGGTGGGCATCGAAGTGAACTTCGAGACTCTCGAGAGCGCGGCCTGGACCCAGCGCTGGCGCAGCGGGAAGTGGGAGGCCATGGTGAGCGCGTGGTTCCTTCCCGCGGATCCGGGGATCACCGGCCTGTACGCCTGCAAGGGCGCCAACAACATGGCCGGCTTTTGCGACCAGGCGCTCGACGAGATCCTCGAGCGCTCCGACAAGGCCCTGTCCTTCAAGGCCCGCCTCCCCCTTCTCCATGAAGCCCAGGCGAAGCTCGCGGAGCAGGCGCGCACCCTGCCGCTCTACCAGAACGTGATGCCGGAGGTGGTGACGAAGCGTGTCCATGGCTACCAGGGCAGCGGCACCAACTTCGGCAGCTTCTGGAATCTCTGGCAATGGTCGCTCGAGGGGTCGGACCGGTAGCTCATGGGTTCTTACGTCGCTCGCCGGCTGCTTCAAATGGCGCCGCTCATGATGGGCATCTCCATCGTTGTCTTCGCCCTGATCCAGGCGGCGCCGGGAGGCCCGGAGGCGGCGCTTCTCTCCTCGGGGCGTTTCGTCGACCCCTCGGTGGTCGAGGCCTATCGCGTCAAGCTGGGCATGGATCAACCGGTGCCGGTGCAGTACTTGCGGTGGGCGACCACCGCGCTCACCGGCGATCTCGGGGTCAGCTACTCGAGCACGCGGCCCGTCGTCCACATGATCGCGGAACGCCTGCCCGCGACCTTGGAGCTGATGGGCTCGGCGTTTCTCCTGGCCGCGTTCCTCGCCGCGGGCATCGGCCTCGCGAGCGCGCTCCGACCTCATTCATGGATCGACCTGCTGGGCGCCGGCTCGTCCTTCGTGGGCATCGCCATGCCGGTGTTCTGGCTCGGCCTGCTGCTTCAGCTCGTCTTCGCGGTGGAACTCGGCTGGGCTCCGGTATCCGGGACCCACACGGTGGGAACCTCCTCCCTCGGCGACCATCTGGCGCACCTCGTGCTGCCGGCGATCGTCCTCGCCTCGCGCTACGTGGCGTCGTGGTCCCGCTACTTCCGGGCCAGCCTGATCACCGCGCTCGAGAGCGACTACGTGAGGACGGCGCGGGCCCAGGGCCTGTCGGAGATGCGCGTGCTCTTCGTTCATGCGGTTCCAAACGCCCTGGTCCCGGTGGTCTCGGTCATGGCCCTGGGGCTCGCCGATCTCGTCTCGGGCGCGGTCATCACCGAGACGGTGTTCGCGTGGCCGGGGATCGGGCGGCTCTTCGTCCAGGCCATGTTCGCCCGCGACTATCCGCTGCTCATGGGCGTCCTGCTCATGGGCTCGCTCACCGTGATCGTCTTCAACCTGGCGGCGGATGTCGTGTACGGCCTCCTCGATCCGCGGATCCGCTATGAGTGAGACGCTTTCGATGCGCGGCCGGCGGTGGCGGCGATTTGCCCGGCACCAGGCCGCCGTCGTGTCACTGGCGTTCTTCGTGGGGGTGGGCACGGTCTGCGCCCTGGCGCCCGCGATCGCTCCCTATGCCTTTGATGGGATCGACCTCGACAGCGTGAAGCAGGCGCCATCGCGGTCGCACTGGATGGGCACCGACGACCTTGGCCGCGACGTCTTCACCCGCATACTCTTCGGAGGGCGCGTCTCCATCCTCATCGGCCTTCTGGCCGCGGTGGTGGGGACGTTCCTGGGCACGGCGATCGGCGCCGCCGCCGGCTATTACGGGGGCGTGATCGACAACATCCTGATGCGGATCACCGATGTGGCCTACGCGATTCCATCCCTGCCCCTTCTGATCATCCTGAGCGCCTACTCGCGCGCGGCGCTCGTGTCGATGGTCATGATCATCGGCCTGCTGAGCTGGATGACCACGGCTCGCGTGGTCAGGTCGCAGGTGCTGTCGATCAAGGAGATGGACTACGTGGAGGCCGCGCGCAGCATGGGGGCGACGGACCTGCGCATCCTCGCCCGCCACATCGTCCCGAATGCTCTCGGCCCGATCCTGGTCGGCGCCACCCTCGGTGTGGGCAACGCGATCATGATCGAGTCGTCGCTCAGCTTCCTCGGCCTCGGGGTACAGCCGCCGACGCCGACGTGGGGAAACATGCTGATGGACTCGCAGGCCACCATGGCCACGAAGCCCTGGCTCACCCTGTTTCCCGGCTTCGCCATCCTGCTGATCGTGCTCGCCGTCAACTTCATGGGCGACGCCCTGCGCGATGCGCTCGATCCGGCTGTGAAGAGCCGATAGCCCCGCTCCCGCGTCCCTCGCCCTCTCATCTCTCCCTCTCGCAATGACGAGAGGGGGCGGCTCGAGTCACGGGCATGGGAGATGCTCGTAATGACGGAGGGCTAGAACGCTTCCGTGAACGAGCGCTGTGCTCCTTCGTACAGGTCGCTGACGTCGATCCCGTCGACGTACATGTGGTTCACCTGAAGGCCGACCGGGACGAACAGCCGCGGACCGTCCTCGCGGAATTTCCCGAAGGCGGTCATGGGCTGGCCGGCGGTGCGATCGCGATGGGGCGCGTGGGTGATGCCGAGAAAGGGCACGCCGGGGACCGCGGTGTAGTACGCGAAGTCGGGGTCGCCGCCGCGATCGAGATTCACGGCTTCCGAGGCGCGCGCGATCTCGGCGCCCGCCCCCTTGAGAAACTCCGCACCGGATTCGTTCCACTCGTGGGTGGCGAAGGTGAACGTGCGCCCCGGCCCGGGCACGGTCATGCCGATGCGCAGGGTGTCGTGGAGGACCACGTCCTCTCCCGCGAGCCGCACCCGGAACGCTTCAACCTTCAGCATGGCCCGGTGAAAGGCCCAGCACAGCGCCGCGTAGGTCGAGCCAGAGATCTCGCGGGCCCGCGCACGGACCTTCGAAGCTTCCAGTTCGAAAGTCACCGCGTAGAAGGGTGCTGGATTGGCTCGGTAGAACTCAAGGTGCGCCCGCCGGGGGTAGTTGTCGGTGAGGACGGTGATTCCCATCGAGGCCGAAGGATAGCGGGGAAGGGGTCAGACGTTGAATTTGAAGAGCATCACGTCGCCGTCCGCGACCACATACGTCTTGCCTTCCATGCGATACAGGCCCTTCTCTCTCGCGGCTGCGACGGAACCGCACTCCACGAGGTCCTGGTACGCGACGGTCTCCGCCTTGATGAAGCCGCGCTCGAAGTCGGAGTGGATGACGCCGGCGGCCCGCGGCGCCGTATCGCCGATGTGGATGGTCCAGGCGCGCACTTCCTTTTCGCCCGCGGTGAAGTACGTCTGCAACCCGAGCAGGTGATAGGTCGCGCGGATCAGCGGGCCCATGCCGCTCTCGTTGACGCCGAGGTCCTTGAGGAACTCCGTCGCCTCTTCGGGCGAGAGGTCGATGAGATCGCTTTCGATCTGCGCGCTCACCACGACCGCTTCGCACGAAAGGTGCGTGCCCACATACTCGCGGACCTTCTTCACGTACGGGTTCGCATCGGCGGCGGCGAGATCGGTGTCCTTCACGTTGCACGCAAAGATCGTCGGCTTGTCGGAGAGCAGGAAGAAGGTCGACGAGACGGCCTTCTCTTCTCTGGTCAGCTCGACGACGAGCGCTGGCTTGCCCGCGTCGAGCGAGGCTTCGATCTTCGCCAGCACCGCGTCCTCGACGATGGCGGTCTTTTCGCCCCGCTTGGCCTCGCGCGCGACCTTCTCCCGCTTCTTCTTTACGGTCTCGAGGTCGGCGAGCATCAGCTCGGTGTTGATGACCTCGATGTCGCGCACCGGATCGATCGACCCCGCCACGTGCAGCACGTCCTCATCCTCGAAGCAGCGGACGACCTGAACGATGGCGTCCACTTCGCGAATGTGGGTGAGGAACTTGTTGCCAAGGCCTTCGCCCTGGCTCGCGCCCTTCACGAGGCCCGCGATGTCCACGAACTCGATGGCCGCGGGGATCACGACGTTCGTGCCCGCGATCTTGCGGAGGACTTCCAGACGGGCGTCGGGCACGGTGACCATGCCCACGTTGGGTTCGATGGTGCAGAAGGGGTAGTTTGCCGCCTCCGCCTTGCGGTTGCGGGTGACGGCATTGAACAAGGTGGACTTGCCGACGTTGGGCAGACCGACGATTCCGGCTCTAAGCATCCGCTCAGAATATCGCGTTCAGGCCGACCGAGCCGCACTAGACTGGCCGGAAGCCCGATGATCCACCCGGAACGCGACCCGAACGCCGCCCTTCTCGACGTGAGGGGCCTGGTGACCCGGATTCCCACCGAAGGAGGGGGCGCGGTGCACGCGGTAAACGGCGTGTCGTTCCAGGTGGCGCGCGGCGAGTCGCTGGCCCTCGTGGGCGAGAGCGGGTCCGGCAAGTCCATGTGCGCGTTGTCGATTCTCGGCCTGGTGCCGAGGCCGGGTCGCGTCACGGGCGGTCAGGCGCTCTTCAATGGCCGCGACCTCGTGGTTCTGCCCGCGGACGAGCTGCGGAAAGTCCGCGGTCGCGAGATCGGGATCGTCTTCCAGGATCCGGCGACATCACTCAACCCCGTCCTCACCATCGGCCGGCAACTGACCGAGGGCCTGCGCGAACACTTCGGGATGAGCGAGGCCGTGCGCCGGGTCCGCGCGATCGAGCTTTTGTCCCTCGTCAACATTCCCGACGCGAAGGATCGTCTCGCGAGCTATCCGCACGAGTTCTCAGGAGGTCAGAGGCAGCGGATTCTTACCGCCATGGCCATCGCCTGCGAGCCGAGCCTCCTGATCGCCGATGAGCCCACCACCGCGCTCGACACGACCATCCAGGCGCAGATCGTGGAGCTGCTGAACGGTCTGCAGAAACGTCTCGGCATGGCCATCCTCTGGATCACCCACGACCTCGCCCTGGTGGCCGGCCTCGTCGAACGCGTGGCCGTCATGTACGCGGGGTTGATCGCCGAGGTGGCGCCAGTCCGCGACCTCTTCAAGCGCCCTCGTCACCCCTACACCCTCGGCCTTCTCAAAGCGATGCCGCGGACGGACGCGCGCCACGACGTCAGCGGGAGCCTGGTGCCGATCCCGGGCTCGCCCCCGGATCTGCGCGAGAAGGTCACCGGTTGCGCCTTCGCGCCCCGATGTTCGATGGCGATCGAACGATGCCGGGCGGAGGGGCCGCCGCTCCTCGCGGTTGGGCCTGGGCACGAGGCCGCGTGCTTCAGGTCGGAGGACCTGTGAGCTCGGCTCCCCTCGTCGAGGTCCGCGATCTGAGCCTGCATTTCCCGGTGCGGCAGGGGCTCCTGCGCCGGCAGACGGGAACCGTGAAGGCGGTCGACGGAGTGAGCTTCGACATCGCGGAAGGCGAGACGCTCGGTCTCGTGGGTGAGAGCGGTTGCGGGAAGTCCAGCACGGGCCGGGCCGTGCTCCGGCTGGCGAAGCCCACCTCCGGGCAGGTTCGCTTCGCTGGCGAGGACATCGGGCGCCTGTCCCGGTCGAACCTGCGCCGTACTCGCCGCCATATGCAAATGATCTTCCAGAGCCCGTTCGCCTCTCTGAACCCACGGCTGTCGGTAGGCGGCGCGATCAGGGAACCGCTCGATATCCACGGCGTCGGTTCGCACGCCGAACGCGAGGCTCGGGTGGGGGAGTTGCTCGATCTCGTAGGCCTCGACCCGGGGGCTTCGGGTCGCTACCCGCACGAGTTCTCGGGCGGCCAGCGCCAGCGCATCGGCATCGCGCGGGCCCTGGCCACGAGCCCGCGATTCGTGGTGGCGGACGAACCGATCTCGGCGCTCGATGTCTCGATTCGGGCCCAGATCGTCAATCTGATGCTCGATCTGAAGGACCGACTCGGCCTCACCTACCTGTTCATCGCGCACGATCTCGCGATGGTCCGCCACATGTCGGATCGAGTGGCCGTCATGTACCTGGGCCGGATCGTGGAGATGGCTCGGTGTGACGATCTTTTCGATAGGCCCCTTCATCCCTACACGAAGGCGCTCCTGTCCGCGATCCCGACGCCGGATCCCGACGCGGAAGCCGGTCGCATCCGGATCGTTCTCCGCGGTGAGCTCCCGAGCCCATCGAATCTGCCGAGCGGTTGCCGCTTCCGGACGCGCTGCCCGATCGCCACCGCGAAGTGCGCCCAGCAGGACCCGTCTCTGCGCGACCTGGGCGTCGTCGGGACCTCGCATCAGGTTGCCTGTCACTTCGCATAGCCAGGGTCTGGTGAGGTCGATTCAGGGCTTATTGAAGCTGGCTTAAGACTTGCTTAACGCTGTCGAGTCAGACTCTCCTGCCATCAGGAAAAGGACGCGACACCCATGCTCAGAACACGAATCGAACGGCGGCAAGCACTCAAGGCCATCGGTGGCGCCGGCCTCGGCTTCGCGTTTGGCTGCGGGAGCAAGACGGGGACAAGCCCCTCATCGACACCATCGTCCGCGACGGCCGCCAACGCCACCCTGTCCACCAACGCCACTTGCGCGGTGACGCCGACCGAGACGATCGGTCCGTACCCGTCGCCGACAGCCTTTCCTCGGAGATCGTGACCCCGGTGGGCTCGCGGTCCTCCGGCTACACCGAGGCGTTCCAGATCGGGATAGCGGCCTAGGCATCGGCTCGCGGCTCGCGCAGCGGTGGGGCGCAGGCCGTTCTATGCTCTCGCCCCATGTCGAGAAAGCTGCGCGTCGGAGTCATCGGGGCGGGACGCTGGTCGGCATCGGCGCATCTCCCCGGCTTTACTCGGTCGCCGAGGAGCGAGATCGTGGCGATCTGCGATCTGGACCGGGATATCGCCCTAAAGCGCGCGGCGGAGTTCCAGATCCCCGACGTGATGACGGACGCCGAGAAGTTGCTCGCGCGGACCGATCTCGATGTCGTCGACATCGTGACCCGTGGCGACCATCAGGACCTCGTCTTCAAGGCCCTCGACGCGGGGAAACACGTCCTTTGCGAGAAGCCGGTCTGCCACGACTATCGCGACGTGATCCGGGCGCACGCGCTTGCCGAGTCCAAGGGGCTGAAGACCAAGGTCGGCCTCACTTTCCGCTACGCGCCCGCGGTGATGTACATGTTCGACCTCATCCGCGAGGGCTTCATCGGAAAGCCGTTCGTCTTCAACGGATACGAGCAGAACTCGCAATGGCTCAATCCCGACAACCCGATGGACAAGCGGATCCACAAGACGAAGCCCGAGGGCGAGGCGCCGTGGGGCGTCGATCTCACCCGCGAAGGCATCGCGGTGTCCTCGCTCGAGGGCTATGGCGCGCCGACCATCGACATCGGGCTGGAGTGCGTCGGCGAGGACCTGAAGCAGGTCGTGGGCATTCTTTCGAACATGGTTCCCATGAGGCGCCGGACCAACCTCGACACCGGGCGGGAGCGAATCAACATCGACGACGCCGACATGTTCATGGGCGAGACGAAGAGCGGGGCTCTGTTCTCGATGCAGTCGAGCTACGTCACGGTCGGGAACTACCCCGGCATCGAGGCGCGGATCTTCGGCTCGGAGGGCGCCATCAAGGTGCGGCTGGTCGAGGAGTTCGGGGTGATCCAGACCATCCACACCGCCCGGCCCGATGCGGTCGAGTTCGTGGAGCGCGAGATTCCCGCGAAGTACTTTCCGCCCGGCTTTCAGACCACCGATCCCTGGAGCACCGCCTTCTATGGCAACCTCGTTCACAATTTCTGCGAAGAAATCGTGGGCGGCGGTCCGGTCAATCAGGGGAACTTCGCGCAAAGCGCGCGGGTGCAGGAGATCATCAACGCGGTGACGCATTCACATCGAACCCGGCAATGGGTGGATCTGCCCCTCGCCGGCGCCTCCCATTCCTCCGGGCAGAGGAGCCCTTTCTAACGTGAATACCGGAGTGCCGCATCGGCTTCGTTTCGGCATACTGAGCACGGCCCGCATCGGCCGTCATTCCGTGGTGCCCGCGATCCAGGCCTCGCGCAACGCCGAACTCGTGGCCATCGCCAGCCGGGACCTGGGGAAGGCCGGCGACTTCGCAAGGGAAGCCCTGATCCCCCGGCACTATGGCTCCTACGAAGCGCTCCTCGATGATCGCGAGATCGAGGCGGTCTATATCCCGCTCCCCAATTCCCATCATCTCGAATGGGCGATCAAGGCCGCGGAGAGGAAGAAGCACGTCCTTTGCGAGAAGCCTCTGGCTCTGTCGGTCGAAGAGGAACTCGAGATGCAGGCGGCCGCGGACCGCAACGGCGTGCGTCTCATGGAAGCGTTCATGTACCGGTTCCACCACCGGACGCAGCGCCTCATCGAAATGGCGCGAGGGGGGACGGTGGGCGACCTTCGCGTCATCCGGTCCGCCTTCACGTTCCGGCTGACCCGGCCCGACAACATCAGGCTTCGCCCCGACCTCGGGGGAGGCGCTCTGCTGGACGTGGGCTGTTACTGCGTCGACATCAGTCGGCGCCTCGCCGGCACGCTGCCCATCGAGGCTCAGGCCTGGGCCACCACCGGCTCCACCGGCGTCGACACTCAGTTCACGGGAAGCCTCCGGTTCGCGAACGGCCTGGTCGCGCAGTTCGACTGCGCTCTCGACATCGAGCGGCGCGAATTCGTCGAGGTGGTCGGGACCGACGGGACTCTCTTCGCCAACCAGACCTTCGTCGCGGGTCCGGGGAATGTGGAGATCGTCGAGAGGCACGGCCGCGGCGCCGAGGTGCGACACGCGTTCGCGGGCGAGGACTCCTACCAGCGGATGGTGGAGCATTTCGGGGACGCGGTCCTGGGGAACGAGCCGGTGCGCTACGGTGTCGCCGACGCCACCGGAACCATGGTCATCATCGAGGCCCTGCAGCGCTCCGCGGCGGCGGGCGGGGAACCCATGAAGGTGGAGGACCAGGTTCAGTGAAGGAGGCCGCGCGGCTCACTGTCCTGATCGCCAGTTTCCTCGAGCCCGAGCACGTCGAGCGCATTCGGCGGGTCGACTCCGGTGTGGACGTGGTCTACGAGCCTGATCTGCTGCGCAAGCCGCGCTACACCGCGGACCACAACGGCATTCCGGTCCCGAGGTCGCCTGCGGACGAGGCGTCCTGGCGCTCCCTCCTTGCGAACGCCGACGTTTTGTTCGACTTCGACTACACCAACGATGCCGACCTGCCCGACCTCGCGCCGCGGGTGCGGTGGATCCAGGCCTCGAGCGCGGGGATCGGCCAGTTCGTGGCGCGGAGGCGGTACCACGAGCGGATGAAGGGCACGACTTTCACCACCGCGCGGGGCGTTCATGCCGTCCCCCTCGCCGAGTTCTGCGCCCTCGCCATGCTCGGCTTCAGCCGCGGACTGTTTCGGATGCAGGATCTGCAGTCGCGCCGGCGCTGGGAGCGGTTCGCGGGCACCGACCTGGTCGGGCGGACGGTGGTGATCTTCGGCCACGGGGCGATCGGCCACGAGGTGGCCCGGCTGGCTCGCGCCTTCGGCATGCGGGCGCTGGGGGTCAAGCGGTCGGTGACCCGGGAGTCGCCTCAGGCTCATCATGTCGACGAGCTTCACCCCGCCTCTGCCCTGAGGCGCATCCTGCATCGCGCGGACTTCCTCGTTCTCGCCGCGCCCCACACCAGCGAGACCGAGGGTGTCCTCGGCGCGGAAGAGTTCAAGCTCCTGCCCGCGGGCGCCGTCCTGATCAACATCGGCCGGGGCGCGCTCGTTGACGAGGCCGCGATGATCGAGGCCCTGCGGAGCGGTCACCTGGGAGGGGCCGCCCTCGACGTCTTCGCCGCGGAGCCCCTTCCACCTGACAGCCCGCTGTGGGCCATGCCCAACGTTCTGGTGAGCCCGCACTCGGCCAGCACCAGCGACCGCGAGAACGGCCGGTTGACGGAACTCTTCTGCGACAACCTTCGACGCTTCCTCGCGGGCGAGCCGCTGAGGAATGTCCTCGACCTCGAGCGCTTGTACTAGCGATCAGATCTTCAGGAAGCTCCACTCCTTCGAGAAAGGCACGCGGCTCATGCGGACCGAGCGGTCCTTGAGCACGAGCAGACGATCCGAGGGATTGATGCCGATGCCGTTCTTCTCATCGTAGAGGCCGGGCTCGACCGAGAAGGTCATCCCTTCCTCGATCACGCTATCGTCGCCGAGGGCGAGGCTCGGCGGCTGATGCCCTTCGTAATTCTGCCCCTGGCCATGCCCTGGCCGGTGATAGATGAAGTCCTGCATCCCGCTCTTGATCTGGTGCTCATGCACCTTCCAGGCAATCTCGGAGCAGAGGACGCCTGGCTTCACGTTCTCGACCATGATCTCCACGGTTTCCCGCACCACCTCCCACATTCGATCGTGACCGGGTGTCGAGGGAGTGATCACGTAGTTCCGGTAGCACTCCCCGCCGTAACCGCCGAGCAGGATGTCGCAGTTCACGTAGAGCGGCTGGCCGCGCCGGACCTTCGCGTGGAAGAACTGATTGGGATGCGGGTAGGCGGTCGCGACTCCCGTGCGCACGTAATTTCCGGTGACGTCGATTCCGACCGCGCGGTGGGGCTTGCCGTCGCGCTTCACGTCCGCCATCAGCAGGTTGATGCCGAACTGCGAAAGGGCCTGGCCGATCTGATAATCGGTCGCGTTGGTCCCGTGCTCGAGGATGTAGTCGCGCGCGAAGGCATGGATGCGATCGAAGTAGCGGTAGGCCCTCTGGGTGAGGGCGATCTCGTCTTTGGTCTTGGCGATGCGCATCTTCATCGCGAGGTCGGAGATGTCCACGAATCGCGCGTTCGGGAGAACGCGCGCGAACGTGGCCGCTTGCGAGGGAACCAGTTCGCCCTCGAGGCCGATGGTCTTGCCGTCGTAGCCGCGTTTCTTGAGCCCTTCGAGCATCCACGCCCAGAGATCGACCCGATTCCCTCGCTTGAGCACCCCCTTGTTCGGGAAGCCGCCTTCGGCGTGGGGATAGCAGAAGTAGTACTCGTTCTCCGTGCACCACCAGGACTGAATCAGATCTCGGTCGATGCCGGGGGAGTACCAGTAGACCGTTTCTTTCGCGTTGCTCCCTGCGGTCGGGAGCACGACCCAGGTCGATCTTTCACCGCTGCCGCGGAAGCAGCCGGTGAAGTAGACGATGTTGTCATCCGTGCCGAAAACCACCGCGTCGACGCCCCGGGCCGCGGCTCGCTCGCGCACGATCGCGGCCTGCGTCTTGTACCAGGCGAGGGGCAGGCGGTCGACGCCCAAGGGCGCCGCCGCGGGGTGGAATGAGTTGTCGACGAGGAGGGCCTCGGAACCCGACGGTTTCGCCCCGGCCTTGTCGCCTTTGGCCAGCGACCGCGCGAGGGTCTCGCTGGCGGCCGAACTCGCGGCCAGTCCTGCGCCGATGTTCCTGATGAAGTCGCGTCGTGACGCCATGCTGGGCTCCTGCCGGGAAAGGTGGAATATTAGGCGCAGGCGGTGGTGAAACCCGGTCCGATTAAGATCCCTCGCGCATGCGCAAGCTCCCGGCGGCGATCGCGCTCCTCCCCTTCGCCGCGGCCTGCGGCGCGCCCCGCGTCGTCTCGACCTACCGAGACGCCCCGGTGATCCTGATCTCGATCGACACCCTGCGCGCCGATCACCTGCCGCTCTACGGCTATGGCAGAGGAAGCACGCCCAACCTGGATCGACTCGGACGCGAGGGGATCGTGTTCGAGGACGTCTATTCCCACTGCCCGATGACGCTTCCCGCCCACGCCTCGCTGTTCACCGGGCTCCTGCCCCCGCGCCACGGCGTGCGCGACAACCTCGGGTTCCGCCTCGCGCCCGAGCACAAGACCCTCGCCACCCGCTTCAAAGCGGCGGGGTTGCGCACGGGCGGAGCGATTTCAGCCTACGTACTGCGCTCCGCCACCGGCATCGCGCAAGGCTTCGACGTCTATGACGACGCCCTCGAGACCACCCCCGGCACCGAGTCGATGGGCAACCTCCAGCGTGACGGCTCGGTCGCGGTGGAGTCGCTCTCGCGTTTCATCGAGGCTCAGCAGGGCGGGCGCTTCTTCGCCTTCCTGCATTTGTACGAGCCGCACTCGCCCTACACGCCTCCCGAGCGATACCGCGGCGCGGCCTCGCCGTATGACGGCGACGTGTCGTACGCCGACGAGCTCGTCGGCCGGTTTCTCGACGGTCTGCGCGCACGCGGGATCTACGACCGCGCGGTCATCGCCCTCACCTCGGACCACGGGGAGGGCTTGAACGACCACGGCGAGGAGGAGCACGGCATCTTCTTGTACCGGGAGGCGCTGCGCGTGCCGTTGATGGTGCGCTTGCCCGGAGGCGTTCGCGGGGGCTCGCGCATCGGCGGCCTGGTGGCCCAGTCCGATATCGCGCCGACCCTGCTCGACCTCGCGGGCGTTCCCGCGAACGGAATGGACGGCGTTTCGCTGAGGGCGGCCCTCGACGGTGGCGCCCATGAAGGCGCCGTCTACTCCGAGACCTACTACCCGCGCTACCACTTCGGCTGGAGCGAGCTCCTGGCCGCGACCGACGTTCGCTATCGGTACATTCGCGCTCCTCGAGTGGAGCTGTACGACATCGCCAGCGACCCGGGCGAGAAACGGAACATCGCGGCGGAACGCGCGAACGTGGGGACGGCGATGGCGCGGTTCATCGACCAGAAAGGCAAGAGCGACGCCGCAGGCCCCGGGGACGTGCCGCGGGAGGTGCGCGAGAAGTTGCAGGCGCTCGGCTACGTGGGTGCTGGAGGTGCTACGAGCGAGAGGGCCGCCCGCCCCGATCCCAAGGATCGCATCACGTCGTATGAAGACTTCAAGCGCGGCCTCGCGCTGCGGCTCGGAGGCCAGCGGGAGAAGGCCGTCCTGCAGTTGCAGAAGGTGGTGGCCGCGAGCCCGGACATGGTGGATGCGTGGGAGATGCTCGGCGTGACCCTGGTTGAGACCGATCGGCGGCGGGAGGGTGTGGCGGCCTACGACCGGGCGATAGCACTCGATCCTACCCGGCCCGAGCCCCATCTGGCGCTCGCAAGGATCCTGGCCCTCGAAGGCCGACGTGATCTCGCGGTCAAGCATGCCGAAATCGCGGCGGCGCGCGACCCCGGCAAGGGTTACGAGATGCTGGCGCAGATGCGGCTCGACGAGAAACACGACGCGCAAGCCGCGGACTACGCTCGGCGCAGCCTCTTGGCCGACCCCCGCCGGGTGATGAGCCACTTCACGCTCGGCGTCGTCGAGCGCCGAGCGGGCCGATTCGAGGAAGCGCTCGCCGCCTTCCGACGCGCGGCCGAGGAGAACGCGCTGCAGAAGGGCTCGGTGGTCATGAGCCTTCACGCCAGCATGGCGGACTGTCTCGCCCGGCTCGGACGCGAGAAGGAGGCCGAGCAGGAGTTCCTTGCTGAGATCGAAACCTCGCCCTGGTCGCGGGAGGGCCGGGTCGGTCTCGCCATGCTTTACCGCTCCCAAGCCCGGGATGCGGCGGCACGCTCCGTGCTGGAAGGTGTGGTGAGCGCCGACCCGCGCGCGAGCGCCGATTCTTACCTCACCGTGATGAAGACCCTCTCGCTTCTCGGCGACGTCGAAGCCGCTCGGGTCTGGGCGGCGCGGGCGCGCTCCAAGTACCCCGGCGACCCCCGGTTCCGCTGACCTTCACTGCCTTCGGCTCGTTGGCGGGGGATCCTCGCTACGAGCCGGCGAGTTCTCGCGCCGCGCGGCGGCAGGCTTCCGCGGCGACCTTGTCGTTCGCGGCTTCGAAGCCCTCCGCGAGCGTGAGCCACGCTTCAGGGCGCCTGGGGCGCGCCGCCTGACCGCGTCGCAGTGCTATCAGGCCTTCGTCACGCCGGCCTTCGCGAATCAGCGCCTGCCCAAGGACCGCGAGCGCCCACGGATGACCGGCTCGCTCCTTCAGGATGGCATCGGCTTCGGACCGAGCTGCACCGGGGTCCCCTGAGCGCAACAGCAGCAGCGCGAGCTCGATCCGCGCGTCAGGCTCTCCCGCGGCAGCGGCGGCTCGGAAGCTCTCGATGGCCTCATCCTTCTTTCCCATCGCCACCTTCACCCGCGCCCGGGCCAGCAGCGCCTCGGGGTCGTGGGGCTCAATGCGCAGCGCCTCCGTCGCGAGGGTTTCCGCTTCCTTCGTCTTGCCGACCATGGCGAGGGTCTGCGCGAGGCTCCCTCGCGTTCTTGCGTCGACCGCGTCCGTTTGTTCGAGGGCCAGACGCAGCTCCTTCTCGGACTCTTGCAGACGGCCCATATCGCGCAGCAGCTTTCCGTAGTTCTGGCGCACCGCCGGCCGGTCCGGGTCGAGCTCCAGCGCCCGGTGGAACGCGCGCGCCGCCTCCTTAAGCCGTCCCGCGCGATAGGCCAGGGAGGCCACCGTGTTGTGGGCGAACGGATTCCCGGGGTCCATGGCGGCGATGGCAGCGGCCTCGGCCGAGGCCTGCGCCGGGGGGATGTCCGGCGCCCGCAGGATCAACTGAAGGCGCTCATACTCGCGCACATGGTCGCGTGGATCGGGAAGACCCGGCTGGTCCAATTGACCGCCGCCGCCGGTGCCGCCGACGTAACCGAGGCTCTTGATCAGGGCCTCCTGTTCCCGCGTGATCGTCGCGGTCGGAGCGCGGTCACCCTCGGGCGCCATCCTGGCGACGGCCTTGCGCAGCGACTCGCGCATCCGGCCCACTCGCGCCGCGTCCTGCTCGGCCAGGTTCGTTGACTCTTCGGGGTCGCGGGAAAGGTCGAACAACTCCGTCCGGCCGCCGTCGATGAGCTTGAAGTCGCCCTCGACCCAGGCGCGCAGGGAGGCCCATCGGCAGTTCAGGCGGCCGAAGAGGCTCTCCGCGTAGAGGGGCTCGGGCCGAAGGCGCTCGCCGCGAAGCGCCGCGCTCAGGTCCCGCCCGATCAACTCCGCGGGCACCTCGGACCCAAGCAGCCGCAAGAGCGTCGGGACGAGGTCGACCGTCGAGACGCGAGCCTCGACGGTCGCCCCGCCGGTAATTCCCGGGCCGGCGATCACCAGGGGCACGTGGAGCGTGGACCCGTAGACGAGGATCGCGTGCGTGAGTTCGCCGTGCTCCCCAAGCGATTCGCCGTGATCCGAGACAACGACGACGATGGTGTTCGACTGCTGGCCCGAGGCCTTGAGCGAGTCGAGCAGGCGGCCAAGTTGCGCATCCGCGAACGCGATCTCGCCGTCGTAAGGCCGGCCCGCAAACGTCGTGCGGTACGGCTCGGGTGGCTCGTAGGGTGCGTGCGGATCGTAGAGGTGAACCCAGGTGAAAAATGGCCCGCCCGCCGGCCTGGAGAGCCAGGAGAGCGCATCGTCGACGACTTCGTTCGCGGGCCGCTGCGCACCGGCGCCGGGCTCTTCGCTCTCCTTGAAATTCTCGGTGAAGACCTCGAAGCCCTGGCGGAATCCGAATGCCGCCGCCACCGGATAGGCGCCGACGAATGCGCCGGTCCGATAGCCCTTGGCCTTGAGCCGCGTCGCCAATGTCTTGTGACGGGCGTTCAGACTAAAGACGATGTTGTCCCGCACGCCGTGCTGAGGAGGAAGAAGCCCGGTCAGGATCGTCGCGTGCGAGGGTCCGGTGAGCGGAGCTGCGGAGAGTGCGTTTGCGAAGCGGACGCCGCGCGACGCCAGGGCGTCGAGAGTCGGAGTCTGCGACGACGTGGCCCCGTAGGCGCCGACGTGGTCGGCGCGCAGGGTGTCGATGGTGACAAGCAGGAGGTTCGGCCGCGGGTCCGGCCGCGGGTAGAGCCACCACGCGATGGCCGCGAACGCCACACCGAGGAGGATGGTCGCGGCGAGCCGTCGCCGTCCCCGTGGGGCCGACGCGCCGTTTTCTGATCGCGCCACAGCCGGTCTTTCCAGGATCTCGGGGACCCCGGTCGTTCCTGCGCCGCTCGCGTCGTCCCGGCCTTTCTTCTTCGCCCTCTTCGACGCCACGAGCGAGATTGTAGGCGATGGGCGGAGCGGTGGCCGCCCGGTTCGGCCGGACTATCATCCCGCTCCATGAAATGGTTGCGGGCGGCATGGAGAGTTTGATCGGCGAGGGGCCGCTCGAGGGCCATGCCGGGGGCCGAAGAGGTGATTTCAAGCGTGGCGCGAAAAACAAGACGGGGCGTTGAGCCTTTGCCCAGCGTGCCCGCTCCGGTATCGGCCGGCGCGCCGCGCCCATGGCCCAAGGGTCTGCTTGCCATGGTCATCGCGGTTGCGGCCATCGGCGCCGTTGGCTTCGGGCTGTGGCTTCGTCCGAAGGGCGAGCGTCGCGAGGCGAGGCTCAACGTCTTGCTGATCACCGTCGACACCCTGCGCGCGGATGCTCTCGGCTCCTACGGGAACGCCACCTCCGAGACGCCGTGGATGGATCGCCTCGCCGCCCTGGGCGTGCGCTTCGAGAACGTCCACGCCCAGAACGTGGTGACCCTTCCCTCGCACGCCAACATCCTGACCGGCCGGTATCCCCTCGACCATGGAGTGCGGGACAACTCAGGCTTCCGCCTTCCCCGAGGAGTGGAGACGCTCGCCACCCTTCTCAAGCAGCAGGGCTATCGCACCGGGGCGTTCGTGAGCGCGTTCCCGCTCGACTCGCGCTTCGGTCTCGACCGCGGCTTCGACGTGTACGACGACCGGCTCGGCGATCCCGAGACGCGCACCGCGTTCGTCATGCAGGAACGGCCCGGCACCCGGACCGTCGAGGCCGCACAGCGCTGGCTGGCGCAACCGGGCACCGCGCCGACCTTCACCTGGGTGCACATCTACGAGCCGCATTTCCCCTACGTTCCCCCGGAGCCTTTCGCCTCGCGATTCGCGGCCTCGCCGTACCACGGGGAGGTCGCCTATTCCGATGCGATCCTGCGCCCGCTCCTCGAACCGCTCCTCCGCGACGCGGCGAATGGCCGCACGCTCGTGGCACTCACCGGCGACCACGGCGAGGGCCTCGGAGAGCACGGCGAGAAGACGCACGGCATCTTTGCCTACGAGACGACCCTGCGCGTTCCACTCATCTTGTATTCCCCGCGGTTGTTTGCGCCGGCCACCGTCCGCGATCGGGTTCGCCACATCGACCTGCTGCCGACGCTGCTCGACGCGCTTGCCTTGAAACCGCCCGAGGGGCTCCCGGGGAGGAGCCTCCTCTCGCTTGCCGAGGGACTCGGCGACGCTCCGGCGACGCCCGCCTACTTCGAGGCCCTGTCCGCCTCGCTCAATCGCGGATGGGCGCCGCTCGTCGGGCTCGTGCGCGATCGCTACAAATTGATTGAGTTGCCCGAGCCCGAGCTCTATGACCTCGACACCGATCCCAGGGAACTGACGAACCTCGCACCCCGGGAGCCCTTGATTCTCGATCAAGTGCGGTCGGCTCTCACGCGCCTGCGCGGCGAGGACCGGGGTCCGACCCGTGGGGAGGAGAGCGCCGAGACGCGCGAACGACTGCGCAGTCTCGGCTACGCGAGCGCAAGCGCCCCCCTCAAGAGTCGCTACACGATCGATGACGATCCGAAGAAGCTGATTCGGCTGAACGACCAGATCGAGGACGTCGTCACCCTCTATGAGTCCGGCGACCCGCAGGCGGCACTTTCCCTCGTTCGCCGGGTGGTGGCCGAGCGACCCGGGATGTCGCTCGCGCTGCAACACCTTGCGTTTCTCGAGCGCGAAACCGGCGATCTGGCGGGAGCGGTCGCGACTCTCAAGAAGGCGCTCGCCGGAAAGCCCGACGACGTCGAGATCGCCACGCTCCTGGGCGCTTACCTGAATGAGATCGGCCGGTCGAAGGAAGCGGCCTCCTTGCTGCAGGTTTTCGCCGAGCGCCCCAACCCCGAGATCGACGTGCTGTTGGCTCAAGGGGCGGCCCTGGCCCAGTCAGGCCGGGCCGAGCAAGCTATCGCGACTTTCGAGCGCGCGCTCGCGGTCGATCCCACCAACGCCGCCGCGAAGGCGAACCTCGGCACCGCGTACCTGGTCCTGCGCGACTATCCGAAAGCCGAGGCGGCGCTGCGCGAGGCCCTCTCCCTGGATGCCGATGTCTCGCGAGCCCACAACGCGCTCGGCGTCATCGCCGTCGAAACCGGCCGAGCGGACGAGGCGATCGATCACTGGAAGCGCGCGGTGGAGTTGAACCCGCGGGAGTGGGATACGGTCTTCAACCTCGCCAAGCTGCTGCGGCAACGCGGGCGACTGGCCGAAGCCGCGCCGTACGTGGAGCAGTTCGTGAGGGGCGCGCCCGCCTCCCAGTACGCTCAGGACATTCGGCGCCTTCGGGAATCCTTGGCCCGATAACGCGCCTCCATAGCAGGACGGATCCAGGCGCCCGGATCGATTTCGGCTGGATTGGATCGTCGCCCCATCGTCCTTCCTGCCTTTGCTATCCGATTCAAGGAGTTATGGGCTTCGGCCGCGCAGGCACAGCGCTTGCTCGACAAGCAGGACAACACCCCTTATGCTGCGCACACTGTCGTTCAACTGAGTGAACAAACTCACGCCACCCCAATTTGGAGGATTAATCTGATGAAGAGAATCATGGGACTCTGCTTGGCCCTATTGCTCGCCTGGGCCCCTATGGCCTTTGCGCAGGCTTCGAGCGGAACGATTTACGGAACGGTCGCGGACGCGTCCGGGGCGGTTTTGCCGGGCGTCACCGTCAGCCTGGCGAGCGGCTCGGGCAATCGGTCCACCCAGTCGGGCACCAAGGGCGACTTCCGTTTCCTGAACGTGGCCTCCGGCACGTACAAGCTCACTCTGGCCCTGAGCGGATTCGCCAGCTCGACCCGCGAGGTCGTGGTCACCACGGGCCAGAGTGTCACCGTGAGCTTCGCCATGAAGCTCGCGGGAATGGCCGAGTCGGTCGAGGTCACGGGTGAGGCGGCGATCATCGACGTCAAGCGTGTCGGCACGGCGACGACTCTTACCAAAGAGGAGCTTACCCAGACCCCGCAATCGCGCGATCCGTGGGCCATCCTCAAGACCGTTCCGGGCGTCCTCGTGGACCGCGTCAATGTGGGCGGCAACGAGAGCGGCCAGCAATCGGGCTTCGTGGGCAAGGGGTCGCTCGCGAGCGACACCCAGTGGAACCTGGACGGCATCGTGATCACGGACGTGAACTCGAACGGCGCGTCTTCCTCCTACTATGACTTCGACGCCTTCGAAGAGATCAACGTCTCGACCGGCGGCGGTGACCTGAAAGTCCAGACCGGCGGCGTCGGTATCAACTTCGTCACCAAGCGCGGCACCAACCAGTTCCATGGCACCGCGCGCGACTACCTGGCGAGCCACAAGCTGCAGTCGGCGAACTTGCCCGACGAGCTGGTGGGCAAGATCAAGAACCCGGACACCGGGGCCAATGCGGAGAGCGCCAACCATACCGACCAGATCAACGACTATGGCTTCGAGCTCTCGGGTCCGATCATGAAGGACAAGTTGTGGTTCTGGGGCTCGTACGGGAAGAACGACATCCGGATCAGGCGCCTCAGCCAGACCAGGGACAAGACACTCCTGAAGAACTTCAACGCCAAGCTGAACTGGCAGGCGGGCAAGAGCGACGTGCTGTCGCTGCTGTGGTTCAACGGCGAAAAGGTGAAGCTGGGCCGCTCTCCGGGTACAACCACCAACGAGGCCGACACCTTCCTCTGGAACCAGGGCAACTTCTACCCTGAAGAAGGATGCGGCATTTCGTGCGGTCTGCACGGCCTGTGGAAGCTGGAGTGGAACCACACCTTCAGCCCGAACTTCTATCTGACCACCAAGTACGCGTACTACGGCTGGGGCTACGGTTTCGCCCCGCGCGGCGGGTTCGGCCTGAACGAAGGGATCGACTACGACCTCGACCAGTCCTTTGGGTCCTATTTGGGCTTCACCGCCCGCAAGCCCTGGCAGAACGTCAACATCGACGGCAACTACTTCAAGAGCGGCATGGGCGGCAATCACGAGTTCAAGTTCGGCTTCGCCTACCGCAAACTGCCGGCGCGCACCACCACGACATTCGCGGGTAACCAGATCACGGCGATCAACAACGGCGGGGGCGACCGGATCGCCCAGATCACACGCCAGCGCAACGTGCGGTTCACCGAGAAGGTTGCGGCTTTCTACCTGGGCGACACCTTCACCAAGGATCGCTTCACCTTGAACATCGGGGCCCGCTACGACCACCAGTACGCTTTCAACGAAGACAGCACCGCTACCGCGAACCCGCTCTTCCCGAACCTGCTGCCCGAGTTGAAGTACGACGCCTCCAAGACCCCGACGATCACCTGGAACAACATCTCGCCGCGCGTGAGCATGACCTATGCGCTCAACGAGGGGCGCAAGACGGTGGCGCGCGCCTCGTACTCGCGTTACGCCGGCGCCCTCTTCCCGAACGATGTCACCACCATCAACCCGGTTGGCGGCTATTCCACCTTCCTGGCCTACAAGTGGGTGGACCGCAATAACGATCACTTCGCGACGAAGGATGAGATCCTGCTCTCGGACGGGGTCCAGTACTACAACAACGTCGACCCCGCGCATCCCACCGCTCTCGTCTCGACCAACAAGATCGACACGAACTACCACGCCAGCAAGGACAACGAAGTCGTGGTCGGGATCGATCACGAGCTGGGCGGAAACATGGCGATGGGCGTCTCCTACACCTGGCGCAAGGTGACAGACATCCCCGGATACTTCCCTCGCATCGGCATGACCAGCGCGGACTACACGGCGCTCGCTCCCGTAACCGCGAACGGCTACACCGCGACCGGCTACGCGCCGAACCCGGCCAAGGTGGCCGCCTCCAACAGCGGCCGCATCCTGACGAATCGTCCTGACTACAGCACGGGCTACAACGGATTGGAGCTCAACTTCAACAAGAGAATGTCGAACAAGTGGTTCGCTCGGGCCGCGGTCTCCTACATGGACTGGCACGAGAATGTCGGCAAGGGAAGCATTCAGAGCCCCACCCGCACCGACACCACGGGCGGCCAGGCCGGCAGCACGCAGAGCGGCAACTCGGGTCCGCAGGTGGACGGCGGCCAGATCGCGCCTCGCTCGGGCGGTTCGGGCAAGGGAGACATCTTCTACAACGCACGCTGGCAGTTCAACGTGAACGGTAACTACCAGTTGCCTGCTCACTTCGAGATCGGCACGAGCCTGTTCGCGCGCCAGGGCTATACCTATCCGGTCGTGCTGCGCGTCGGCAACGGTGGGGACGGGACGTTGCGCGTGCTCCCGTCCGGGACGAAGCTCGACGACAAGCGTTATGACACGCTGTGGACCGCGGACTTCCGGCTTGCCAACAAGGTCAAGCTGGGTGGGCGCGCTTCGGCGGACCTCACCCTGGATCTGTTCAACGCGTTCAACAACAACATGATCCTGGGCCGCAACCGGCAGGCGAACTCCGGCTCGTTC
>JANMVV010000169.1:0-15512 GCA_031392925.1 Vicinamibacteria bacterium
CAACTCGGGAAGAACTGGGCGCTCTCCGCCTTCTACATGCACCGCGAGCTTCAAAACGCGATCGAGGACTTCAACCCCACCCCGATCACCGTGGATGGCATCCGCTACACGGGGGTCATCGGCAACCCGGGCCAGGGCATCCTGACCCAGCCCTTCGCCGGCCAGCCGTCTCTTCCCAAGTTCGACCGCACCTACGACGGTTTCACCATGGAACTCATGAAGCGGATGGCGAATCACTGGGCGATCGACCTGAGCTACACCTACTCGCGGCTCTACGGGAACTACGAGGGGCTGGGCGATTCCGACGAACAGGTTCTCGGAGGCGGCAACCCGAATTCCGGGCGCTACTGCACCACCCTCGAGAGCTGCTACACCGCCTCCGGCAACGTCGACTACGGCCCCTTGACCCTGGATCGTCCGCACCAGTTCAAGTTGAACGGGTCGTACTCCTTCGACTTCGGCCTGAGCGCGGGCGCGTTCTTCCGCGCGGAGAGCGGGACGCCGATCACGCCCCAGCTCGGGGTGAATGCCGCGCCCACGACCCATCCCGAGGGCCGCGGAAGCCGCGGTCGGACGCCGACTTTCACCCAGACCGACATCTTCGTGCAATACGGGTTCAAGGTGAGCAAGGCGATGCGCCTCACCGCGTCCGCGAACGTTTCGAACCTATTCGATCAGGACACCGTTCGCGGAGTCTTCCCGGGAATCCTGCTCGGCTCCTCGGCGGTCACGCCTGTTCCGGTGGCGCAGTATTTCGCGCCGGGCGGCTACAACTACCAGGCCGTGCTCGCCGCGATCCCCGCCGCGAACAAGGATCCCCGCTTCCTGCAGGCCCAGGCGTTCCAGTCGCCCCGGGCCATAAGGCTGGGCCTCCGTCTCGACTTCTAGAACCTAAGCCATGATTCGATTTCGCCTTGCCCTCGCGACGTTTTTTGTTGCCGCGATGGGCGCCCGAGCGGTCGCCCAGGAGCAGGCGATGGAGCACCTCGCCCCCAAGGAGAAGACGGGGTCAAGGCGGACCTCCCACGTTTGGTTTCGGTCAAGGGTCGCTTCGTCGCATTCTGGACGGAGAAGGACAAGAGCGGAATGGTGACCTGGCGGATGAGGATTCTCGGCGCGGAGGAGAGAAAACCGACCGAGCCCTGATGCAAACCGCCGGTCTCCCGCGCCGGAATGCTCTCGGCGCCTGCTGATGAGAGTCGGCGCCACTCAAGGCCCTCGCGGGATCTACTTGGTGGAGCCGTTCGCTCCAGGCTTCGGTTGGGCTGCGAGTTTCGCTCGCCACTCCCGTGCTTTATAGGGCTTGCCCCAGGCGTTGTACAGGTCGACGAGGTGCTGAAGCGCTTCCCGCTGGGCCGGGCCTGCGCTTTGTTTGGCCAAGAGGTTCTGGTAGGTACCGAGGAGAATTGACTCGGCCTCATCGAATCTGCGCAGTCGGGTCAGACAACTCCCAAGCGCGCCCTCGGTCCGAACGAGGTCGGAGGCGTCCTTCGGCAGTATCTTTCTTCCGATTTCGACTCCCTCGCGGAGGATCGGCTCGGCCTGTTGCTCTTCCCCCTGAGCCGCCAGGGCTTTCCCCAATCCGAGGAGGGCCGCGAAAATGTAGACATGGTCGGGAGGGAGGATGTGGCGTGCGATCTCCACTGACTCTCGGAATGCCTTCTCCGCCTCGGCAAACTTGCCCTGGTGAGACAAGACCTCGCCGAGGACGTTGAGGGTGTAGGGCACGGCGGGGTGCGCGTTCCCGAAGAGCTTGCGCAGCATTCCGAGCGCGTCGCGGTCCAGGGCCTCGGCGGCTTCATAGTCCCCCTTGTCGTCGAGGACACCGGCGAGGCCAGTCAGGGCCATGGCCAGGTCCGGGTGCTCATTTCCGAAGAGCTTTCGCCTCATGGCCACGGCCTCGCGGAGGAGGGCAAGGGCTCCGTCGTGGTCGCCCTTCTCGGCTATGACAAGGGCCAGGAAATTGAGGGTCTCGGCAACGTCGGGATGTTCGTTTCCGAGGAGCTTGCGCCGCATCGCGAGGGCCTCGCGGTAGCGGGCCTCGGCTCCGTCGTAGTCATTCTTGCGATAGAGCACCTTGGCCAGATTGTGGAGGCTCGTCGCCACCTCCGGGCTCTCGTTTTGGAGCACCCGCTTCCGGATCTCGAGGGACTCCCGCAATAAGCCCTCCGCCTGGTCGTAGAGTCCCAGCTCGTCGTAGACGCTCCCCATCGTGTCCATCAGGGTGGCCCGCACCTCGGGCTCGTCCTTGAGTTCCCTCCGGATCCTCTCCGCCCCCTTGTCCAGGATCTCTCGCGCTGTCACCGTATTTCCCCGCGCTTCGCTGGGATTCGAGACCTTGAAGACATCCACCAGGAACGACGACACACGTGACGCCTTATCCCGCTCCGTCCTGAGCCGGCGACTCTGCACCGCGGTGCTCACGGAAAATCCCACGATCAGCAAGACGGCCATGGCTACGCCGGCAACACCCGCCCAGTTCCGCCGAAGGAACTTCCCGGTTCGGTAGGAGAAGGTCGCCTTCCGAGCCTTGATCGGCAGCCCCTCCAGGTACCGGCGGAGGTCCTCGGAAAGGGCTTCCACGGAGAGGTACCGCCGGGACGGCTCCTTCCGCAGCGCCATCAGCAGGATCGTGTCCAGATCCCCCGAAAGCCGACGCCTCAATTGCTCGGGACTCCCCTCCCGGGTCCGGCTCACCTCCTTCGCATTCAGCCCCTGGCCCTCCGCATCCTCGGCGCGTCCCACTGCCGTACTCGGCTTCTCCGGCTCGTCCTCACACACCGCCCGAAGCACGTCCAGGGTCTGCCGCGTCTTGAACCTATAGGGAGGATGTCCGGTCAGGAGCAGGTACAGCAGGACACCGAGGGAATAGACGTCCGACATCGTCGTCACCGGCTCACCACGCGCCTGCTCCGGGCTTGCGTACTCCGGGGTCATCGCGAGCCCGGTCATCGTGCCTCCCTCCACCAAGAGGCCAGGGTTCACGAGCTTGGCAATCCCGAAATCCAGGAGCTTCGGAACTCCCTCTGCAGTCACGAGGATGTTCCCGGGCTTGATATCCCGGTGAACGATCAGGTTCCGGTGGGCGTACTCGACCGCCGAGCACAGCTGTCGGAAGAGCTTCAGGCGCCCGGGGATCGAAAGACCCTGGCGATTGCAGTACTGATCGATCGCCATCCCCTCGACATACTCCATGACGAAGTAGGGACGCCCGTCCTCGGTAGCACCCCCGTCGAGAAAGCGGGAGATGTTCGGGTGATCGAGGCTGGCCAGGATCTGTCGCTCCCGGCGGAAGCGAGAAACGACTTCGTCCCGGTCCACCTCCGCCTTGATGACCTTGATGGCGACGCGCTTCTGGTACTGCTCGTCCGCCCGAGCCGCGAGGTAGACGCGCCCCATGCCCCCGCGCCCGAGTTCCTTGAGAGCCTTATAAGGGCCGAACCGAAGGTCGAGCCGCTCCGCCGCGGCCGCGAAGGTTGCGGTTGCTGACTTGTCATCCCAGGGATCCATGCGCAGCCTGAGCCTACAGAAGGGCGGTGGAAAGAATCGTCGGCTTCATTGTCTCTTCATGGTTCGTCCTGCGAACCGCTCGCCCTCCACACAACGTTCCCAAGCGTTGGGTCATTCGGAGGATACGCTTTGAGACTATCGTTCTGGGAGGGTCTAGCTGGTTGAAGAAGAGGAGAGTACTGTGCAGCACAATCGAAGACAGTTTCTGACCGGCGCCGCACGCGTTGCCCTTTCGTATGACCTGAGTACCCGTCTGGGCATCAGTGAGTCAAAGAAAGGGACGCGAGTCATCCTACTTGGCACGAGAGGCGGGCCTCGAGTCGGCGAATCAGGTCGTAACAACCCCTCGACGCTGCTTTTGGTCAACGATCTCCCCTATGTTATTGACTGCGGGTACGGAACGTCGCGACAGCTCTTAGCCGCCGGTGTGTCCCTTAATCGACTGCGCTACATCTTCATCACGCATCATCATTCGGATCACAATCTAGAGTACGGTACTTTGTTCTATAACTCGTGGATCACGGGTTTGCCTGCGCGCGTGGATGCTTACGGCCCAACCGGATTGGAGAAAATGACGCGGGAGTTCTTCAACTACATGAAATTCGATGTTGACACTCGCATCGTGGACGAAGGCCGGCCAGACCCACGCAATCTGATTTCCGCTCATGATTTTAATAAGCAGGGCGTTGTGCTGGTGAACGATGATGTGAAGGTCAGTGCGGCCTTGGTGCGCCACCCGCCGATCAAGCAAGCTTATGCATACCGGTTCGACGCAAAGGATCGCTCCGTGGTTATTTCTGGTGACACCGCTTATGCCCCGGAGCTTGCCGAGTTTGCGAAAGGCGCTGACGTGCTTGTGCATGAAGTGATGTATCTGCCCGGTGTCGAAGCGATGGTTAGGCGTTTGCCAAATGCAACTCGATTGCGCGAGCACCTGCTAGCGGCTCATACCGTCTCTGAAGATGTTGGCCGGATCGCCGCTCAAGCGGGAGTCAAGACGTTGGTGCTCTCCCATTTCGTTCCGGGAGATGATCCATCAATCACGGATGACCAGTGGGCGCAAGATGTGCGTAAGCACTTCAAAGGCCGGATCATCGTCGGCAAGGATTTGATGGAAATCTAACTTTCGATAATCCCGCCCCACTTGGGCCAGGATCCGGCGACTCCGTAAGGTCACCCGGACTTCCCGGTCCAGGCTCGTCAGGCGATCAGGAACATCGAGGCGATCCTGAAGGCGGGCGACCGTGACTTCAAGGCTCTTTACGTGGATTTGATGCCGAAACCCAAAGCGTAGGACATGGGCCGCCTGCGGGCTTAGAGTACGGCCATGCTCAAGATCGTTTTCCGGGCCGCCTTTGCCGTCCTGCTTCTGGGTCCAGGTCTCGCCTTCGCGCAGCCCACCTGGAGTCGAGACGTGTTGCCGGTCGTCCAGCAGCGATGCCAGGGGTGCCACACCACTGGCGGAATTGCGCCTTTCTCCCTGGAGAGCTACGCCGAGGCGGCGTCCCATGCGGCCGCAATCGCGAGTCTCGTCGAGTCCCGGGCCATGCCGCCGTGGAAGGCGAACGATGCCTGTCAGCCTCTGAAGGGCTCGAGACGACTGAGGGACGACGAGCTTTCCGCGATCGTCGCCTGGGCGCGCGGAGGAACTCTCGAAGGCGATCCTGCGCAGGCCCCGCCTAATCCGACATCCCTTCCGTCTCTCCCCTGGGTCGACGCCGAACTGAGCATGTCTTCGCCTTACACGCCGAGCGCCGCGCGGCCCGACGACTATCGCTGCTTTGTCATCGACCCGAAGCTCCCGGGCGAGCGCGATCTGATCGGGTACGACATCGTCCCCGGCCAGAGAAGCCTCGTCCACCACGTCCTCCTCTACGGCGTGTCGCGCGCCGAGGCGGAGCGCCTCGATGCCGCAGAGGCGGGGCCTGGCTACACCTGTTTCGGAGGCCCGGGGACGGAAGGCGCTCTGGGCACGGTGTACGGCGCCTGGGTTCCCGGAACCTCCGCGACCCTTTATCCTGAGGGGACCGGCATCACGATGGCCACGGACAACGTGATTGTCATGCAGGTCCACTACAACACGTCGCATGGCCCTGATGGGAATTCGAGCCACGCCATCGGCCCGGATCTCACCACGATCAAGCTTCAATTGGCGCCCGGCCGGGTGGAAAAGCCTGCGCTCATCTTTCCCATCGCCGACCTCAACTTCACCATTCCGCCGAGGTCCTCCAATTACACCACCTCCGTTTCTTTTCCTTTTCCCACCAGCGGAACCCTCTACGGCGTGGGTCCGCACATGCACACTCGGGGCCGGACCATCACCGCGATGGCCGACAACACGTGCCTGGTCAACGTTCCGTCCTGGGATTTCAACTGGCAACAGCTTTACCAGTTCCAGACCCCCCTGGCATTGAAACCCGGCGTGCGACTCAAGCTCAGTTGCACCTGGGACAACGCGAGCGACAAGGCGGTGCGTTGGGGCGAAGGCACCGACGACGAAATGTGTCTCAACTATTTCTATCTGACCCGATAGAGGCATCGGCTCTGGTCGGTCATCCGAACGAAGATGGTGTGGTGGCGCCCCCCCCATCGCGCGTGAATCCCGAGGCCTTCCATGTCGGGGAGAGCCGCGGTCGCAGATTCACGCCGGCGATGCACCGCTTGATGATCTGTCTGGTGGGCGTGGTCGCGATCGTGGCCATCGGCTGGATTGATTTCATCAGCGGCACCGAGCTGAGAGTGTTCCCCTTGTATTACGCGCCCATCAGTCTGGTCGCCTGGTACCTGGGTCGAAGCGGCTCCCTTGTCGCCTCCCTCCTGTCCGCGGTGACCTGGGTGGAGTCCAACTTCATGGCCGGCATGCGGTTTACACATCCCGCCCTCTGGGCCGCGAACACATTCATGCTGGCTCTGTCCTTTGCCATCGTCGGCCTCCTCATCTCTACCCTCCGGGCCGCCCTGATAAGGGAGCGCGGGCTCAGCCGGACCGATCCGTTGACCAACCTGCTCAACACCCGGGCCTTCCACGAAGAGGCATTGCACATCCTCGCTTTGTGTCGGCGCAAGCGACGTGCCGTAACCCTGGCCTACATCGACCTGGACAACTTCAAGTCGGTGAACGACCGCCTGGGTCATCAAGCCGGCGACGAGCTGCTCCGGACGGTCGCCGGGTTGCTTCGCAATTCCATGCGCCCGAGCGATCTCTGCTCGCGACTCGGAGGAGACGAGTTTGTGGTATTGCTTCCCGACTCAGATGCCCGAGAGGCAGCGGTGGCATTGGAGCGGATCCGGGCCCTGCTGTCGGAGACCACGGCAAGCGAGAGGTGTCCGATTACGTGCAGCATAGGAGCGGTTACGTTCACCACTCTCCCCGAGAGTCTGGAGGCCATGCTTTCGGAAGCCGATTCGCGAATGTATGTCGCCAAGGCGGAGGGAAAGAATCGCCTTCACATCGAGGTCGCCGGCGTGGCCAGAGGCGATAGCCGGGTCAGTTGAGGAACCCAGGAACGAGGGGATCATTGAGAGACTGGGGGGACGGCCGCGGCGGCGCGGTCGGTTGATCGGGGATCTCAGTTCGGTTTCCTGAGTCTTTCCAGAAATCGTCCCGGCTTCGCTCCGGTGAGCGTGCCGGCCTGAAGCACCGCCTGGCCGTTGACGATCACCACCGCGATCCCCTCGGAATCATGGTGCGGGTCGGTGTACGACGACCGGTCGGCGATCGGCGCCGGCCTGCTGTGGAAAGATGGTCAGCATCTCCGCGACGAGGCGATCGCGGGTCTTCGGGTCGCCCACACGCGCGGCGAAGGCGGCGGGGCCTTCGGCCAGGGCCCAGGCGGGAAACATCAGATCGGAATATGAACTGTACGCGGTGTAAGGGTAGACATCATGCGCAACCTCGACCCCTCACGATTCGCCGCGTCGATAAGAGCGAGAGACCTTGCCGTCCAGCCAAACTGCGTCGCTCCCGTGGCCTTGTGATGATTGATGAGCACGGGCAGGCGCGCACGGCGGCCCACGTCGATCGACTCGACGATGGAGTCGAGCAGCCGCGGACCCTCGTCGCGCATGTGCGTCACGTAGACGCTGGCGTAGCGGGGACGCCCCGGTTCGTCGCGATCAAGGGCGGGCCGTCCTCGGGGTGAAGCATGCCATCCGGCTGATCCGGATGGGCAGCGGATCCGCGTGAAGGAAACGAATGGATAAGTCGAGATCCTGCCCTAATCAGGGCGTTCAATCCACGAATGTCAATCGTTCCAGTTTCGCCGGGGTGCTGTGTGCGCCAACAGACGGAAGGGATAGGCGATTCTCCGTACTCTGGAAGCTCCCGACCGGGCCTCCCAAGCCGTCAAGCCCGACCCTTCAACAACTGACAGGAGTTCCAAACATGAAAAACCGCATCTTCCTATTGTCCACCGTGCTGCTTAGCGCCCCGGCTTTCGCCGACGACATTTCCCTGGGGGTCCCCGGATACGGTGGAACCGGCTGTCCGGCGGGCACTGTCTCCGCCACCTTGAGCCCGGATGCGAAGTCGTTGAGCCTGCTGTTCGACCAGTATCAGGTTTCCGTCGGCGGCACCACCGGCAAGAGCTTTGATCGCAAGAGCTGCAACATCGCCATCCCCGTGCACGTTCCTCAGGGCCAGAGCGTTTCGATCCTGAAGATCGATTTCCGCGGCTTCAATCATCTTCCGGTGTCCACGGGCTCGCAGTTCGATGTCGAGTACTTCTTCGCGGGCACGAGAGGCCCGACGTTCCAAAAAAGGTTTCGCGGCCCGCTCGATGAAGACTATTTGATCAACAACGAACTGGCCGTCCAGGCCATTGTCTGGTCCGGCTGCGGCGCGGACGTGAACCTGCGGACCAACTCCAGCATGCGAGTGCAGACGAGTGGGAACCGTGAAGCGCTCGCGTCAATCGACTCGGAAGACGTCAATGCCGGGATCATCTACCAGCTGCAATGGCGCGAGTGTCACTAAGCGAGGAGGCGGGGGCGATGGATTCCATCGCCGCTCGATCCGGAAGGAGAAGCGTGACGCAGTTGATTGCCGGGAGCGTCTTGGTTTGTGCCCTCTTCGGGAGCCAACCCGCGCTGGCCCAGGAAACCAACGGTTGCCCGGCGGGAAGTTACTCGGTGGTCATCTCCCCCGACGGCGCTACGTTGAGCATCCTGTTTGACCAGTTTGCCGTCGAGAGCGGCGGCGCCACCGCCCTGGGGCAGGCAAGGAAGGTGTGTCGCATTTCGGCCCCGCTCAAGCTGGGGGAGAACTACTCGATCGGCGTTTACAAGGTCGACTATCGGGGCTTTGCAAAGCTCGCCACGAAACAGAACGCCCAACTCGATGTCCAATACTTCCTCGGTCCACACGACAGCGAACACGGTCGGGTCTTCAAGCGCAGCATCAGGGGTCCCCATCAAGATGACTATTCCTTCACGGAAACCATCGGCGGGGGCCAAATGAAGCGAGTGGGATGCGGGGCGGCGGCCGTGCTCAACGTCGACATCACCCTTGGCCTCGACGGCGATCTGCGATCCGGCGAGGCCATGGCCTCACTGGACACTTCCGATGGCGCGCCGGGCGGGGCGCTGATCTACCACCTCAATCTGGTGAAGTGTCCTGGCGCTCGCTGAGGGGAGCCTGAGGTCGGCCTGAAGGGCACGAACCCCATCGGGGCCGTTCACCGCCCCCCATCTAAATAAGAAGGGGATGTTCGCTCTTCTCGGCCGCGGCGAGCACTCTCGCGCGCGCGGTCTGATCCAGCTCCGACGACACGATCGACAGGTGGAACAGGAAGGACTTGTGCTCCGCGGCCGCGGCCTTCTCGTCGCGGCGGCCTCCGAACACGCGGTACCGCACGTGGGCGATGCTGGCCAGGATCCAGGGCGAGCCGATCCGAGAGGCAAGCTGGCCCGCCTCGTCGAGCTTCGACATGTCGTGAGCCAGCAAGCCGCGAAGAGTGAGCGCGTTCACCTGCACGGAGAGAATGGAGCGCTCCCGTGCGAAGGCCTCGACGCGGGCGGCCAGGCGGTCCGAGGAAGACACGTCGGTGCGCGCGAGGCAGCGCGCGGTCAGGAGCCGGGCCGCGCTCGCCCAGATCTCGTGGGAGCCACGCTCGAACATGAGGCAGGCGGCCTCCGACTGCAAGGCTCCGTTCACCAGATCGCCCTTGAGGATGAGGAGCTCGGTCTGGGAAATCCCAAACAGCGCGTCCTCAAACGGCCGATGAACGCCCCGGGCGGTGTCGGAGGCCCGTTTCGCGGCCTCGAGATCGGTGGCCGCGGCCAGGGTGTCAGCGGTCGCGAGGGAATACTGGGCCCGGTGCAGGAGGGCGTCCGCGAGATCCCGGCCCGTCCCCCGGGCGGCCTGACGCACCGCGGCTTCCGCGTCTTCCGAAGCGCCGCGCAAGCGGCCCTGAGACAACTTGATCTGCGAGCGATAGGCGAGGAGCCCGACCCCGACCGCGATATCTCCATCCGGGGGCGTCTCGGACTCGAGCATGTCGGCGCACTGTTTGAGCTGACCCAGGAGGTCGAAACACCGGGCCAGGCGGAGCTTGTTTCGAATGGTTCCCTTGACGATGCCGGCGCGGCCGATCGCTTCCATCTCCGCTTCCGAAAACCGCTTGGCCTCGGCGACCGAGCCGCGGCGGATCTGGATCGAGGCGATGTGACCGGAAATCGAGGCTTCGATGGCAAGCGCGTCGGCCTCGCGCGCCCTGATGAGGCCCTTCTCGAGGATGGAGAGGGAAAGCTCGGGATCCGCCTCGATGCTGAGCTGGCCCGCTTCGAGCGCGCTTCGCGCCTGAAGCAGGCGATCGCCGCTGGCGTCGGAGATCTTCATGGCCCGGCCGATGGCTTCCCGTAGTCCGGGGAGGTTTTGCGCCGTTTTCTGAATTCGCGCGGTCAGGAAGGCCGCCTTGATGGACTCGCTCGCCCCGAATTCGCCGAGGGTCTCGGTGGAGTTCTCTGCCGCCTCCGCGTAACGCAGGGCGCCTTGTATGTCGTCCGACTGCAATTGCGAATCGACGAGGCCCTCGTAGAGCCGGGTGGCCAAGCGAGGCGCGCTGCTGCCGAAGGCCGCGGCCAGCGCTCCCCGGAACCTCGTCACCGCGGCGTCGGTATGCCCGCTCTCGACCTCGAGGCGTCCCAGTTCCAGCATGGTGACCCCGCGCCTCACGTGATCGCCCCGCTCCGTCGACTCGTTCCAGGCCTCAAGGGCGAGGTCGCGCGCGTGGGCGGGCTCGCCGCCGAGACGGGCCAGGCGCGCAAGCTCGATCAGGGTGTCGATATGAACGGAAACCTCGCCCGCGTCGCGCGCGATCGAGCGAGCCCGCTCCAGGGTGTGGGTCGCTTCCTTGGCGGCGCCGCTGTCCAGGAAGACCTGGGCCAGGGCGAACTCGGCGCGGGCCTGAAGGAGTTTCGCGGAAGCCGCGGTGGAGAACTGCAGGGCCACGCGGGCGGCGATCTCGGCCGCCAGATAACGGCCGCGGGCGCGATTGGTGGCCGAAAGGCCGAGCTGGGCTTCAAGAAGGAGGATGCGCGCGCCCATGCTCTCGGCCTCTCGGTTCGCGGCGAGGAACTCGGCATCCGCGGCGCTCACCGCGCCGAGTTCGTTCAGGCACTGCCCAAGGGATAGACGCACGCTGGTGAGCAGGAGCGCATCGGGCACCTCGCCGCCGAGAGAGAGCGCGCGCCGCACGTCTTCGATAGCCGAGTCCGGCGTGCCCGCGAGCAAAAGCATGCGCGCCCGCGCATTCAGGCCTTGAACGAGGGCGATTGCGTCGCCTCTCTGCTCGGCGGTCGTGAGCGCCTCGTTCATCAGGTCGAGCGCCACCGTCCGGTCGCCGAGATACGCGAGCACGTCGGCGTAGGCGAGAACCAGAGGAAGCGATCGGTCCTCGCTGCCCGTCTCGCCGTCGAGGCCTTCGGCCTCCAACCGCTCGCGCGCCTTCGCGGGCTCGCCCAACATGACCAGAGCCTCGGCCTCGTGCGCGGCGATCTGCACCGCGAGAGCTCGAGGCACCGATCCCTTCAGGATGAAATTGGGAGCAAGCGCGGTGCGCGCCGCTTCCAGAGCTTCATCGAGCTGCATGGTGCGGAGAAGGAGCTTGGTATGCAGAAGCCCCAGACTCGCCATGGTGACCACATCGCCGGCGGCGGCGAGCTTCAAGGCGCGCTGGCAGGCCTCGAGGCCGGCGCCAAGTCGGCCGATCTTCAGAGCGAGATCGGCAAACTTCATGAGGTGCGCGACCTCTTCCTCGGGAGAAACCGCGTCTTTCCGGTGCGAGCGCTCCTCCGTCGCCTCCTCAGCCGCGAGGTACTCGGCTTCCAGAAGCAGCAGAGCGCTCGCGCGCGGCGCGGCGGGAGGGCGCGCCTGCGCCGCCGAGCCCTGCGGGGTCCGGTGCGACGAGGTCACGGGCTCGGGCGCCGAGCCCTGCGATCGCGACTGCTGAACCGCCTCGAGAATTTCGCTGAACCGTGCCACTGGCCCGGTGAGACGGTGTTCGCGAGCCAGGGTCAGGCCTTCGGAGGCAAGGGCCTTGGCCTCGTCGAGCTTCAGGGCACGCAACGCCGCGTCGGCGGCGAGAACCAGGGCCTCCGCCTGCTGACGGAAGTCGTTACCTCGGGCAAACAGAAGCGCGGCGCGCCGGGCCATCTTCCCCGCGGCCTCGGACTCGAAGGCTTCAAGGGCCGCGCGGGCGTAGACGAGACACGCTTCCGCCTCGACATTCTGATCGCCCAGCCAGTCTTCGCTCTCCACCAGAGTGAGCACGGTCTGAGCAAGTCGGCGCGAGTCTTCATAGGCGCCGCCCGCGAAGGCGTTGCGGGCGGCGGCGAGACCGTGGTGGGCGGCGCGGTCGAGGAGTCCCGCCACCGAGAAGTGACGGAGGAGGATCGGAGCGACGCGATCGAGTCGCTTCGCGTAGCGGGTCTCCAGGAACTCCGCGTAGGACCGGTGGAGGGCGCGGCGGCGAACCTGATTCAGAGTGCGATAGGTCGCGTCGAGAAGCAGCGTGCTCGCGAAGGTGAGGCGGGAGCCTCCGGAGACCGCGTCCTCCCGGAAGACGCCCCTCTCCATCAGGCTCTCGATCACCGATTCGGCCGCGCTTCCGAGGCCGGAAAGGTGAATCACCTCGGAAGGATCGAACGAGGCGCCGACGATCGCCGCGGCCTGGAGGACGCTTCGGTTGGAGTCGGGCATGGCCGCGACCTTTTCCTCCATGAGCTTCTGGAGGGAGTTCGGAAGGGCGAGGCCCTGCGCCCCTCCCCGGCGGGCGGCGAGCGTGAATTCCTCGAACCGTCCCTCGGGGGCCAGGCTCCGCACGAGCTCGGCCACGAAGAAGGGATTGCCTCCGGTGGCCTGCAGCAACGCGATGCCCGCATCCTCGGGAACGCGCTCCTTCTCGAGGATGCCCATCGCGAGCTGACGACAGTCCGCGGCATCGAGGGCCTTGAGCTGGATCAGCAGGGTGCCCTGATCGCCACGAATGCTCTTCACCAGGCGCGACATCGGGTCGCTGTCTCCGCCGCCGCTCTGGACATAGGTGCCCGCGATCATCAGACGGGAGGAGGATCGACGGTGGAAGACGTACTGGATCGCTTCCAGCGACGCGTCGGCCAGATGCAAGTCCTCGAAGAGAAGAACGAGCGGCTGAGCGCTCGCAAGCCGGCCGACCGTGCGCGCGAGCAGGTCGAGGGTGAAGGTCCGATCCTCGCGCTTGGTGGCGACCTGGGCCTGGGAGTCTCGACCCGCGGCCTCGGCGATTTCCGGGAAGAGAACCCGCAGTTCGGGAAGCAGATCTCCGAGGGCCTTGATGGCGCGGGCCGGATCGGCGTCGATGTACTCGCGGAAGGCTTCGCCGAATCCCTGATAGGGCAGCGCCGGGTCGACTCTCTCCACGAAGCGGCCGTGAAGCACGAGGGCGCCCCGGCTCTTCGATAGTCGCTCCAGTTCGCGCAGGAGGGAGGCCTTGCCGAATCCCTGCTCGCCGCCCACGAGCGCCAGCTGCGCTTCGCCCGCCTGCGCGCGGTGGAAGGACTTCACGAGATCCTCGATCTCGTGACTCCGCCCCACGATGGCCGAGCCGCCGCGCGGCACCACGATCGAGGTGGATAGCGGAGTTTCCGGATTCCTCAGGCGGCGCGACAACTCGCGGAGGACGCCGCCGATCTCGTTGCCGTCCTTGGGCCTGGCTGCGGCGGCCTTGGCCATGCAGGCGAGGATGATGTTCTCCGTCTCCATGTCGACGAGGGAGGCCAGGAGCCCGGGCGGCTCCGGTTCGGAGTGGACGATCTTGTAGAGAACGGTCTGGGTGTCGCCGGAAAAAGGAAGCTTCCCCGAGAGGCTCTCGAACATGACCACACCTAGCGAGTAGATATCGGCGGCGGGCGAGCTGGATGAATCCAGGATCGACTCGGGCGGCAGGTAGGCGAGGGTGCCGACGATGATGTCGGACTTGGTCATGCGCGAGTCCTTCGGACCGAGGGCGATGCCGAAATCCATGAGCTTCGCGCGCCACTCGTCGCCCTCTCGGGTGACCATGACGTTCTCGGGCTTGATGTCGCGATGGACAATCCCTCGCTGATGCGAATAGTGAAGGGCTTCCGCCACCTGTGCGCCGATGTCGAGGACCTCGTAAGGCTTGAGGGTCTCCTCCTTCTGAACCGCGCGCAACGTCTTGCCCTCGACGTAGGGCATCACGAAGAAGAGATTCCCCTCGAAGTCGGCGAAGTCGTAGATGGGAACGATGCCGGGGTGGTCGAGCTTGGCGACCGCGCGGGCCTCGCGCTCGAAGCGCTCGCGCTGATCCCCCTGCAGGTTGCCCGAGGTCAGCATCTTGATCGCGACTTCGCGCTCCAGCACCGGATCGCGCGCGAGGTAGACAACACCCATGCCCCCGCGGCCGACCTCGCGGAGGATTTCGTATCTCGACGCGAGTTTTCGACCGATCACAGGTGACTAAACAGTCCCCACCTTTGGAGTTGCCCGCCGTCTCTAGGAACGAGTGCTTGGGATGATACCGCCCCGGGGGACGCCGCCCGCGAGGACCCTGACGTTAGCTCAAAGGGGCGGTTTCGAGGGCCACGATTCGGGTCGGGCCTGAAACTTCGGCGATGAGGCGGCCGGCCACGAGAATGGGCGGCTGCAGGAAGCTCCCTCCGAAGCGCGAGCGACCAATGATCTTCGCGGTCAAGGGGTCGATCACGGCGATCTCGTCTTCGAAGATGGGCGCAAAGATCCGGCCCGCCATCATCTCGGGAGGCCCGAAGGGTCGCGACGAGAAGAGGGCCCGCCGTCGCAGGTCGCCGCCAAGAGAAAGCTCGTAGAACACGCCCTCGAACGAGAGGGCTCCCACGCGTTTGCCATCCAGATAGTCCAGCGGGCGATGCTTCACTCTGGCTCCAACCTTGAACCGCCACCTGAATTCGCCCGAAGACGAGATGGCGCGGACGAGTCTCGTTCCCGAACCCACCACCACCCTTCCATCCGCGAACAGCGCGGGTGAACCGAACTCGCCCTCGGGCGAGGCCAGACGGAACCGGATGGCTCCGTCCTCGCGATTCCGGATGATGAGCACGCCCTCTTCCAGAGAGGCCAGCGAATCCCCCGCGGCATCGATGTCGTGGACGTCCTTCGCTTCCAGATCGAACTGCACTTCTCCGGTCGACACCATGATGGCAGCGAGGCCCGACCCGCCGCCCAAAAAGACCCGGTTCCCATCCAATCGGACCGACTGGACGTCTCTCACCCGGGTCGTCGTCTTCCACCGGGCGGTTCCATCCTGGGCGTTCATCCCCCAGACGACGCCTCTCTTATCGACGAAGACGAGGACGGACGGACGGGCCACCACGAAACCTGTCTCCTCGTTGGACCGGGTCCAGACCGTGGTGCCGGTCACAGGGTCGATGCCCAGGATTGGACCGGTGGAAAGCACTGCAAAAACTAGGCTTCCATCCGTGGCCAGAGGCGCCGCGAGCGGCGCATCGAGGGACTTCTCCCATCG
>JANMVV010000196.1:0-10918 GCA_031392925.1 Vicinamibacteria bacterium
GCCTACATCCTCGCCGACTGCGAAGGCTCCAGGCCTGACGTCATCCTGATGGCGACGGGCAGCGAAGTTTCACTGTGCGTGGCGGCCCACGAGGAACTCACGGGGCAAGGCATCAAGAGCCGGGTGGTCAGCATGCCCTCCTGGGAGATCTTCGAGCGCCAGTCGCAGGAATATCGCGACGCCGTGCTGCCGCCCTCGGTCGAAGCGCGGGTGTCGGTGGAGCTCGGATCGACCCTGGGATGGCGTGAGTATGTGGGCGCCCGCGGGCGCATGATCGGGATGAAGAGCTTCGGCGCCTCGGCACCTCTGCCGGCGCTGCTGAAGCACTTCGGCTTCACCCGTGAAAATGTGGTCGCGGCGGCGAGAGAACAGATCGCGGAAGGAAAGAAGTCATGAAGATTGCAGTAGGTTCCGATCACGCGGGCTTCGCGCTCAAGCAGGAGATGGCCGACCTCCTCCGCAAGGAGGGACACGAGGTCATCGACGTGGGCACCCACTCCACTGCCACCGTCGACTATCCCGATTCAGCCGCGGCGGTCGGACACGCGGTGACGGGCGGCCAGGCGGAACGCGGCGTCCTTATCTGTGGAAGCGGCGTCGGCGCCTCCGTGGCGGCGAACAAGCTCAAGGGTGTGCGCGCCGCCATCTGCCATGACGCCTATTCCGCCCACCAGGGCGTCGAGCACGACGACATGAACGTCCTGGTTCTGGGCGGCCGCATCGTCGGGCCGGCCCTCGCCGGGGAACTCGTAAAGGCGTTCGTGGGCGCTCGCTACACCGCGGAAGAGCGCCACGCACGGCGCCTCGCCAAGGTGCTGGCACTCGACAACCGGTAAGCCAGGGCACGCTGGTGAGCGCGCTCACCCCCGGGCCGGACCAAAAAGGATACAGTCGAAGAAGGTCGATCTTCGATGGAGGCTTCCCTCATGCACCGTGTCTATTCCCTTCTGCTTCTGCTTGGATGTTCAAGCCTGGTGGCCGCCCCCGCCGACAACGGCGCGGGACAGGCCAAGGCTCATCAGGACATCAAAGGTCTATTGAATCGCATGGCGACTGCGGAGAAAGCGGGCGACGCCGCCACGCTGGCTCAGCTCTATGAAGGCGACGCCATGCTCCTGCCTTCCTCCGGCGAACCGGTGCGAGGGCGGGAGGACATCGCCAGGCGGTATCAGGCCATCTTCGCCGGAGGCACGCCGCGCCTCCCTCTCGAGGCCGAGGAACTGTGGATCCTCGATGATCTGGCGGTCAGCCGGGGGACGACCCGCGCTCCCGCACCGCGCCGCAACGTGAAGGGACCAGTCCGGAACCGCTATGTCATGACCCTGAAGCGCCATGGTGACGCCTGGGAGATTCACAGCCTGGTCTGGAACCTGGCCGCGGCGGCGAAGTAGTTCCGCGGATTCCCTGGTTTCGCGCGGGAGCCCTGGACTAACGGATCTCGAAACCGTAGGGCAGGCGCGCCCAAACGGTCATGGACTGTTTGAGCACCCGTCCACGGAAGCGAAGGGCCAGTGCTTCCGGCGAAATGCGCGCGCGAACCGCCATGTCGTCCCAGCCGCTCGTTTCTTCGAAGAATCGATCGAAAGCACTCCTGGGCGCCGGGAAGACGACCACGGCCACGTCCTGCGAGGCGGCGATCTTCGCCTTGTCCTTGGCTACCGCGAGGGCCTTGTCGAAGCCTCCGAGCTCATCCACCAGGCCCACCTTCTTGGCTTCGGTCCCGGTCCATACGCGACCCTGGGCGATTTTGTGCACCGCCTCCACGTCCAGGTGACGGTTCTCCGCAACCAGGCTCAGGAAGCGGTCGTAGAAGCGCGAGGCGAGGCCCTCGACCTTCGCCTGATCCTCGAGCGTCCATCGCCTCGACGCGCTCGAGAACGAACCGCCCTTTCCAAAGTCCACGTAGTCGTTGGTGATGCCGAGCTTGTCGAACAGGCCCTTCAGGACGAACTTGCCGAAAAAGACGCCGATGGAACCGGTGATAGTGGTGGGGTCGGCGACGATGGCGCTCGCCGGGGCCGACACGTAGTAGCCGCCCGAGGCCGCGTAGTCGCCCATGCTCACAATCACGGGCTTTTTCACCACCGTGTTCTCCACCTCGCGAGCGATCACGTCGGAGGCGGAACCGGAGCCTCCCGGCGAGTTGACCCGGAGGACCACCGCCTTGACCGATTCGTCCGCCGCCGCGTTCCGGAGCGCCTCGGCGATGGTGTCCGACCCCGCGACCGCGCCCGAACCGAGACCGCCCTCCTGGCTCTCGCCGGAGAGAATCTCGCCGTCCACGAAGATGAGCGCGACCTTGGGGCGGGTCTCGAAGGCGCCGCCCCTGTCCTTGAAGTCGCCCAGGTGACGATGAGTCTCGCCGGCGGCTTCCAGAGCTTCCTCGGGATATTCCAGCTTGTCCACGAGCCCCGCGTCGAGGGCGGAGGCGCCGTCGTAGGGTCCCGCGGAGATCAGGGCCGCGATCTCAGTCTCGGTCTTCTTCCGCGATTTCGCCACCGCGCTGATGTACTCCTGGTACAACCCTCCGATCAGGGACTCCATCTGTTCGCGGTGGGCGGCGGTGAATTTCTTCTCGGTGTACTGATTAGGCGCGTTCTTGTACTTCCCCATCGCCACGAACTGCGCCTCGATGCCGAACTTGTCGAAGGCACCCTTCAAGAACATCACCTCGGCGGAGAGGCCGTGAATCTCGAGAATCGCCTCGGGGAGCGCCACCACCTCGTCGGCGCAGGACGCGATGTAGTACTCCTTGTTCCCGCTGTCTTCGAGAAAGGCGATGAGCTTCTTCCCCTTCGATCGCAGGCGCGCCAGGGCGTCGCGGACCTCGCGCGCCCTCCCCCACCCAAGGTCGGAGGCGCCAATGCGCACGAACACCGTCTTGAGGCTGGGCTCGTTTCCGGCCCGATCGATGGCCCGGATGATGGCCGAGAAGGAAGGTGAGGCGCTGCCGGAAAACGCGCTCTTGAGCGTGGGAGCAGGATTCTCGTCGAGAGAACCGTCGAGAGACACCGACAGGACATGGGAATTCGCATCCGATTTCTTGGCGGCGGACCCCAGGCCTTGATGCTGAACGAAGTACGCGAGGCCGCCGAGGACGGCGGCGGTGAACGACGCCACCAGCACCAGCCCCACCCCGATCCAAAAGAACCGTCTTCCCCGCGACATCGCCATAGCCTGCTTTGTTCCTGTTCTGTTCAGTTACGCCTCGATCGAGGCCCCTCCCCGGGCGGCCACCAACGTCTTTCTGCTTCCTAGAGGCCCGCGAGCGCGTCCACCTTCTGCCGGGCATCCTGAGCGTAGGGGCTTTGCGGGTGTCTATTCATCAGGTCGCCATAGGCCCGCCGCGCCTCGAGTTTCTCCCCCGCGGACTCCAGCGACTCCGCGAGACCGAAGAGGAGGCGGTCCTTGGGGATGCCCGAGGCATCGTCTTCGATCAACGACTTGTAGAAGGCCGCCGCATCCTTGCCACGTCCCGGCTGCTGCAGGACGATCTCGGCCAGACGGAGCCTCGCCATGGCCGGTTCGATGGCGCCGGGATCACGGAGCGCCGCAATCTCCTTGAGCGCCGCCTCGGCCTCCTTCAACTGCCCGAGGTCCGCGAGGCACAGCGCGGAGTAGTAACGCGCGCGGCGGCCGGCCGGCATCGAGGAGTAGCTCTTCGCCACCTCGTCGAACATCGACTTGGCCTTCTGGAACTTGTCGGCCGCGTTGCTGAAGGTCTCGCCCGTTCCCGGCGTCGCGCCCAGGGGCGCGCCGACCTTGGCATGGTAGACCTCGGTGGCCCGGGCGAAGGCCGACTCGGCCGACCCGACGCGGAACTTCTGGCCGTAGTAAAGACCGATGAGAACCAGGAAGAGGCCGATGACCGCGAGGGCGGGCTTCACCACCTCAGCCCGGGTCAGGAAGCCGCGGGCCTCCTGCAGCGCATCGCCCACTTCATCGCGCTTGAGTTCGTGTCTGAGTTCCTTGTCCAAAGCCAATCACCTTGCTGAGTTCGAAAAATGTGGTGTGCCCGGAGGGACTTGAACCCCCAACCTTGAGCTTAGGATGCTCCTGCTCTATCCAGTTGAGCTACGGGCGCACAATGAGTGCGAGGGCGTGAGTTTACCCGCCCTGCCTTGTTCCCCGCGAGGGCAGGGCCTGGCCTCAGTAGTGGATCACGCTGGCGACGCTATGCGGAGCGAGCTTCGACCGCCCTTCGAGAAAATCGAGCTCGATGAGGAACGCGAAACCGGCCACGTCCCCCGCGGACCGACCGACCAGCCGGGCCGCGGCTTCCGCGGTGCCACCGGTGGCGAGAACGTCGTCCACGATCAGAGCACTCTCGCCTTTGATGAAGGCGTCTTTGTGCATCTCCAGCGTGTCTACGCCGTACTCCAGCGCGTACGTCTCCCGCACGGTGGCCCGCGGCAGCTTCTTCGGCTTGCGGATGGGAACGAAGCCGCACTGTTTCCGCTGGGCGAGCGCCGCTCCGAAGATGAATCCGCGGCTCTCGATGCCGATGATGCGCGTGTACTTCACGTTGCGCGTCGCGTGGTCCAGCCTCTCAATCGCCTCTGCGAAGGCCTTCGCGTCCGCAAGCATGGGCGTGATGTCGCGAAACATCACCCCGGGCTTGGGAAAGTCGGGGACATCGTGGATGAAGCCTTTGAGATCGAGGGTCATGCTGGCGCGGGATCTTAAGGCACTTGAAGCCTTGACCCTGTTTGCAGCCGACAACTAACCTAGGTCGGTGATTCTCGAGTCGATGCGCGGTCGCCTCGCCCTCCGGGCGGGCCTCGGTCTTGGAATCTGCCTGGGATGGACCCGGCCGGCGGCGGCGCAGGGCGCCCCTTCGATCATCGTGATCGTGGCCGAGGGCACGGGCTTTCCTTTCGAAGATCCGTCGTTCTCGAAGTCTCCCGCGCTGGGCCGGCTCCGCGCGAACTCGCGACCCTTCGACGCCACCTTCGCGGGCGACGCGGCCTGGGCGAAGACCACGGAAACGCTGCTCGGCGGGGCGGGCGGCCGGGGACGGACCTCTCTGGTCGCGGCCCTCAAGGCGCGAGGGTACGTCTCGTCCTCGCTGACCGGGACGGGCAGCAAGGTCACGGACTTCGATCGGTTAGTCAAGGCCGGCCCGTCGGAAGTCGCCGCGCGCGTTCTCGATGCGATCGACGCGGGCCGAAGCCAGCCTGCCTTCGTCTTCGCCACACTCGACCTCCGGAACGTCGCTGCGAATTCCCCGCCGCCTCAGGTTGAAGCGCCTCCCCTCGAAGTGCCGGCCATTTCTCTTTTCGACCGGGGCCCGCTCGACGCCGTCCGTTTCCTCGTAATCCCGCCGCCCCGCGAACCCTCCGATCGCGGCGCTCTGGCCGCGCGGCGAAGCGCCGCGTTCGCCATCCTCGATCGTGAGGTCGGCGCCTTGATGGCCGGCCTCGAAAAACGCCGCCTTCTTTCGAAGACGGTGATCGCCATCGTTTCCACCGGCCCGGCGCCAAGGCCCGAGCGGGCGGCCCCCTCGCGTCAGGACCTGCTCTTCGAGGACTGGCTGCGCGGCCTCATCCTCATCCAGGCCCCCGCACTCGTCCAGCCCGGCGTCAGCGCCACCACACTCGCGCTCACCGTGGACGTGGCCCCCACCCTCGCGGCGCTTGGGGGCGCCAGACTCGGGAAGGGTCAAGGCCTCGACCTCTCGCCGGCGCTGCGGGATCCGAAGACGATGGTGCGACCGATAGTCGTTTCGAGCGCGGCCCGCGAGGCGCCACGGGTGGGACGCAGCGTGAGGTCGCAGCACTTTCGATTCACCCAGTGGCCCGATGGAAGCGAGGAACTCTTCGACGAAGAGGCCGACCCGCGCGAGTGGAAGAATCTCGCCGGTGTGCCCGCGATGGCCGCGCAGAAGGCCGAACTCGCGAAGCGCCTGGTGCCTCCCCGCGCGCCGGGTGAAGCCACGCCGGCCCGTCCGGCCACCGGCCGCCGGCCGAACGTCCTGATGATCATCGGAGACGATCTGACCGCGCAGTACGGGCAGTTCGCCGACGTGAAGACGCCCAATCTCGATCGTCTTCGCGCCCGCGGACGCGTCTACGACAAGGCCTACGCGCCCGCGCCCTTCTGCGTCCCCTCGCGCGCCGCGTTCCTCTCCGGCCTTTCCCCGGCGCGGCTCGAGCTTCAACGCGAGAACGCGTTCGGCGAGATCTTCACCGCGCGGATCCCGCTGGTGCAGGAACAGTTCCGCGCGAGCGGCTACTTCACCGCCTCGGTCGGAAAGGTCTGGGACTCTCAGCCCGGCGAGAAGCGCGGATGGGACCTCAACGAATGGCTGCCCCCGCTTCTCCCGGGCCAGGTGGAAGCGCCCGCGCGCCTGATGCCGAACCTGCCGGTCGAGGCCGGCCCCACGACCAATCCGGATGAGGTCGAAGGGGACGGCCGACGAGCCCGGCTGGCCGTGAAAGTGCTGGAGGCGAAGCGCGACCAGCCGCTCTTCCTGGCCCTCGGCCTGGTGCGGCCGCACGTGGCGTGGGTGGCCCCGCAGAAATACTTCGACATGTACCCGGTGGAGCAGATCAAGTTCACACCGGCGCCCGCGGACGACACCAAAGACATCCCGGCCATCGCGATCAAGAACCGGCCTCAGGCCCTGCCCGGCCTCATGCTCGCGGGTCGAGAGCCCGGCGGCTTTTCCGCCGATCCGGCCGAAGCGCGCCGCGGCATCGCGGCGTACCTCGCCTGCGTGACCTTCATGGACGCTCAACTGGGCCTCGTCCTTGACGCGCTCGACCGCGGCGACCGGTGGAAGGACACGATCGTCGTCCTCTTTGGGGACAACGGGCACCACTTCGGCGACCACGGAGGACTGTGGCGGAAGAACACGTTGTTCGAGGAGTCTCTCCGCGTGCCCATGATCATCGCGGCGCCCGGGATGCCCAGTCCCGGAATCTCGACCTCGGCCCTCGCCGATCTCATCGACGTGTACCCGACGCTGGTGGAGCTCACGGGAATCGCGCGGCCGGGCACGCTCGACGGAATTTCACTGGCGCCGACCCTGATGGATCCCAAAGCCTCGGTGCAGGATGCGCTCGTGCAGTACCGCCCGACGGAACCGTCGAAGACAGGCTATTCACTCCGCACCACGCGCTATCGATACACGCTGTGGCCCGATGGCTCCGAAGAGTTGTACGACCTCAACGTCGATCCCGCCGGGCGAAAGGATCTGGCTCGACAGCCAGGTCAGGCCGCGACGGTAGCCGCGCTGAGGAAGCGGATCGAGGGACTGGTCCAGTAGGCCGCGGCCTAACGGATCTCGAAGGCCTGGTAGCCGCGGACCTTGATGGCGGTCACCACCGCCTCGTCCACGCGGCCGAACGACGGTCCGCGCCGGACCTCCGCTTCGAACGCGCTGAGCGCTGCGGGCGGACCCTCGGCGTGAAGTTCGACCGACCCGTCGGGCAGGTTCCTCACGAAACCCGCGACGCCATGCGCCTCGGCGCGCTGCCGGGCGAAGTAGCGGAATCCGACACCCTGCACCTGTCCGCGCACGACGGCATGGAACGAAACAATCTCACCCATGATGTAGACTCCGCATCCGTTTTGAGGATCGATCGGGGCGTGGCTCAGCCTGGCTAGAGCGCCTGGTTCGGGACCAGGAGGTCGTAGGTTCGAATCCTACCGCCCCGACCATTCCTCCTCGCCTTCGCTCGGTTCGAGGCTCGCGGTACCCGTCCATCTCTCCGGGTTCGTGCCCATCAGCGAGGCGATCGCTGCCGCGGCGCTACCCCTCATCGCGCACCATCCAACGATCATGACCCGTCCGGGTGGAAACATCGGCATCGCAACCCCCTTGGAGAGACCGCGATTGTAGTCCCACTCGCGGGCGTCCTACCCAGCGTCTCAGGAAGCCGGGCGAGCGGGTCGATCGGGCTTATTCTTGCCCGGCACATGGGCAATCCGGGCAATCCCGACGACGGCGATCTCTCCGCATCCACGGAAGACGAGTACGGCGGCGGCACCGAGCTGACGACCGCCGGCTTCCTGGTGCTCGGCCTGCTCACCTTCTGGATCTACACGGTCTTCAAGTACCACCAGGTGCTCTGTCATCACATTGCGGGGCGCCTCGCCCACTTCAGCGTCGATCGGGATCTCCTGTCGGCGGAGAGCCGTGCGCACCACGACCTGCTCGTGGAGCGGGGCTTCACCTGCCGGACCGGGCCGCGCAACGTCTCCCTGTCCCTGTACGCCGCCAGTCTGACCCTGATCCTCGCCGAGGTGACCAGCGAGTTCCTGGTCCTGCAGGGACGTATCTCGCAGCAGGCCTTCGAGACCTTCGTCTACCTTTCCGTGGGAGGCGCATCCTTGCTGTTCTGCGCGGCCAGCCTCCATTTCATGTGGTGGGTGGCGCGAAGCATGCGGGAGCACGAATACCACGAGCTTCTGCTCGCCCGCTTCGTCAGCGACCCCCCTGCGTTCCGGATGGTGCAGCCTTCAGCCAAGTTCACGGCCCGCTGGAACCGCAGCCAGAGCCGAGTCGCACTGTTCCTGGTCCTGGCCGTCCCCATGACCATCTCCCCTATGCTCGCGGTCCGGCAGATTCAGGAAGCGAGTCTCACCGGAAGCAGCTTCGCCGCTACCCTGGTCGGCTGGACCGGCGTCTTGTTCCTGTTCGGTGCGATCTTCCATCTCCTGGGGACGCGGATCCTGCTCGACATGTACAACGGGCACCTGCGCGTTGAGGCGGTGAATCGCGAGATGGCGGCCCGGACGAGTCCCTGGCTTCCGGAGCGCACGCAGGCAGTGCTCGACGAAGGCGATGGCGGGGAGCCTTTCGGGGGTCCCGGCGAATTGTCTCCAAGGCGCGTGGTGGCCTCGATCATGATCACCGACATGGTCGGGTACAGCCGCGAGATGCAGCAGAGCGAGGACCGGACGGTGCAGAAGCTGATGAAACACAACCAGCTTGTCCGTGCGCAGCTCGCCCGCCATGGCGGTCACGAGATCAAGACCATGGGCGACGCCTTCCTGGTGAGCTTCAAGACGCCTCTCGACGCCGTGAAAGCCGCTCTCGACATCCAGCGCGAGCTTTCGGCCTACAACACGGACCGGGAGCGCATGGAGCAGATCGTGATCCGGATCGGCATCCACACCGGGGAGATCCTTGCTCTCGACCGCGACGTGCTGGGCACCGGGGTCAACATCGCCGCTCGCATCGAGCCTCTGGCCGAGCCCGGAGGGATCTGCATTTCGTCCGCGACCTACGAGGGGGTGCGGCTGGAGGTCGATATCCACGTCTTCAGCCTGGGCCACAAGGAGCTCAAGAACATCGCGAATGCGCCCGAGATCTTCCGCGTGGTGCGGGACACCGGCAGGGACTCACTCCTTCCACAATCGACGGCGCACTGAAGGCGCCAACCGTTCAAGCCTCACCACACCCGGGCGAGCGGGGCCATCGCGATCAGCAGGTAGGCGCCCAGGGCCAGGGCGGCAAGAACGGCGAGAATCCAGGGCCATTCGGAACTCGACCAGGTCGGCGCCGCGCCCCAGGTGGCGCCCTCTCCCTCCGGCACAAAGTAGCGGCGCGTCTCCGGCCGTCTCACGTAGGCGATGGCGATGAAGGCGGCAAACCCCACGGGCATCAAACACATCATCGGGACCAGCAGAACGATCAGGAGAATGCGGGCCCACGGCAGGCCGGCCCAGAGGCCGTAGCTGATCACCGCGCTGATCACGGTCAGCGGAATGGACAAGGGCGGCAGCGCGCCGGTGGCTGCGTAAGCCCTGAACCCCATCAGGGGAAAGAAGACAACCCCGAGAAGCCAGAATGCGATCAGGCCGGAAATGAGCCTCGGCCGAACCCGCGCCTTGGCAGAGGAAGTCGATGGATCCGGAGCGGTGATGCCCTCGGTCGCGCTCATGACATCCGCCCGCGCAGGGGGCTCATTTCCCCTTCAGGAGGCGTGCCAGCGCGTCCATGTCGGCATGAGACGTGGTGTCCTTGCCGAGCGGCGTGATGGACACGTAGCCGGCGCGGATGGCGCCCATGTCGTCGCCGTCGGCGGCGTCCCACTTGTCAAACGGCTCTGCGATCCAGTAGAACGAGCGGCCGCGGGAGTCCGTGGTGATCGATACGCCGGACGCGTGGCCGCGCATTCCCTGCCGCGTCACCTTGACTCCGTTGATCTCCGACGCGTTGCCATCGGGCACGTTGAGGTTCAGGAGCACGCCCGGCGCGGGCGGCGCGGAGAGAAGGATCTCGCACAGCCGGCGCGAGTGCTTCGCCGATTCGGTGAAGTCGATGGGCTTGCCGCGCGTGACCAGCGAACAGGCGCCCGCGGGCAGACCCCAGAAGGCCGCCTCGCGGGCGCCACCCACCGTTCCCGAGTAATACACGTCGTCGCCGAGATTCGCGCCGCGGTTGATGCCGGAGAGGACAACGCTCGGCATCGTCTTGAGCATGTTGGCGAGCGCGAGGATCACGCAGTCAGCCGGCGTCCCATCAACGGCGTAGGTAGTCTCGTCGATCTTCTCCACGGTGAGCGGCCCCTTGATGGTGATGCTCTGGCCGCACGCACTTCGCTCGCGGTCCGGAGCCACAACCATCACGTCACCGAGATCGGCCACCGCCGCCCGCAGAGCCAGGAGCCCGGGCGCCCGGTAACCATCGTCGTTCGTGATCAGGATCAGAGGTCGGGGCATCCCTTCAGTTTATCGGGGTTCGATGACGCCACCAAGGCGAAGGCTCTCTTGAAACACTTCCATCCAAACGCGGTATCGCGCACAGACACTTGAGCTCCGAATGATTAGCCTCTTGGAGCCCTCGGGCCCGGCCGCCAACGCAAGCCCTTCCTGAAAGGACGACCATCGTGAACGACACCGCCACCACCCAGACCCTGACCCATCTCACCAACATCACCGGGTTCCTCCGCGAAATCGCGAGCGA
>JANMVV010000199.1:0-39315 GCA_031392925.1 Vicinamibacteria bacterium
CCCGCGCGAATCCTGGTCGTCGAAGACGATGCGACCACTCGCGAATCGCTGGCCCGGGCCTTGAGGCTCGACGGCCACCGCGTCGAGACCGCGGCGCGGGGCGAGACCGCCTCCCGCCTCCTGCAGACGCCGCCCTGGGCCGCGGTCGTGCTCGATCTCGGTCTGCCCGACGGCAGCGGTCTCGATTGGTGCCGTGAATGGAGGCGCCGCGGCCACACCGTTCCCATCCTCATCCTCACCGCGCGGGGCGACGTGGGCTCGAGAGTCGAGGGTCTGGACGCGGGCGCGGACGACTACCTCGGAAAGCCATTCGCCCTGTCGGAACTCAAGGCTCGCGTGCGCGCGCTCCTGCGCCGCGCGGGCGATGGCGCCGACAATCGCCTTCTGGTCCATGGCGATCTGCGGGTTGACTTCGCGAAGCGCCGGGCCATGGCGGGCTCCGACGAGGTGCCGATCACGCGCCGGGAGTTCGAGGTTCTCGAACGCCTGGCCGGGGCCAGGGGCCGTCTGGTCGCGAAGAACGAGCTGCTCGAGGAGCTTTGGGGGGAGGCGACGCCCGAGACCGCCGCGAGTCTGGAGGTCATCATCACCCGGTTGCGCCGCAAGCTGGACCGGGGCGCTGCCGAATCTGTGATTCGAACGCTCAGGGGCAGCGGCTACGCGCTCCAGGTCAGAGGCGATCGGTGAGTTCGATCCAGGGGCGGATGACCTCGGCGACGGTGACCGTCGCGGTATTCGCCGCCCTCTTCCTCGCGAGTGCCTCGGCTCTCTCCTCGCGCTTCGTCTTCGAGGCGCAGGAGCAGCGGATCCTGCGTAACTCCGCGGTGGCTCTCGCCGACGCGGTCCGTCGCGAAGTGGTGGAAGAGCACACGCCGCTGAACGAGAGCGCTCAGGATTCGATTCTCGAGAGCGGTCTCGCCGACGACGCCATCGAGATCTGGAAGGGGGAGGCGAAGGTCGCCACGTCGCGCCCCGGCCTGTCCATCGGCCTCTCTCCGGTGGGAGTCGTGACTAGAACACCCGCCTGGCTCGCGATCACCGTGGACGTGGTGGACGACGTGAAGCTCGTGGTGGCGTCGCCTCGCGATCATGGAGAGCGAGCCTGGCGCATCTTCGGATGGTCTCTCCTGCTCGCGACCCCGATCGCGATTCTCATGGCGGTGATGATCGGGCGGCGCGCCGCGCGTACCCTCGCCGGGCCGTTGCTGGCCTTCCGCGACCGAATCGTGACGACCACGCCGATCGAGCCCCCGCCCCTCGGGAGATCCGACGACCCGCTGGAGGTGCGCGAGATCGACGTCGCCTTTCGCGCCCAGTGGCAGCGCCTCCGCGACAGCCTCGACCGCGAGCGTGATTTCGCCGCGAATGCGGCGCACGAACTCCGGACGCCTCTCACCCGGCTGCGCCTGCTCGCCGAGCGCGCTCGTGAAGGCGGCCTCGAAGGGGCGGCAGCGGCCGGACAACAGATCGAGGAGATCTCACGGATGTCGAGGCTGGTGGACGCCCTCCTGGTCATGGCTCGCTCCGTCGAGTCGCCCATGGCCGGCACGGAGGCCGTGAATCTCGCCGACCTCCTGCGCGAGGAGACGAACACCCTTCCAATTCAAGGCGCCTTCCGACCCGAGGTCGCGGCTCCCGACGAGGCCCTGGTTCGGGGCGGGGAGGAACTGCTCCGCATCGCCGTGATCAACCTGCTCGACAACGCCTTGAAGTTCGGACGTCCGGGCGCGCCGCCTTCCGCTCAGGTTGAGGTTCGCGAGGGACGCGTGGGTCTTCGGGTGACCACGCCCGGCTCCCGCATCAGCGCGGCCGAGGGGGCTCGGCTCTTCGACCGCTTCTATCGAGGTCCGGAGGCCCGCGCCGAGCAGCCCGGTCATGGGCTTGGCCTGAGCCTGGCTCGGCACATCGCACGGATGCACGGCGGCGACGTCACTCTCGTTTCGACGGAGAACGAGGATGCGTGCTTTCTCCTCGCCCTGCCCGGCTGGCGTTCAGGCTCGGGCGTGCTCCCCGGTTAAGCCGTGGTTAGGGGACAGCGAGTAGGGTCCATCCATGAACCATACGAAACTGACGACGCGTACCCTCGTGCTGGTCTCGGGCCTCAGCCTGGGACTCGTGTTCCCTCTGATCGCGGCGGAAAAGACGGTTGCCCTGAAGGACGCGCCTGCTGCGGTTCGGAAGACAATCGCCGATCAACTGAAGGGCGGCAAGCTCAAGAGCCTCTCGGTCGAAACGGAAGGCGGCAAGACCGAGTATGAGGCCGAGCTGACCGTCGACGGGCGCGAAAAGACCATCGCCATGGATCCATCGGGCAAGGTGCTCGAGACGGAGGCGGTGGTGGAGTTGAAGAACCTCCCCGAAGCGGTTCGGGCCGGGCTGTTGCGCGAGGCCGGCAAGGGTTCGATCGAGAAGGTCGAGGAAGTCACGAGCGCGGGCGCCACCTCGTACGAGGCGCTGGTCAAGGAAGCCGGGAAGAAGAACCGCGAGGTCGTGGTGACGCCTGACGGTAAGCTCGTCGTTCCCAAGAAGTAGAGAAACCGAAAGAGCGAATGTTGAATAGACCGACGCACCGGCGAGTCGCGCACCGTTCCCTTCTCGCCGCGTTCGTCGTGTTCGCCCTGCCCTGGGTCTCCCGGGTTCGGGCTCAAGAACCGTCGCTGAGGTCGGTGTCGCTGGACGAGGCGCTCAAAGGGGCCGCCCTGCTGCCCGACCTGAAGGCGGCGGAAGCCGCTCTGCGCGCCGCCGAAGCGGGGGTCAAGTTGGCGGGTCGATGGCCCGACATGTCCTTCACTTTCGCGACTCGCTCCATCACCGCGAAGGAGTCGTACTCCTTCGCAGTACCCCTGCCCTGGCCCGGCCGCGGCGCGAGGATCGATGTCGCGAAGGCCCAGGCCGCGATCGTCGGAAATGACCGCGAGGCCGTTCGGTTGATGGCCCGGCGCGCCCTGCGGCTCGCCTGGTTCAACCTCGCGGCTCGGGAGGACATGGCGAAGGCGGCCGCGGATCGGGCAGCGAGGGTGAAGGCCACCTCCGCCGCGGTCGCGGCGCTCTACGACGCGGGCCGAGTGGCGTTGCTCGAGCCTTCGCGGGCGAGAGCCGACGCGGCGATCGCGACCGCGGATGTCGCTCAGGCCGAGCAGGAACACCGAATCGCGGAGAGCGTCCTGCGCCGCCTCCTCGGGATCGAAGTCTCGCAGCGGATTCGAGTGGAGCGACCCCTGCCCGCCTTCGAGGGCGCGCCGGATCTTGAAGCCGCCTCGGCCGCCGCGTTCGTCCGCAGCCCGGCCGCGAAGGCGGCGGAGGCGCGGGTTCTCTCCGCGGAGGCGGCGGTGAGGCTCGCCGCCGCACTTCGATTTCCCGGCATCGTCGTGCAGGCGGGTGTCGATACCAACGATCCCACCCAGCCCGGATCCGATAGATCCATCGGAGTGAGTCTCAGCGTGCCGATCGGCGCGGGACCCGCCCTCGAAATTGCGCGCGGCGAGCGGGACCGCGCCCTGGCCCTGCGCGATCAGGCGAGGCGCGAGATCGCGGACGCGGTGGAGCAGGCGTGGCGGACCGCGGACGCCGCGCGCGCGCGGTACGAGGCTCTCGAGAAGGAGGCGTTGCCGGCCGCGCAGCAGTCGGCTGATCTCGCCCAGGTGGCCTACCGCGAAGGCCGGTCCGATATCTTCCGGGTCCTCGATGCGGAACGGGCGCTGGCCGAGGCTCGAGCGGGACTGGCGGAGGCGTATCTTGCATGGGGCGTTGCCCACGCGGATCTCTTGAATGCAATGGGGGAGGGCTTATCGTGACACAGTCGCGCAGCGGCCGGAGGTTTCGCGCAGTGCTGCGCGGTCTTTTGGTGATTTCGACCGCCCTTTCGGCGGGATGCGGCAAAGCGAGCGAGGACGAGAAACCCGAGCCCACGCTGATCAAGACCGCGGTCGCTGAGGAAGGCGTCATCACGGAGTGGGTCGAACTTCAAGGAAAGGTCGCGCCGCCCTACGACCGCGACGCGACGCTCGCCCCCCTCGTTCCCGGGCGCATCGTCTTTCTGGCCGCGCGCGTCGGTGAGATGGTTACCGAAGGCGCGGTGGTGGCCCGGGTCGAGACCGGCGCTCTCGATGATCAGTTGAAGTCGGCGGAAGCCGCGGCCCGAAAGTCGGAGGCGGAAGTCACCTTCAAGCGCGCGGTGGCGAAGCGCAGCCGGGATCTCGTCGCGAAGGGTGTCGCTTCGCGCGAAGAAGCGGAGTCCGCGGACGCCGCCGCGGTCGCGGCCGAATCCGCGCAGGCAGAGGACGCTTCCAGCCTCGCCACCGCGCGAAGGCGAAGGTCGTGGTCGGAAGTGACCGCGCCCTTCGCCGGCGTGATCGTGCGCGTCGATCGCCGCATCGGAGACTTCGTGGACGGCACGGCCGCGACCCCGGTGGTTGAGATCGCGGCGACCGACGCCTGGGAGATCGTGGCCTCGGCCACCTCCGCGTCGATCCCGCGACTGCGGTCGGGGCAGAGCGCCTCCATTTTCGGCCTGGCGACACCGGCGGAAGGGGTTACCGCCACCGTGATCGGTATCGCGCAGGCCGTGGATCCTGCAACCGGCGCGGGAGACGTCCGGCTGCGACCGCTCTCGCGACCTCCGGGCACCGCGCTCGGCTCTCCCGTGCAGGTTCGCGTGGCCGTGCAGGCGCACCCGAAGGCCATTCTCGTCCCCAAAGCCGCGCTGCGCATGGCCAACGACGGCACCGCCGAGGTCGTGGTGGTGGAGGCAGGGATAGCACGCGTTCGCAAGGTCGAAACCGGCCTCACCGAATTGGATCGCGTGGAGCTGATCTCCGGGGTGGCCGCAGGTGCGCACGTCGTGATTGAGGACCCGGTCGGGATCGCGGACGGCGCCGTGCTGAAGGAAGAGTCCGAGGCCGAGGCGAAGGAACCGAAGGGCAAGGAACCCGCGCCCAAAGAATCGCCGGGCGCCGTCAAATGACCGAGCCGTCGGGACTCTTCCGGATTCTTCGGCAGCAGCGCGCGTTGATCCTCACCCTCAGCGTCGGCGCGGTGTTCGCCGGGCTGCTGTCTCTGTCGCGGCTGGGCTCGGGGATCTATCCCGAAGTCGACTTCCCCCGCATCGTCGTGGTGGCGCGCTCGGGCGACATGCCTCCCGACCTCATGGAGGCCTCGGTGGTGCGGCCGCTCGAAGAAGCGCTCGCCACCGTGTTCGGCGTGCGCCGGCTGCGCACTCGCATCATTCGCGGATCGGCTGAGATCGCGCTTCAGTTCGAAGAAGGCGCGGACATGTGGCGCGCGCTTCAGTTCACCGACGCGGCCATTGCCCAGACCCGCGGCTCCCTTCCCGCGAATACGGAGATCGAGTCGCAGAAGGTCACGCCCGCGGATTTTCCGATCCTCTCCTACAACCTGGTCGGGGGCACCTCGCTCGGTCGACGGGAGGCCGCGGACTTTCTGATTCGGCCCGCACTCTCGCGTGCGCCCGGCGTCGGGCGGGTGGAAGTGGTCGGAGGCGACCCGCGCGAGATCGAGATCATTCTCGACCCCTTAAGGCTCGCGGCCGCGCACCTGCGCCCGAGCGAAGCGGCCCAGCGCGTGGGCGAGGCGCTGGTCAGGCGCGCGGTGGGTCGCTTCGACGACCATCGACAGCTCGTCGCGGTCACCGCGGAGAACACCTTCACCTCCATCGAGGGCCTCGCCGCCCTGCCGATCTCCCTGGCCGCGAACGGCCCGTTGTCCCTCCGCAGCGTCGCCGAAGTGGTCGAGGGTCATCCCGATCGGACCCGCGCGGTGCATGGCCCTGACGGCGACGCGGTGCAGGTGAGCATCTCCAGGCTCCCCGAGGCCTCGGCGCCCGACGTGGTCCGCGAGGTGGCGAAAATCGCGCGGGACCTGCGTCTGCCCGAAGGCATTCGCATGGTGGAGGTCTACAACCAGGGCCTTCTCATTCAGGACTCGGTGGTGGGCGTGCGAGACGCCATCCTCATCGGCATCGCTCTCACCGTGGGCGTGCTCGCGTTCTTCCTTCGCAACGCGCGCGCGGGCCTTCTCGCCGCGCTTTCCGTGCCGTTCGCGCTTATCGGGACCTTTCCGGTGATGGCGATCGCGGGACAGACCCTCAACCTGATGTCGCTCGGCGGCATGGCGGTCGCCATCGGCCTCGTGATCGACGATGCGATCGTGGTGATCGAGGCGATCTCATTGCGTATCGAAGCGGGGCTTTCTCCCACCGAGGCGGTCGATGCGGGCCTCGCCGAGATCATGGCCCCCGTCATCGGCACCACCCTTACCACCGTGGTGGTGTTCGTCCCCCTCGCCTTCATTTCGGGCCTGGTGGGGAAGTTCTTCGCCGCCCTCGCGGTGACCCTGGCCGGCGCGGTTCTCCTCTCCCTCGCCTTCGCCATCCTCATCCTGCCCGTTCTCGCGGAACAGTTCATGAAGGCGCGACGGGCCGGCATCAAGAAGAAGCGGGACACCTTCGGCGCTCGGTACGCGCGCCTCGTCGGCCGCTCCATCAAGCATCCGCTGCTCGCGATGGCGGTCGTGATCTTGGGCCTCGGCGTCGGTGTTGTCGCCTACGAGGGCCTCGCCACCGGCTTCATGCCCGAGATGGACGAGGGAGCCTTCGTCATCGACTACTTTCTCCCCTCCGGGAGTTCGCTTCAGGCGACGGAAACCGCCGCCCTCCAGATCGAAGAAGCCCTCAGGAACACCCCCGATGTCTTGAACTGGACGCGGCGGACCGGCGCGGAGCTCGGCCCGCTCACCGCCACCCAGATGAGCCGCGGCGATATTGCGGTTCTGCTGAAACCGCGGAAGGAACGCCGGGGGGTCGAGGAAGTGATCGACGAACTTCGGGGGAAGGTGGAGTCGCAGGTGCCATCGGCGCGCATCGAATTCGTTCAGCTCCTCGAGGATGTCCTGAACGATCTGTCGGGCAGCGCGCGGCCGGTCGAGATCCGCATCCTCGGTCCCGACCATACCGCGCTCGTTCCCATCGCCCTCGAAGTGGAGAAGCGCCTGGTCGGCACGCCGCACATGGTCGACTATTACCGTGGCTTCGAAGACGATGCTCCGATGCTTCAGTACGCCGTGGATGCCGATGCGGCGGCCCGGGCGGGACTCACGCCCACGAACGTGGCTGACGAGCTTGGCACGGCGCTGCAGGGTAAGGAAGTGGGCGATGTGCCGAGGTTCGATCGGCTGGTCCCGGTGCGCGTGCGGTTCCCTGATTCCTGGCGGTTCGAACCAGGCCGGCTCGCCGATCTGCCCATCGCGGTGGGTCCGGCCTCCGTTCCCATCTCTCATCTCGCGACGCCGAGCCGGATGTTGAAGCCGAGTGTGCTGTTGAGAGAGAACCTCGTGCCCGTGGCTCTCGCCACCACCGACCTCGAGGGCAGCGACATCGGCGGCCTGGCCAGCGCCGTTCGGAAGCGCCTCGCCGGGCTGAGGATGCCTCCCGGCTATCGCATCGATCTTGGCGGACAAGCCGAGAGCCAGAACGCGGCGTTCACTCAACTGCTGAGCGTCCTCGCCCTGGGGGTGATGGCGGTCTTCGCGCTGCTGGTCGGCCAGTTCCGTTCCAGCCGAGCCGCCGTCCTGGTCCTCCTCACCGTGCCGCCCGCCCTCGCCGGTGGTGTCATCTTCCTGCGTGCGAGCGGCGTTCCCCTCAATGTCTCTTCGCTGATGGGCCTGGTGCTTCTGGTTGGCCTCGTGGTGAAGAACGGAATCCTGCTGGTCGAGAACGCGATCGCGCGTATCGACGACGGTCAGCCGTTGCGTGTCGCCATTCGTCACGCCGGTCGCAGGCGACTCCGGCCTATTCTCATGACCACCCTGTGCACGATCTTCGGCTTGCTGCCCCTCGCGTTCGCACTGGGCTCGGGGTCGGAACTGCAGCGTCCGCTCGCGGTTGCGGTGATCGGCGGGCTCCTTTTCTCCACCGCCGCGACTCTCCTCCTTCTCCCCGCCCTCGCGCCCTCCTTCCTGGCCCGCCGCCCTTAGTCCGGCCATGCCGTTTGACACTCCGCCCTGACTCCTGCGATCCTCTTTGTCTGCGCCCGCGGAGGGCGGAAACGGAAACCAAGTTCAGAGTACTAACGCAGGAGAAATGAAATGAACCGACGTGATTTCAACAAGGTGCTCGGCGCGGTGGGCGTGAGCCTCGTGGCCGGCGCTCGTGCCATGGCCCAGGAAAAGAAGGCGGACGCCAAGGCCGCGCCGAAGGCGGCCGATGCCAAGAAGGCCGATGACAAGGCCCCCAAACATGTTTGCAAGGGCATGAATGAGTGCAAGGGCCAGGGCGGCTGCAGCACCGGCGAAGGCGGAGCGGCGGGTAAGAACTCGTGCAAGGGGAAGGGTGGCTGCGCCACCACTCCGCATCACGATTGCCGCGGCAAGAACGACTGCAAGGGGCAAGGCGGCTGCGGCACCAAGGCCTCGGGATGTCAGGGCAAGAACGAGTGCAAGGGCAAGGGCGGTTGCGCGATCCCGATCAAGGAGACGATGAAGAAGAAGACGGAGCCGGGAAAGAAGTCGTAGCTCCTCCTCCCTCTCTGGCGGTCCTACTCGGCGCGCAAGGCGCGCGTCGGTTCGACCGTCAGAGAGCGCCGTGCCGGAATGTAGGCCGCGATCAGCGCCGCCGCGGCCAGAAGGGCGGCGCTCTCCCCCGCGGTTTTCAGGTCGAGGGCGACCGCCCCCGGCAACACTCCGGCGAGAGCCTTCACCATGGCTGCTCCGAGGCCTCCGCCCAGCAGGAGGCCGGCCACGGTGAGCCGGGTCGCCTGATTCATGGTGAGGCGCAGGACATCCCCGGCCGAGGCCCCGAGAGCGCGCCGGATGCCGATCTCGAGGGTGCGCAGGCTGACGCGATACGCCATCACGCCGTAGACGCCCGAGAGCGCCAGCACCAGAGCGAGCCACGAGAGGGTCGCCATGGTCGCGGCCACGAACCGGATGCCGACAGTGGAGATCAGCAGCGACCGCCGCATGCTCCACACATCGTAGGCGGGTTGATCGGGATCGACCGCGGCCACCGCCTGGCGCACGTCGCGCGCCAACGATTCGGGTGATGCGGTGGTCGTGCGCAGAATGAAGGAGACATTGGCGCGAGGTTCCTGCGCATAAGGCTGGTAGTAGGTCGGATAGTTGCGCCGTGCGAACCACTGGTGGATCACATCGCCCGAGATGCCGACCACGGTGAGGAGCGGTGCGGTCGGCTCATCGCCGGCCTGGAACCTGCGGCCCAGCGGATCGAGCCCGGGCCAATAGCGCTCCGCGAAGGACCGGCTGACGATCGCGACCTTCGGTTCGAGGTCGTTCGCGATGTCCCTCTCATCGAAGCCGCGACCGGCCACGATCGGGATCTCCAGTGTCTTGAAGAAGGTCGGGGAAACCGTTCTCGAGTCGGCGGACGGGCGCTGGGAAGGCTCACCCGGCGGCGCCCCCTCGATGCGGATCGAGCGGCTGGCGTTCGACCCTCGGGCGGGCAGGATGTTGGCGGTAGCCACCGCGACCACCCCGGGCACGGCCTGGATCTTCTCCGTGACCGAGCGCGCGAACGCGATTCGAGACTCCGGGGTCGGGTAGGCCGCCTGCGGCAGAGTCACCCGGAGACTCAGGGAGTTGTCGGGGTTGTACCCCTGGGGACCTTCGAGGAACTGCCACGCGCTTCGGGTTGCGAGCGAGCCGACGATCACGATAGCGAGGGCGGTGGCGATCTGCGAGGTCACCAGGATGTCCCTTCCACGCTGACGATGCCCGCCCGCGGTGGCGGCGCGTCCGCCTTCCTTCAACGACTCGGCGAGCGCCGGACTCGAGGCTACCCTTGCGGGAGCGAGGGCGAAGATCGCGGTCGCGATGATCGCGAGCACGCCTCCGAAAAGGACCGCGCGGTAATCGATGCCGATGTTGCTCCATCCCGTGACGTACCGGATGATTTCGAGAGGCATGAATTCCTTCACCGCGCGAGCCGAGAGGCCGGCCACGGGAAGAGCCACCGTAAGCGACAGGAGCGCCGTGATCAGGCCCTCGGTCAGCATCTGGCTCACGATTTGCCCGCGAGTGGCGCCGAGGGCCTGTCGAAGCGCCACTTCACGACGCCGTTCCGATCCCTGGGCCAGCAGGAAGTTCGCGAGATTCACGCAGGCGATGAGGAGCACGAGCCCGGTGCCTGCGAGGAAAAAGCCCATGAGCGAGCGCAGAGCCGGATCCTCGTAGCCGCGGGAGATGGTTTCGATGCGGACGCGCCAGTCCTTGTTCGTCTCCGGATGCTCCGCCTCGAGCCGTCGCGCCACCACGTCCATCAGGGCGCGGGCGTCGCCCAGGGAACGGCCCGCTCTCAGGAGACCGATCGCGGAGAGATGGCGCTGCTCGCGCGGAGCGGTGGCGGAGGTTCCAAGGGCAAGCGGCATCCAGACCTCGGCCCCTTGGGGAAACGCGAAGCCGCGCGGGGCGATGCCGGTGACGGTGCTGGTCTTCCCATCGACCAGGACTTCCCGGCCGATGATGTTTGGGTCGTGGTCGAAGATCCGCTGCCACACCGCGTGAGCAAGGACCACCCGGCTGCCGTTCCCGGCCTCGCCCTCCTCTTTCCGGAACCCGCGACCCAGGACCGGGCGGACGCCGAGAGCTTCGAAGAATTCGGGTGAGACCCGCTGCGCCGGCACGCCCTCGGGCACGCCCGAGCCGCGGAGGGTCGCGTCCCAGTCCTCGAGTGCGATGAGCGATTCGAAGACCTCGCCGCTCTGCCGCTTCCAGTCGAGCAGGTCGGCGGGGGAGGCGGTCGTTCGGTTGAACATTTCGGAAGAGGGCGACGTCGACCAGAGCCGGACCAGCCGGGCGTCGTTCGGAAAGTCCAGGGGGCGGAAGAGCAGGACGTCCGCCAGGCTGAACATCGCGATGTTCGAGCCGAGGCCGAGGCCCAGGGTGGTGATCAGGAGGGCGGTCGTGGCCTTCCGCTTCCACAAGCCGCGGATGGCGACGCTGGCGTCGCGGACGAGGGTACTCATAAGGAAGAGAACGAGTACCCGCTCTCCAAAGTTCCTCGGCGCCCGAATTGCGCCTGGCGACTCTGGTCGAGATATCACCGGCTCGACCGGGAGGATCGACCGGTCAGCGGTGGTTCAGCCGGTGGTAATCGCCCAGGGTGTTGATGTTGGCGAAGTCCGGCGCATCCGATTCGAGGCTGTGGAGCAGAAGTCCATCCAAGGCCGAGGTGAGCTTCAGCCGGCCATCGAGCAGGGCCCCTCGCACCGCAGCCAGGGTTGGCTCGGTCTGGAAGGCGGCGCACAGGGGCTCGGGGCCGCGGTCGGTCCTCGCCATCACGACGTCGGCGTGATCGAGGCCGGCCATGAGGCGGGTCAGGAAGTCGAAGGTCACGAGGGGCAGGTCGACGGCGAGCCAGAAGATGCGCTCAGGGCCGTCGATGGATGCCGAGAGGAGAGCCCCATACAGCCCGCCAAGGGGACCGACCCCGCACACCGGGTCTTCGAGGACGGGGACGCCGAATTCTTCGTACCGCCGCTCGGGGCCGCACAGCACGCGGACATCCGGCGTCACCTCGCGCGCGCGAGCGATCGCGTGCTCGATCAGGGTGGACTCGCGGTAGGGAAGGAGCGCCTTGTCGCGGCCCATGCGCGAACTCCGCCCGCCCGCGACCACATACCCGCGCGAAGGTGTGGGCCGGCGAGAGTCGGGCGCCGCGGGGCGAGTCATCGCTTCGCAGTCTAGAGTGCCCCGGGGCGGCCTCCCGCTCGTCAGGACCGGTTGGTGGCCCGCCGAAGCGGGGCCCGCGCGCTGGCATGGATACTGCTCCTCAGACACGTCGTCGGTCAAAGGAGGGCGTCTTGAGCAAAGTACTGCGCGGTGTCGTCGCTGGCTGGGGAGCCAAGAAGTCCGGCTGCGGCTGCATCGGCACGGTTGTCATCTTCTTCATCCTGTGGTCGTTGCTTGGCAGTTTCAAGCTCTTCCAGTAGGACGGCGCCTCTGGGTCCGTCCCGGGTGGATCGCGCCCCCGGCACGCAGAGCAATGTAGAAAAGGTGCGAAGCCCGGAGGAGCCCGTTCGCGCGGTGCGGATCCGGATAGCGCCCGCCACCACCCTCCAGATTGTGCTCGTGGTGGCCCTCCTCTGGCTGCTCATCCACCTCTGGCCCGTCTTTCTGGTGCTGATCGTGGCCTTGCTCGTGGTGGGAACGATGAGCCCGTCCGTCACCTGGATGGAGAGACGCGGTGTCACCCGGGGCCTCGGCATTGCCATCTCTTTCACCCTGCTGTTCCTGGTGACCACTCTGCTCGTGACTCTCACCATCCCCTCTTTCGTCACCCAGGCCGCGTCCCTGGTCGAGCGCGAGCCCGGTTTTCGAGCGGAGCTTGCGAACTATTTCGCCCTCTCCAATCTGACCGCGCCGCTTGCGACCTGGCTGCGCCACCTGAAGTACGACGCTCCCGCCATGGTCACGAGCGACACCGCGCTCGCGGTCACCCGGCGGGTCATCGAGGTGTTCGCCTACGGCGTCAGCGCCCTCTTCCTTGCGCTCTACATCATGATCGACCGCGACCGCCTCCGCGGCGGCGTCTTCGCGACCGTGCCGCGCACGCATCACATCCGACTGGCCCGCGTGATGCTGCATCTGGAGACCATCGTCGGCGCCTACATCCGCGGGCAGCTCATCACCTGCCTGCTCATCGCCGTCTTTTCATTCTTCCTGCTCATCCTCTGCGACGTGCCGAATGCCATCGCGCTCGCCGTGTTCGCGGGCATCGCGGACGTCCTGCCCTACATCGGCGCGCTCCTCTCCATCGCCCCCATGGTCCTGGCCGCTCTCTCGCGCGGGCCGGTGGTCGCGGGGGTCGTCCTGATCGTGATGCTCGTCTATGAAGAGTTCGAGAGCCGCGTGCTTGTTCCCCGCATCTATGGCCGGGCTTTGCGGCTGCCGTCCTCGGTGGTGCTCATCTCGCTCCTGGCCGGCGGCACCCTGATGGGGGTTCTCGGCGCGCTCCTCGCCTTGCCCCTCGCCGCAACCGTCATGATGCTGATCGAGGAACTGCGCGTGGAGCTGCCCGGGCAGCAGGTGCAGCTCGCCGACACTGAACAGCGCGTCGAGGACGAGCGGGCCGAGGAGGAGTACGAACGCCGGACCGAGGACATGTCGGCGAAGCAGGCGGCTGCGATCGCGGTCGAGATATCGGACGATCGGCGAAAGGAAGAGAGCCGTTCGCCGGAGGCCGCGGAAGGGAAGGGCGCGCCTGACGTGGTCGCGGACTGAGCCTGTGAACTCGACCATCGCCTCGCCCGTCCCTCTACTTTCCGGTCCCGGTTTGTCGCAGCTCGGCGTAGGGAGTCGCGGGGGCCGCGACCTTGACGGTGTAGACGATCGGCTTGGCCGCGAACGAGACGGTCGCCGGGACCGGGCTCGGGTCAGTCGCGCCGCTTGAAGCTCCAGGTCACTTCGAACTCCGACGCAACCTCGCCGGTCTGGTTGCGTCCGATCGATCGGGCCACGCAGGTCGCGGGCTCGCCGGTCTGCGCCGCGCGCTCCACGGTGTCGGCCATCTCGCCGATCTCGCGGAACGTGAACTGCGACTCGCCCGCGATCTTCCTGGTGTAACGCGCGCGGACCTCGGTCACCAGCAGCGACACCTTCGCCTCGCTTCCCTGGACGAGGACGAGCGCGGGCGCGCCCGTCGACATCTCCGCGGCCATGGCCTGCGCCGCGAAGTACGTCGAGCGGAACGGATTCTGGGTGCGCCACCCGCCGGGGAGGATCACCGTGCAGCCGCCTTCGTCAAGCGACCGCAGGGAAAGGCCCGAGAAGGCCGCGAGAGGAAGCTGCTTCCACAGGAAGATCCGGAAGCCGAAGGGCGAGAGGATGCGGCGCCGGACCTTGTCGGCTCGGTCGTTGAAGAGGGCGCTCGCCATGGGAAGGGGATCCTAACCCGCATCGAGGGAGCGCCGTCCCCGTATCATTCCCGCCAAGGGCCATGTCTGAAACGGTGATTTCGCATTACCGTGTGATCAAACGCCTCGGCGAGGGAGGCATGGGCGAGGTGTTCCTTGCCGAGGACACGAGGCTGCGGCGTCTGGGGGCGCTCAAGACGCTCCGCCCTGCTCGCGGCGTGGGAGAAGACGGTGGAGCTTGCCGGTCAGAACGTCCTCAACTGGAACTCGCGCGGCCTGTGCCTCGCGAGGATGGGGCGGCTCGAGGAAGCGCTTGCCTCTCACGACAAGTCGCTCGCCATCGATCCTCGCTTCAGCCTGGGCAAGTTCTACAAGGGCCTGCGCGAAGCCGATCTCGGAAAGCGCGAAGATGCGGTCAAATCTCTTCAGCAGTTTCTGGCTCTAGCCTCACCCACCCTCGCGGCCCTTGCTCAGCAGGCGCGACAGCGTATTGAGGAGTTGAAAGCATGAGTGATCCCTCGCCCGGCCTTGCCATCGCGTGGAGGATCGCGGCCTCCGAGGCGGGGGCCGCGGGTTATCCGAAGATCGAGTGCGCCCACCTCATGATGGGTCTGCTCAGCCTCGACAAGGCGAATCCGAAAGCGCTCAAGGATCTCGGGTTCGATCCCGCCCGGATGGGGCAGGTGGGCGCCGAACAGGCGGCGATCGGCGAACTCTTCGAGTCGGCAGGCGTGACCACGCGCGTGCTCCGGCGGGATCTCCGCTCGCGGGTGAAGAAGAAGCCGGCGCGCACGAAGGGCGTGATGTCGAGAAGCGCCGCGTCCAAGGCCGCCTTCGCCCAGGCCGAGATCCTCGCGGGCGGCTCCCCCGTGAACGCGCTTCATCTTCTGACCGTGCTCCTGAAGGCGCCCGATCCCGCGATCTTGTCCGTTCTGCTCGAGCATCGGCTCGGGCCCGACATCGCGACGCGGGCCGAAGCCGCGGCGGCGCTGCCCTTCGAGCGGATGGTCGCCCGCCCCGCGCCCAAGGCGAAGACATCGTCGTCCCGCGCGGAGCCGCCGACCCGTCCCCCGAGCGAGGGTGCGCTCGCGCGTTTCGGTCGCGACCTCACCGCTCAGGCCTTGCGCGGCGAGATCGGCCCGGTGATCGGAAGGCGCAAGGAGATCCTCGGCGTGCTGCAGACTCTCGCGCGTTCGACCAAGAGCAACCCGCTGCTCGTCGGCGAGGCCGGAGTGGGGAAGACCGCGATCGTGGAGGCGGTGGCGATCCGCGGGGTCGCGGGCAAGGACCCGCAGGTCCTCGGCGGCAAGCGCATCGTGGAACTGAACGTGGGCGCGCTGGTCGCGGGCACCGACCATCGCGGCGAGTTCGAGAAGCGAATGAAGGAGCTGCTCGACGAGCTCAAGGCGTCGCCGGAGGTCATCTTGTTCATCGACGAGATTCACACCATCGTGGGCGCGGGCCGCGCCGGGTCGGGCCTCGACGCCGCGAACCTGCTCAAGCAGGCTTTGGCCCGCGGCGAGATCAAGGTCATCGGCGCGACCACCCCCGGCGAGTTCCGCGAGACCATCGAGAAGGACGCGGCCCTGGAGCGGCGCTTCGAGAAGATCGACGTGCCCGAGTCCTCGGTGACCGAGAGCCTCGATATTCTTCGCGGCCTCAAGGAGCGCTTCGAGAAGCACCACGGTGTGACCATCGGGGACGAAGCACTTGAAGCGGCGGTGTCTCTTTCCGTTCGCTTCGACACCGACCACCGTCTGCCTGACAAGGCGGTGGATCTCATAGACAAGGCGGCGGCGCGCGCTCGCGTCCCCAGGCTCAGTCAGGCCGGACCCGCCCAAGGCGCCACCGGCAAGGGCGTGGCGGTGACGGCCGTCGACGCACGCCTGGTCGCGGAGGTGCTCGCGGAGAAGAAGGGTCTGCCCATCGAGATCGTGACCGACGGCGCGGGCGAGGGCGCGCGCCTGCTCAAGCTGGAAGCGCACCTCAAGTCGAAGATCATCGGTCAGGACGAGGCGGTGGCGAAGGTGGCGGCCCGGGTGCGGCTCGCGCACTCCGGGCTCTCCGAGCGCCGCGGCCCGCTGGCCGTCTTCCTCTTGCTAGGCCCCACCGGGGTCGGAAAGACCGAGATGGCGCGCACCCTCGCGAAGTTCCTCTTCGGCGGCGCCGGCGATCTTTCACGCTTCGACATGTCGGAGTACATGGAGGAGCACAGCGTGTCGCGGCTCATCGGCGCGCCTCCCGGCTACGTGGGACACGACGAGCCGGGCCAGCTCACCGAGGCGATCCGGCGCAAGCCGTACTCGGTGATCCTCTTCGATGAAGTCGAGAAGGCGCACCCGAAGGTGTTCGACCTCTTTCTCCAGCTCTTCGACGCCGGCCGGCTCACCGACTCTCAGGGCCGGGTGGCCGACGCGCGAAGCGCCATCGTGGTGATGACCAGCAACATGGGCACCGGTGCGGACGCGGCGAAGATGGGCTTCGCCGCCAAGGGCAATGAGACCCTGCCCGTGACCAAGGCCGGCCGGATCAAGGCCGACCTGCGGCGTTTCTTCCGACCCGAGCTGCTGAACCGGATCGACGACATCATCTCCTTCCGTGCTCTCGACGAGAGCGACGTGCGCCGCATCGCGCGCCCGCTGCTCGCCGCCCTGGTCACCAAGGTGCGCAAGACGAACGGGGTCTTCCTCCGCTTCGAGCCCGACGGGGAGGCCTTCGTCATCCGCTCGGGCTTCGACGCGGAAAAGGGCGTGCGCGAACTGAAGCGGGTGATCGAACGCCTGGTCGAGATGCCCTTGTCGAGCCTGGCTCTCTCGGGCAAACTCGCCCAGCACCCGGCCTGGAAAGCGGTGTACGACGAGGGCGGCCTCTACTTCCTGCCCGAGTAAGGCGGTATGAGGTTGGTAGTGGCACTACCAAGCCATCGGGCTTGAGTCCTCTTACTTTCCTGACGTCAGCGTCGCCACGAACTCATTCGCGACGTCTTTCGGATCCCGTTTTCGGCCGTCCACCTCGTAGTTGAGGCGGCGCATGGTGGCGGCGTCGATACGGCCCGCCAGGGAGTCGAGGGCCTCGCCCAGGCGAGGATCTCGGGACAGCGCTTCGAGGCGCGCGATCGGGACGGCGTCGTAGGGAGGGAAGTAATGGCGATCGTCCTCGAGGACCACGAAACCCTTGGCGGCGATGAGACCGTCGGTGGTGCTGCCCACCGCGAGATCGATGCTGCCGCTCTCGAGAGCCTGATAGAGAAGACCGAGATCCATTTCGGCCGGGGTCTTTGCGAACTTCAACTCGTAGGCGCGCGCGAGGCCCGGAAAGCCGTCGGCCCGCTCGAGGAACTCGCCGAACATGCCGAGACGGAACCGGTCCTGCACCTTCGCGAGGTCGGAGATCCGAGCGAGGTCGAAACGCGAGGCGTCGTCCTTTCGGATGACGAACGCGAAGCTGTTTTCGTAGCCTAGCGGGGACAAGACGCTGAGCCCCAACTTCCGGTAATCGGTCCGCAAGGTGTCGAGGACAGCCGCGCGCTCGGTCTCCTTCGGATGTTTGAAGATGTCCATCAGCGCCGTGCCCGTGTATTCGACGTAGACGTCGAGATCGCCCGAGAGGAGCGCCCGATGGCAGAGCCAGGCGCCGCCGAGATTGAAACGCCGTTCCACCCTTAGCCCACGAGACTCGATGGTGTCCGCCACGATCTCGCCGAGCAGGACGGACTCCGTGAAGTTCTTCGATCCCACCACCATGCGCGGGACGTCCGAACGACGCTCGACGAGCGCCGCGCCGCAAAGCGCAGCGAAGAGAACCAGGATCAGGACCGCGCGCATCGGCCGCGCCGAGCGGGCCAGCCGGCCGAGCGACAGATCCACGAGAACCGCCAGGAGCGCCGCTGGAATCGCGCCCGCGAGCACGAGACGCGTGTCCACCGTGGCGATGCCTCGAAGCACGTAGGTGCCGAGACCGCCCGCGCCCACTGCGGCCGCGATGGTGGCGGTGCCGACCGAGAGAACCGCGGCGAGGCGCACGCCGCCCAGGATCACCGGCATGGCGAGGGGAAGCTCGATGAGGCGGAGTTGCTCCAAAGGACGCAGGCCAAGCGCCTCGGCGGCTTCGCGCAGGGCGGGATCGACGCCCTGGAGGCCGTCGTAGGTGTTTCGGAGAATGGGCAGGACGGCGTAGACGATGAGCGCGAGGATGGCGGGTCTCGGGCCGATTCCGCCCACGAACGGCAGGGGGATGAGGAGCCCGAAGAGGGCGAGGCTCGGTATGGTCTGCAGCACATTCGCGAACGCCAGCATGGGTCCGGCGAGGCGCGCGTTGCGGGTGAGCCAGATGCCGAGGGGCAGGCCGATGAGCGCTGCCACCAGGGTCGCGAGCGCCGACATGGCCAGATGCTCGACCACGAGCCGGCCGAGTTCCGCCCGGCGCTCGAACACGAACGCGAGGAAGGCGCTCATTCGGGCAGGCTCGCGGCGATGAAGGAGGCGACGTACCCTGGAGCGGGTGCGCCGAGGAGCGACTTCGGTGTTGCGCTTTGGGCCACCCGGCCCTCGTGCACCAGCACGATCTCGTCCGCGACCCGACAAGCCTCGGCGAGATCGTGAGTCACGACGATCGCGGTCTTGCCGAGGCGCTTCACCAGATCCCGGAATTCGTCCTGCAGCCTTCGTCTCGTGATCGGGTCGAGAGCGCCGAACGGCTCGTCGAAGAGAAGCAGCGGCGGATCGGCGGCGAGGGCCCGGGCGAGACCCACGCGCTGACGCTGGCCGCCCGAGAGTTCGCGCGGGAATCGGCCCGCGAACTCCACGGGATCGAGACCGACAAGAGTCAGAAGGTCGCGGACACGCTCGCGGACCTTGGTCTCGGACCATCTCATGCGTTCGGGAACGAGGCCCACGTTCCGCGACACGCTGAAATGCGGGAACAGCCCGCCCTCCTGAATCACGTAGCCGATGCGCCGGCGAAGGTCCACGACGTCCCAGGCTTCGGCGGGCTTTCCGAGGACCATAACGCGGCCCTGATCCGGCCGAGCGAGGCGGTTGACCAGGCGCAGCGCCGTCGTCTTCCCCGAACCGGAGGCGCCGAGAAGCGCGAGGATCGATCCCTCTTCAACCGCGATGGAGAGGCGATCCAGCACGGGGGCGCCGGGGCCGAAGCGCTTGGTCACCTCCTGGAGATCGACGAGCGCGGCCATGTCCTTGATCTTACGGGCGGACCTCATTACATTGAGGCGTGCCCGACGAACTCCCCTTCATCGACGAGTTCGACACTACGGTGATGGCCGCGGCGCCCGACGTCTTCCTCGCTCTGTCGCGGCGCCTCGCTCGCAGTCTTGAAGGGCGTGCGGTCCGGCTCGGCGCGCGGGCTCTCGGCTGCGCTCACCAGGGATGCTCCCTCGCCCTTCCGCTGGCTCAGGGTCAGGAGGGGATGGGCTTCCGGGTCGCCGCAGTGACGGAGCCGAAGAGACTGGTGCTCGAGGGAAGGCATCGATTCGCGCGCTATCGGCTGACCTTCTGCGTCGACCCGCTCGAGGAGAACCGCACCCGCTTGCGCGCACGGACGGAAGCGGCCTTCCCCGGACTGACCGGCGCATTGTATCGCGCGCTGGTGATCGGCTCGGGGGGACACGAAGTCGTGGTCAAACGAATGCTGGCGGCGATTGCGGCCCGGGCCGAACGCCCCGGGATCGACCGGTAGATCGAAGCGTCATGTCGACGCCTCGCTTCGAGCTTTCGCCCACCACCCGGTTCGCGGATCGCGCCGCGGACTACGCATCGTTCCGGCCGTCCTATCCAAAGGCCGCGATCGATGCGGTCCTGAAGGGTGTCCGGAGCGACGGCCCTCTGACCGCGGCCGACATCGGAGCGGGCACGGGGATCTCGTCCCGGCTGCTCGCGGATCGCGGCGTTTCGATCGTCGCGGTGGAGCCGAACGCGGCCATGCGGGAGAGCGCCGCGCCTCATCCCGGCGTCACCTTCATCGACGGCACGGCCGAGGCCACGGGGCTCGAAGCGTCGAGCGTCGATCTCGTCCTGTGCGCTCAGGCCTTTCACTGGTTCCGACCGGAGGAGGCCCTCGCTGAGTTCCTGCGGATCCTGAAGCCTCACGGCCGCCTGGCATTCCTCATCAACGAGCGCGACAACGAGGACGCGGCGATGCGCGCCTACAACGCCGCCATCCACGCGGCCGCGGATCGGGAACTCTCGGAGGGCATGCGCGGGACCATCGACGACGCGCTGCGCTCCGCCGGCCTCGAGGCGTCGCCGGTTTCGTTTCCCTACGCTCAGTCGCTCTCTCGCGATGGCCTGATCGGGCGTGCCCGCAGCGCGTCATACGTGCCGAAGGACGGCCCGCGTTACGACCAGCTCCTTCGCGACCTCGATGCTGTGTGGACCACGCATCACGATGAATGCGGCCGGGTCACGCTCGGCTATCGGACGTTCGTCTGGGTGGTGAACTCCGGCTCGGTCTCCCAGGGGAAGTCGCGGAAGTACCGGTCGGTGGTGACGAGGGGCGAGAGCAGATCCGCCTCCGGATCGAAGTCCCAGAAGGCCCCGTCAACGACGTCCGCGGTCTCGCTCATAGCGCGGCGGCGGACCCGGGAATGACGACTAGGCCGATCAACAGGTCCGCGTCGGTCGAACCCTCGGAGGGGTCAAAGAGGCGAGTCAGGCGGGTTTGTGTGCCGACCACGAAACGGCACGGTTGGCCCGCCATCACACCGCACGCGGTCTCGCGGCCGGCAAGGCGCCGCCCCGCCAGATGACTCAGAAGGCCGGCGTGCAGACCCGCGAGCAGCGCGCAGTTCCGCGAGCCGGGCTCGCCGCCCAACGCCGCGAACGGTGAATCATGATGCGTGACGGACATCAGACCCCGCTTACGCAGCGCGAGTTCCACCTCGAAACGTCCGAGGCCCAGGACACCGAGCGAGCCCGACAGGTACTCGAGGGCCACGTGGAACTCGGCCTCCCGCAGGGTCACGCCCTTGTTGCGTTGAATGGCCGCTTCCACGCGCAAAGCGTGGCGTCCCCCCCACTCGACGCCGGTACGGTGCAGCGCAACGTTGCGGGCCTCCGCGTCGCGCCCGCCGAGAGCGATGTCGAGGGATTGGAAGAAGTCGGCATCGAGCACCAGGACGCGGCGTCCCGCCGAGTCGAAGAGGGTTCGCCTCGGAAGGTCGGGGACGAGGTCGGAGGAAAACGCGATGGCGCGATCGTGAATCCGGTTGACGGTGACGATGATCTCGTTTTGAAGGGGCGATCGCACCATGCCGATGCGCACGCGCTGCTCGCCGTGGCGGAACGCGAAGGTGAACTCGAAGGAGAGGGTAGGCTCGGCGATGCGCCCGGCGGCGAAGTCGCGGAATCGGCCTTCAAACTCCTGCACCTGGGTGCAAGGAGCCACCTCGCTGAAGAAGTTACGCCCGAGCACCTTCTGCGGGTCGCGTCGGGCGAGGTCGGCCTCGTAGCGGTTGTACTTGCGCACGGTTCCATCCGGCGACAGGCCGATGTAACCGAAGGGAAGCGCGTCGATCTCGGCGGCGCTCAATTGCGACAGGTCGGTCATCGGGTCTCCTTCACCACGAGCCCCAGGCCGTGGTCGAAGCCGAGGGCGGTCATATCCTCGCGGACCGCCTCCGTGAGAGCGCGCAGGCGCGCCGGCTCAAAGTGCCCCGGCATGGCCCGCTCGAGGCGCTTGAAAAAGTTGAGGGTCCAGGCGGAAGCGCCCGCGGCCAGATTCTCCAGCAGTCCGGTTGGCTGGCTGGCCAGGGAGACCTGGCCCAATCGCCTACCTGCAGGCACGAGAGCACGGGATGATCGGGCAGGGTGTCCTGGCGCGCCCGTTCGATCCGGGCCGAGAGCAGGGCGGGTTCGAAGTAGTTGGCTGCGTAGGCCGACGCCACGTTAAGGAGGGTCAGGGCGCGATGGGTGATCATCGTCTCGCGCGGAGGCAGCGGCGGAACATCGGGAATGGCGGCGAAGGGCGAGTCCGGGAGAGAGCTCGCCTCGTCCTGCTGGCGGGACCACTCGAGCAGGAGGCCGGTGGTCGATGAGCCCAGCCGGTCGGGAGTCGAGACCGGGCCGTAGGAGACGGAGAAGGAACCATCGGTGAAGGCCAGCGCCTCGAAAAGGGCCCCCTGGCCGGCGCGCCCATCGCCGAGTCGTGCGTCCACGAGCTGTCCCTCACGCATCCACAGCGTGGACCCGCCCGATCCAGCGCCAACCGGCAGGTGAGGACCATCTCCTCCGCTTCGTAGGGCGCCTCCACCACCTCGGTCAGCCCCAGGCGCAGCCCGCGACGGCGCTCCTCGGAGTCTTTGGACAGCAGCACGACCGGCACATCGACGGACACCGGGTTCGCACGGAGTCGGGAGAGCAGGAGGGAATCTCCCGCGGGCAGAGAGAGCGCGACGAGGTCGGGCAGGAGGAGGCGCATGTCGTCGAGGGAGGCGAGAGCGGCTGCGTCGTTCGGGGAGGTGAGAACCCGGAATCCGGCCTCGTTGAGAGCGGGCCCGAGGCGGGCCCGGACATCCGTTTCCGGGGTCACGAGCAGAATGAGATCGTTGCTCATAGTCCGGTCGGGTTCGCCATCTTGCGGAGGCTACGCGAGGCCGGGGTCGCGTGTCAAGTATTTGAGTAGGTTTCGAGCAGTTACTGTCGCTCGAGCTCGCCCAGGGAAACGACCCGAAAAGCGGCGGTTAGGCGCCGTCGCGGCTGGCGATGGCCGCGGTGGTGACGAGTTCCTCGAGCAGCAGCAGGGCGGTCTGGCCGTTCATGGAGAAGGGGTCGAGGATCGGGCTTTCCGAGAAGCGCAGGATGCTGCCCACATTCACCCGGTTCAGATTCACGTTGCCCATGCGCCAGTTCGAGAAGCGGCGCTCGGTGATCTCGGTGTAGTCGAGCAGGGTCACCTCGAGGTGGCGCGGGTCGCGGACGATGCTTCCATACAACTCGTTCACCGCGGCGCGGCCACCCTCCAGAGCCTGCAGGAAAACCTTGCCCTGGGGATAGGAGCAGAGGATGCCGGTGATCCCATGCTCAGTGTTGTACCGGCCCGAGCGTTCGAGGATGGCGCCGAGAAGGGCGTCGTTGATGTCGGCGGCGGCTCGGCTCGCGTAGAGAAGTCTTACCAACATGGTCTTTTCCTAGTTCTTTCGATTGGCGAGGAGCGCGAGGAACTCTTTCCGCAGGTCGGGATTCTTGAGAAAAGAGCCGCGCATGACGCTGTTAGTCATCTTGGACTCCATGTCCTTGACCCCGCGCCACTGCATGCAGTAGTGATCCGCCTCCATGACGATGGCGAGGCCGTCCGGCTGCATTTTGTCCTGCAGCAACTCCGCGAGCTGGGCGATCGCTTCTTCCTGAATCTGTGGCCGGGTCATCACCCATTCGACCAGGCGGGCGTACTTGGAAAGGCCGATGAGCGCCGAATGCTCGTTCGGCATGACCCCGATCCAGATCCTTCCCAGGATGGGGCACATGTGGTGCGAGCAGGCGCTGCGCACCGTGATGGGACCCACGATCATGAGCTCGTTGAGGTGGGACACGTTCGGGAACTCGGTCACCGCAGGCTGCTTGTGGTAGCGACCGGCGAAGACTTCCATCAGGTACATCTTGGCCACGCGCCTCGCGGTGTCCTGAGTGTTGTGATCGCTCTCGGTATCGATCACCAGGGCCTGAAGCAGTCCGTCGATCCGGCTCGCGACCTCGAGCCGCAGTTGATCGAGTTCGCCTTCCTCGATAAAAGCGGCGATGTTGTCATTCGCGTGAAAGCGTCGGCCTGCTTTTTGAAGGCGAGCCCGAATGCGGTCCGAGACCGGAGTGCCGCGGTCCGAATCTGGTGGGTCGCTGGCCATGTCTCTCCTGAAAGGAGCGTACCACCGCCTCGGCTTTCAGCCTGCGGCGCGATGGGTCTGGTCTATTCTCATGACCGCCGCCTTCGTTACGCACCTGCGGGTGAGAAACCCGCCGTTCAAGATGTTGCCCTCTCTAGCCCTGCTGGTTTGCTCCGCGGTCATCGCCTGGGTCAACTACGGGCATTTTGGCGGCTAGAGCCGTCCCGCGCTTCCCCTTCGCACAACTCTCCGCAAGCTCCGGTGGGAGCTTCCAGGACACCTTCGGTGAGTTGCTCGATCTCTGATCCGCGAATCGGCCGGCCCCCCGGGTGGCAATCATCCGGCTCACCGCTCAGATGATCAGCGCGGGGCGCTCCTGCTCCACCTTCCGCTTTCCGAGCTGCGTCCAGCAGAGCTGGCAGACGTACTCGTACAGTTCGCCGTCGGGCAGGATGAGAAGCAGCCGTTCATCGACGGGCTGCGCCTTCTGACAGCGCGGGCAGTAGAGGCTCGTGGCCTTGAAGGAGTCGAACTGTTTCTCTTCCGCATGCGGAGGGCGTCTCATGGGCACGGTTCATTCTCCGCGATCGGACCTGCGCGACCCGAACCACCGCGCGCTATTCCGCGAGCACCCTCTCGATACGCCGATCCGGCACCAGCCACATGAGGGCGACCGCGACGTACAGGACGCCCGCGAGAGCGGGCATAGAGCGGGCGACGAGAATCGCGATCGCGTAGGCGACCAGGGAGATCTTCCCCTTGAAGTCGCCGCCGAGAGCCCGCGCGATGGCCGAATCCGCGCCATGGTGGCTGGCGAGGGCGCGGGCGAGGATGAAGTAGGCGCAGCCCGCCATGAAGAGGATCACCCCATAGAGGGCCACGGGAATCGGTGCGAAGTGATTCTCACCCATCCAGGCGGTGACGAAGGGGACGAGGGAGAGCCAGAAGAGAAGGTGCAGGTTGGCCCACAGGATTCCGCCGGTCACCTTCGAGGCGGCGTGGAGCAAGTGGTGATGGTTGTTCCAGTAGATGCCCAGGTAGATGAAGCTCAGCAGGTAGCTCAGGAACACGGGGAAGAGGGGAGCGATTGCGTCCACATCGGCGCCATGCGGCACCTTCAATTCGAGCACCATGATGGTGATGATGATGGCGAGCACGCCGTCGCTGAATGCCTCAAGCCGCCCTTTGCTCATTCTTTGCTCTCCTGGTTGGGCCGGGATTCTAGCGGCGCCTCGGGTTCCAAGGGGTCCCTGTTCTAATCTGCGTCGTCCTCCTGAAACCTTTGCCGCCCGGAGATCGTCTTCATATCCACATGAACAAGCTTCGCGACGCCGCTCACCGCTTCTGGATTGAATGGATGCGGCCCCTGGCCGTGACCGCCCTCGTGCTCGGCTCGTTCAGATCGGCGGTGGCCGACTGGAACGACGTGCCCTCGGGTTCGATGCGCCCGACCGTCCTCGAGGGCGAACGGGTGTTCATCAATCGAGCGGCCTACGATCTAAAGGTTCCCTTCACGACCTGGCGTCTTGCCCAGTGGTCTGATCCGAGCCGTGGGGACATCGTGGTTCTGTATTCGCCTCACGACGGGGTGCGACTCCTGAAGCGCGTGGTCGGCATCCCCGGCGACCGCATCGAGATGAAGGACAACCGATTGATCGTGAACGGCATCACCGCCGTGTATCGCCAGACCGGGACCCCCGACGGTGACTCACCGGTATGGCAGGAATCGGTTTTCAATCGCGAGCATCTCGTCGAGGTGTCACCAACCCAGACCGCGGCCTCGACCTTTGGCCCCGTGGTGGTGCCGCCCCTGCGCTACCTGGTCATGGGCGACAATCGCGACAACAGTTTCGACTCCCGCTTCTTCGGCTTCGTTCCCCGGTCGGAGATCCTCGGTCAGGCCACGAGGGTGGTCGCGTCGGTCGATCCCGCCCGAAGCTTCCGCCCTCGCTTCGAGCGATTCATGAAAGCGCTGGAGTAGCGTCGCCCCTGCGCGGCGCCTCACGAGTCGCGCGGAGCTACAATCCCCTCATGAGTGGGGTGATGACGGCTTGAGGCTCCGTGTTCACTTCAGGATCTCCAGTGAACGGACGGTCGGTGGATGCTGAGTAGAAGCAGGAGTTCATCGCGGAGGGGACCCGCGACGGGATGATCCCGCTCGACCCCGGCGACAGTCTTCGCGCAGCACTCGCGATTCGGGCGGTGGTTGTCGCTCTGACTCTGCTGGCCGCCTCTCGGCCCCGAGCAGCGAGGCTCGTGGGGTTCATCGGATCCGCCACGGCCTCTCTGATGACTCTTTCGGCGGCGGCGGCGACGCTCATGGCCGGAGCGTCCAGCCAGGGCGAGTTGTTCCTCCATCGCGCCTCGCAGCTCCCCTTCGGCTACAGCATCGACGGGCTTTCGGCGTGGTTCCTGATCGTCCTGTCGACCCTGGCCATTCCCATAGCCGTCTTCAGCATCGGCTACTTCGCCGACCGGCATTTCGATCGTCGCTCGGTTTTCGTGGTGGCCGCGTTCAACGTGCTGGTGGGCGCGGTCGAGATCGTCTTCGTAGCCAGCGATGCCATCACCTTCGTTTTCGCCTGGGAGATCATGACTCTGAGCGCGGCCGCGCTGGTCACCACCGACCACGAGGATCCCCGAAGCCGCCGCGCCGCCGCGGTGTATCTGGTCATGTCGCACATCGCCACCGGCTGCCTGATCGCCGCGTTCCTGGTGCTCGCGTCCGCGACCGGTTCGCTGTCGTTCGCGACTCTCTTCTCGGGGGATGTGGTGCGTGGGCCCATGCGGGACGCCCTGTTCGCGCTCTTCTTCCTCGGGTTCGGGGTCAAGGCGGGGATCGTCCCATTGCACGTCTGGCTGCCCGAGGCGCATCCGGCGGCGCCCACCAGCATCTCCGCGCTGCTGTCCGCGGTGCTTCTCAAGACCGGCATCTACGGCATGGTCAGGGTTTGCGCGTTCGGCCTTGGCGTGCCCAGGTTGTCCTGGGGCGTGGTCGTGGTCGTGGTGGGCGGTCTCTCGGCCGTGCTCGGCGTTCTCTATGCGCTGATGCAGCACGACCTGAAGCGACTCCTTGCCTATCACAGCATTGAGAACATCGGGATCATTCTGCTGGGTCTGGGGGCAGGGATGATGGCGCTCGCCCAAGGTCGCGGTGATCTTGCCTGGATCGGCATTGCGGCGAGCCTGTATCACGTCCTGAATCACGCGGTCTTCAAGGGCCTGCTGTTCCTGGGCGCCGGCAACGTGGTGATGACAACCGGAACCCGACAGATAGAACGCTACGGAGGCCTGTTGCGGCGGATGCCCTGGACGGGCCTGTTCTTCCTCGTCGGGGCCATGGCGATCTCCGGCCTGCCGCCCCTGAACGGGTTTGCCAGCGAATGGCTGACCTTTCAGGCTTTTCTGTTTGGTTTCCGCGGCTCCACCGACCCGCTCGTCCTCTTCCTGTTTCCGGTGGGCGGCGCGCTGCTCGCCCTCACCACCGCCCTCGCCGCCGCCTGTTTCGTCAAGGCCTTCGGAATCAGCTTTCTCGCCCTGCCGCGCTCTCCGGCCGCGGCCGATGCCCGCGAGGCGCCCGCGGTGATGCTGGCCCCGCAGGCGCTGCTCGCCGTCCTGTGTGTTCTCTTGGGGCTCTTTCCGGGCCTCGTCCTGCGGGTGATGGGCCCGGTGCTCGCGTCTCTGCCCGGAGTGCGGCGGCCGGGGGATGCGATGGGGGCCGGCTTCGGTATGGCCACGGATCGGAGCGCCTTCGATCACCTCGTTCCCCTGGTGTTCGCTTTCGTCCTGTTGTCCGGGATCGCACTCGCCGGGCTTCTGGCCGCTCGGGCCGGGGTCGCGGTTCGCCGCGTGCCGACCTGGGGCTGCGGGGGCGAGCTGTCGGCGCAGACCGAGTACACGGCCACCGCGTTTTCCAAGCCCCTGATGATGATCTTCGGGGCGGTGTATCGGCCGACCCGGCGCGTGGAATCGCTCTCCGCGGTCTCGCCCTATTTCCCTCATGAGGTCCGGTATCACGCGGAGATCGAGCCGACCTTCGAGCGCTACATTTATAATCCTCTCTTGCGCGCGGTGTTGCGCGTGGCAAACGGTCTGAAAGTCGTTCAGGCCGGCAGTCTTCACGCTTACCTGGCGTACGTGACCGCCCTGGTCGTGTGGCTGATGCTGGTCGTCTGGTGGAGAGGTTGAGTCCGAGCATTCCCTGGCTGTTGGAGGTCGCGGTTCCCGCGGCGGTCTTGATTCGTCTCGCGACGGTCGGGGTCACCCTCGCCTTCGCCCGACAGGCCGCGATCAGCAGGTCCGCGGCTCTCGGGGGCTCCATCCTCGCGTCGGCCCTCACCTTCGCCGCGGCGGTGCACGTCCTCATGGGCGGGCGGGCGCTCGAAGGCGACCTGCTCCGTCACTCGGCGTCGGGCCTCGCGCTGTCGTATGCCATAACACCGCTCTCGGCCTGGTTCCTGATGGTGTTCGGCCTTATCGCCCTTCCCGTGGCCGTCTACAGCGCCGGGTATTTCGCCCACTCGATCCCGGCAACCCGCATGGCCAGCGTGGGCGCCTCGCTCAACGTCATGCTCGGCGCGGTGGAGATCGTGTTCGTGGCGGCCGATGTCATCACCTTTCTCTTCGCCTGGGAGCTCATGACGCTCGCCACCGCCGCTCTCGTGGCCACCGAGCATGAAGAGCTCGCGAGCCGCCGCGCCGCCTATCTGTATCTTGTGATGTCGCACGTGGGCACGGGTTGCCTGCTCGCGGGCTTCCTCGCGCTGGGCGCTTCGTCCGGCTCGATGTCGTTGTCCTCCCTGCTCGCCGGTAACCTGGCCGCCGGCTGGACCCGCGACGGTGTCTTCGCCCTGTTCCTGGTCGGCTTCGGGGTCAAGGCGGGCATCATCCCGTTTCACGTCTGGCTGCCCGAGGCTCATCCCGCGGCCCCAAGCAGCATCTCGGCGCTCATGTCCGCGGTGCTGATCACCGCGGGTGTCTATGGCCTGTTCCGGGTTTGCGCCTTCGGCCTCGGCACCCCCTCATCGAGTTGGGGCCTGCTCTTCATGGGCCTGGGGACGGTGTCCGCGATTCTTGGAGTGCTCTACGCCCTGACTCAGAGCGATCTGAAAAGACTCCTCGCCTACAGCACCATCGAGAACGCCGGGATCATGGTCCTTGGACTGGGAGCGGGGATGGTGGCGCTGTCGTATCAGCGCCGCGAACTTGCGACTCTCGCGATGGCCGCGAGTCTCGCCCATGTCCTGAATCATGCCGTGTTCAAGGGTCTGCTCTTCCTCAGCGCGGGAAGCGTCGTGATGGGGACGGGCACCCGGAATCTCGAACAGTTCGGAGGCCTGCTGCGGCGCATGCCCTGGACGGGGCTCTTCTTCCTGGTGGGCGCCATGGCCATCGCCGGCCTGCCTCTCCTCAATGGTTTCGTGAGCGAGTGGCTGACCTTCCAGGCACTGCTGCTCGGGTTCAGTTCGATCTCTGGCCTCATTCGTCTGAACTATCCGCTGAGCGGCGCGCTGCTCGCCTTGACCAGCGCTCTCGCCGCCGCGTGTTTCGTCAAGGTGTTCGGCATCGGTTTTCTCGCCCTGCCGCGAAGCACCGCCGCCGCGGAGGCGCATGAGTCGCCGCGCACCATGCTTGCCCCGCAGGCTTTCCTGGCCCTGGCCTGCGTGGGGCTCGGGCTTTTCCCGGGCATGGTTCTGGGCGCTCTCGGCGGCGTGCTGCCGTCCCTGCCCGGATTGCAGGACGTGTCGAGCCTCGACTGGGGATCGATCGAGACGAAGTCTTTGAGCGGACCGTTCGATCATCTGGCCCCCGCGTGGTTCGCCGCCGTCCTGCTGAGCGCGCTCTTCGCCGCGGTCCTGCTGGCCGCGAGGAACGGTCTCGCCACTCGCCGGGTTCCGACGTGGGGCTGCGGTGGTGAACTGTCGGCGCGCACCGAGTATTCGGCGGCCGCGTTCTCGAAGCCGCTGCTGATGATCTTCAACGGCGTGTATCGGCCCACCCGGCGAGTGGAAACCCTCACGGAGAGCTCGCCCTATTTCCCCCACGAGGTTCGGTACTGGGCGGTCATCGAGCCGACCTTCGAGCGGTATGTCTACGGACCGCTGCTCCGAGGAGTCCTGAGTGCGGCGAGCGGCATGAAGGTGCTGCAGGCAGGCAGCCTCCACGCCTACCTCGCCTACGTGCTCGCGCTGGTCGTCGCGATTCTCCTCTGGCTCGGAGGCGGCGCGTGATCGAGATGATTCTGAGCGCCCTCCTCGCCTTCGCCTTCGCCGCGGCCCAGGCGGCTCTGCTGCTGGCGCTCGCTCCGCTCCTCACGACCCTCATCAAGAAGATGAAGGCGCGGCTTCAGAATCGACAGGGACCGCCGCTGCTCCAGGGGTACTACGACCTCGCCAAGCTGCTCGGCAAGGAGCCGGTCCGCTCCGCGACCGCCTCGTGGATCTATGTGGCCGGCCCGCGCGCGTATTTCGGGGCCGTGGTCGCCGCCACCACGCTGGTGCCCGTTCTCGTGGCCGGAGCGCCCATGGAATCCGCGGGCGGCATCCTGCTCCTGGTGGGCGCTCTCACCTTCGCCCGGTTCGCCCTGGCCACCGCGGCACTCGACACCGGCAGCGCCTTCGGCGGCATGGGCGCGAGCCGCGACATGACCATCGCGGCGCTGGCCGAACCCGCGCTGATGCTCGGTCTGTTCACCTCCGCCCTCGGCGCCGGTTCGTTGAACCTGGGCGAGCTGGTCCGGAACCTGATCGTGCATGGAGTGACCTTCCATCCAAGCGATGTGCTCGCCTTCGCCGGCCTCTTCATCATCGTGATCGCCGAGACCGGCCGCATTCCGGTCGACAACCCGGCCACCCATCTCGAACTGACCATGATCCACGAGGCGATGGTCCTCGAGTACGCGGGACCCGACCTGGCCCTCGTCGAATGGGCGTCGGCGGTGAAGGAGCTCCTGTATCTCACCCTGCTCGTGGATCTGTTCGTGCCTTTCGGTATCGCCTTGACCGGCGAGCCGGTAGCCGTGTTCGTGGCCCTCCTGGTCTGGGCGATGAAGGTCTTCGTGCTGGCCGTCGCGGTGACCATCACCGAGAGTTCGAACGCCAAGCTCCGCCTGTTCCGGGTGCCGGAACTGGTGTCGATCTCCCTTGGGCTCGCCTTCCTGGCCCTGGCCATTCGCTTCCTATGAGGTTCGACAAGGCATGACCACCAGCGACCTGTTGATCCTGTGCGCCGCGGGCATGCTGGTGAGCGCGTTCCTCATGGTCGGCCAGCGCGCTCTGTTCACCACCATTCGTCTCTACGGTGTTCAGTCCCTGTTCCTTGGTGTGGTCGCCGCCGTCATCGCCCTGTCGGAGTCCCGCCACGAACTGCTGGTGACCGCGGTGATCACCGTGGCGTTGAAAGCGATCCTGATTCCCTGGTATCTGATGCGGATCATCGATCGCATCGGCATTCACCGGGAGATCGAGCCGTTCCTGAACGTTCCCGCTTCGCTCATGGTGTGCCTTGGACTGACCGTGGTCGGGTACCGGGTCAGCACCGGTTTCCCGCAGGGCGGGCGGGGCGAAAGCCATCATCTCATCGGCGTCGCGCTCTCCATGCTGCTCATCGGCATGTTCCTGATGGTCACGCGCAAGAAGGCCATCACCCAGATTCTCGCCCTGCTCACCGTGGAGAACGCGGTGTTCCTGGTCGCGGTCGGAGTCACGCCGGGGATGCCCCTGGTGGTCGAGCTGGGCATCGCCTTCGACGTGATCGTGGCCGTTCTCCTCCTCGGCATTCTCGTCCAGCGAATCGTGGATCGGTTCGAATCGATGGACGTCAGCCGGCTTTCGAAGTTGAAAGGGTAGGGCCTTGAACGTTCTCATCCTCACCCTCGCCGTCCCCCTGATCGCCGCCGCCCTCGGCGGCTTTGGCGGTTCGCGGCGGTTCAAGGAGATCGTGATGGTGGGCGGCCTGGCCCTGACTTTCATTTTGTGCCTGGCCACCGCGTTTAAATTCCTCGGCGGAACCGTGCCGGCGGCGTTTGGCGAGGCGTTGCGGGTGGACGGGTTGTCGGCGCTCGTGCTCGTCCTGGGTGGTTTCGTGGGTCTGCTCTCGGGGGTCTACGGTGTGGGGTACCTGCGTCGCAATGAGGCTCGCAAGCTGGTCACCCCGCGCATGCGCGCCGAGTTCTTCGGTCTGATCCCCGCCTACGTCTTCGCGATGCTGCTGGTCTCGGTGTCGAACAACCTCGGCGTCTTGTGGATCGCCGTCGAACTCACGACCCTGGCCTCGGTCTTTCTCATCACCTTCCACGACAAGGACACCTCGCTCGAGGCGGGCTGGAAGTTCCTCGTGCTCGGAAGCCTTGGGCTCGCCTTCGCTCTCCTCGGAACCGTCCTTCTATATGCCTCGGGCAAGGGCCATCTCGGGGAGGGCATGGCCCGGCTCAACTGGACGCAGTTCATGGAGACGGCATCGACGCTGCACCCCTTCACCTTGCGGCTCGGCGTGATGTTCGCGCTGATCGGCTACGGCACCAAGGCGGGGCTCGCTCCGATGCACACCTGGAAGCCGGACGCCTATCGTGAGGCTCCGTCGCCCGCGGGAGTGCTGATGGCGGTGGGCATGCTGAACGGCGCGCTCTATTGCGTCCTGCGCATTCATCTCATTTCCAAGGCGGCGCTCGGCCCCGCCTTCTCCGGCGATCTGCTGCTCGGCCTCGGTCTGCTCTCCGTGCTCATCGCCACTCCGTTCGTCCTGGTCCAGTGGAACCTGAAGAGGCTGCTCGCCTATTCGAGTATCGAGCACGTCGGCATCATCGCGGTCGGATTCGGGCTGGGCAGCGAGGCCGCAGTCTTCGGAGCCCTCCTGCACATGACCTATCACTCGCTCGCGAAGCCTGTCACCTTCTTCTCCGCGGGCACCCTCGCCCAGCTCCACAGCTCGTCGAACTTCGACCGGATCGGGAACGGGACCCTCAGCCGCGCTCCCGTCGCGAGCGGCCTCCTGGTGCTCGGATCGCTGATGGTCATGGGTTCGCCGCCCTTCGGTCTCTTCTTCAGCGAGATGATCATCCTCAGGGCCGGCTTTTCCGGACCGCACGTGGCGGCCACCGCGGTCTTTCTGGCCGCTCTGGTCGTGCTCTTCTGCGGCTTCGCCTATCAGATCGGACGATTGGTGCTCGGGCCGCCGCGCGATCCTTCCGACCGGCGCGTTCCCGCGCCCGAGCGCCTCGATGTCAGCACCGCCACCGCGATCGTCGCGGCGATCGTGGCCGTCGTGTCCGCGTTCTATCTTCCGGCCTGGCTGCTGGCCCTGATTCACGCGGCGGCCGCGGTCGTGGGAGGGGGAGTCTGATGTCGGCCTTCGCCGCGGTGGCGACCGCGCTCGGGGTGGCCGACGCCTCGATCCGGGAGCGGCGTCCCGGGGAATTGACCCTGGAGGTTGAGGCAAGGACGCTGCCGGATCTGGCCGACCGGGTCTCGGCTGGCCTCGGCGGGCGATTGGTCTCGCTCTTCGCGAGCGATGAGCGCTCATCGCTCGGTCGCTTCGTCGTGCACCACGTCTGGTCGCTGGCCAAGGAGCGGGCCTTTCTTCACCTCGCGGCGCCGATCGATCCGGCCACGCCCACCTTTCCGTCGATTGCCGCGAAGTATCCGGCGGCGAACTGGTTCGAACGCGAGATCATGGATTTCTTCGGCCTGGCGCCCGAAGGCCATCCGAACCTTTCGCGCGTGGCTCTCCATGACGACTGGCCGGATGGCGCGTGGCCTCTTCGCAAGGACTTTCCGGATGACCGCGTGGTCCCCCGCCTTTCCGGGGACTTCCATCCCTTCCGGCCGGTCACCGGCGAAGGAGTGTTTCAGGTGCCGGTAGGGCCCGTTCACGCGGGCATCATCGAGCCCGGGCATTTCCGTTTTGGGGTGGCCGGCGAGCCGATCCTGTATCTCCAGCTTCGGCTGTTCTACGTCCACAAGGGGACCGAGAAGAGGTTCGAGCGATTGCCGTGGCGTCACGGGATATCTCTCGCCGAGTCGATTTCCGGCGATACCACCGTGGGCCACGCGCTCGCCTGGGCCCATGCCATCGAACGTCTCGCGAATGTCGAACCGCCCCCGCGGGCCCGGTCCCTGCGGGTGCTGATGCTGGAGCTCGAGCGCCTTTACAACCACATCGCCGATATCGGCGGCGTCGCCACCGACGTCGCGTTCACCGTGGCCGCGAGCCGGGCCCAGACGCTTCGCGAAGGCCTCGCCCGTCTACAGGACGCTCATTTCGGCACGCGGCTCATGAGGGGCGTCGTCGCCGTCGGGGGCATCAAGCGGGATCTGCCGGCGGGCGGAGAGGATGCGCTTCGGCTCCATCTCGAAGGGTTCAAGAAGGACTTCGAGGACCTGCTCACGCTGCTTACGAGTGCTGGCTCCTTCACCGACCGCGTCGACGCCACCGGAGTCCTCACCCGGCAGGCTGCTCTCGATCTCGGGATCGTGGGAATGGCCGCGCGTGCGTCGGGGGTGGATACCGATTTCCGGCGGGACCATCCGCACGATGGCTACGAGGGCCTGCGATTCGACGTTCCGGTGGAAGAAGGCGGAGATGTCAGGGCGCGGCTCATGGTGCGCGCGCGCGAGGTGGAGCAATCGCTGTCCATCATTCGCCAGGTTCTCGACGCGATGCCCGCGAGGAGTGACACCCCGCTGGTTGCGTCCCTGCCCGATCGGTTGCCGGCGAGCGCCTCGGCTCTGGGATGGGCGGAAGCCTGGCGCGGTCCCTGCTCTCACTGGGTCGCGACCGACGAGCGAGGCGAGATCTCCCGGGTCAAGATCAACGATCCGAGTTTTCAGAACTGGCCCGGGATCATTCAGGCCGCGCCCGGCAACATCATTCCGGACTTCCCGGTGATCAACAAAAGCTTCAACTTCTCCTATTCCGGAAACGACCGCTGAGAGGGGACGCAAGGACACATGCTTCGCATCATCGCTAAGAGTCTTCGGACCGGAGTCCTCACCGAGGCCCAACCGTTCGGGACGCAGCCTTCCTTCGGCTTTCCCGTCATCGACTTCAGCCGCTGTGTCGCCTGCGATGAATGCGCGCGCGCCTGCCCCACGGGGGCGATCAGCACCGCGACTCCGGAGCCGGGGCGAAAGACGGTCACGCTCTCCTACGCCGCGTGCATACAGTGCCGGGACTGCGTCTCCGCCTGTCCCGAGAAGGCGGTCGAGGTGTCCCACGACGTCGAGGTCGCGGCCTACACTCGTGAACAGCTCGCGCGCACGGCGTCGTTCGATGTGGAGCCTTCAAGCGGGCGGGGCGCCTTCGTGCGGGTAGAAGCTCACGCCGGCCCGAGCTTCCAGGAATCCGCCGACCGCCTCCGCGAGCGCATTCATGGCCGGCTGGGGCGATCGCTCCATGTCCGCCAGGTCGATGCCGGAAGCTGCAACGGATGCGAGCTGGAGATAGCCGCGACCACGAATCCCCTCTATGACCTGGAGCGATTCGGCGTTCACATCGTGGCGAGTCCGCGCCATGCGGACCTGCTGCTGGTCACCGGCCCGGTGACCAGGAACATGGAGGTGGCACTTCGCCGGACGTACGAAGCGACCCCCGAGCCACGAATCGTGGTGGCGGTGGGCGCGTGCGGGTGCAGCGGTGGCATCTTCGGCGAGGCCACGTATGCCTCGATTGGAGGCGTCGATCGCGTCCTGCCCGTGGACGTCTATATCCCCGGCTGCCCGCCGCGCCCGCAGGCGATTCTCAACGGCCTGCTGGTGGCCATGGGCATCCGCGAAGCTCGCCTCGGCTCCGTGGCCGCCTCGAAGTAAGAGAACCGCGACCGCTCCTCGATTCGCATCGCGGGATTCTATTGTCCTGCCTCGTAACTACCCAGCCCGACCAGCGGATTGCGTTGGGGTCGTCATTGCGGGGAGTCCGGCGAAATGCGAAGCGACGAAGCAACCCCGTCCAACCGCTACTAACTCTGCGGGCTGGGTAGTGGTGGGAGGGGGTTGCTTCGTCGCGGCACCAACGGAATGGCTCCTCGCAATGACGACCCCACGCAATTCGCCGCCCGGCGGGGGCAGTTGCCCGTAAAACCGTAAATATGGTAGACAGGAGTTGTGAAGACCACGGTTGAACTCCCCGACACGCTGTTTCGATCGGCGAAGGCGCACGCCGCGCAGGAAGGTCTGTCTCTCAGGATCTTCTTCGAGCGAGCGGTCACCTCTCAGCTGCGGCGCAAGCAGGAGCCGGTGGCCGTCCCGGGCTGGAAGCGGTCCTTCGGCAAACTCAAGGACATCAAGGCCGCCACCCGTGAAGTCCAACGGGTCGTGGATCGCGAGTTCTCGCGAATCGAGACCGAAACTTGGAAGTAGCGCTCGATACCAACGCCCTCTCGGCCTTCGCGGATGGGAACGACGCGCTGGGCGCGGTCCTCATGCCGTTTCGGGGACTCGCTCTTCCCGTCACCGTGCTGGGTGAGTACCGCTACGGATTGCTTGGCTCGAAGAAGAAAGCCCGGCTCGAAGAATGGCTGGACGAGTTGCTCGGCGAAATCCGCGTTCTCGAAACGACCGCCCGCACCACCGGGGTTTATGCGCGAGTCCGTCATCAGCTCCGCGCGGCGGGCACACCAATTCCGGAGAACGATGTGTGGATCGCCGCGACCGCTATCGAGCACGACCTGCCCCTGGTCACCCGGGACAAACACTTCAAGGTGGTGAAAGGACTGCAACTGATCGGCTGGTAGGCCCTGCCTCAGGCCTTCACCGCGCCCGCCGCCTCGAGTTCGGCCCACCGGGCGTAGAGCTTGTCCACTTCGCCCTGGGCTTTGGTGAGGGCCAGGTTCGCGTCGATCAGGGCCTGATAGTCCGAAGCGATGGCGGGATCGGCGACCCTTGCCTGGGCCGCTGCGAGCGCTTGCTCCGCTGCGAGGATCTTCGCTTCCATCTGATCCCACTCGCGCTGATCCTTGTAGCTGAGCTTCTTCGCTTTTGCGGCCGGAGCGGCGGAGGCCTTGGGCGCCCCGGCCGGAGTCTGCGAAGGCCGCGCGGTCGCGACCGGTGCGGGGGCGGTCGCGGTGGGAGGCGGCGCGTAGTCGCGACCCTGCGCTTCTTCCCACTGGGCGCAGTCGGCGAAGGGCGTGAGTCCGCCGCGTCCATCGAGGGCGAGGATCCGGGTGGAGACGCGATCGAGCAGGTAACGGTCGTGAGTCACGAGGACGAGCGCGCCGGGGAATTCGAGCAGGCTCTCTTCGAGGACCTCGAGGGTGGGGATGTCGAGATCGTTCGTGGGCTCGTCGAGCAGCAACACATCCGCGGGCTCGAGCATGAGCTTCGCGATGACCACGCGCGCCTGCTCGCCGCCGGACAGACGGCTCACCGGCGTGTCGAGTTGCTCGGGCCGGAACATGAATCGCTTGGCCCAGCCGACCACATGGATCGAACGGTCCTGGAAGATGACCGAGTCGCCGGTGGCGCCGAGGGTCTGGCGGAGGGACTGGGTCGGGTCGAGACGCGAGCGGTGCTGATCGAACATCACGATCTTCAAGCCCTCGGCGTGGGTCACCGATCCGCGGTCTGGCTTCTCCGTGCCCGCGAGCATCCGCATCAGCGTGGTCTTGCCGCTCCCGTTGCCGCCGAGGAGCCCGAGCCGAAGGCCGGGCGACAGGGTGAGGTCGAGCCTGGTGACGATCGGCCGGTCGCCGTAGCTCTTGCTGATGCCCTTCGCGACGATGAGCTGCTTCGTCCGGCGCTCGGTGGCGGCGAAGTCGATGCCGACCGTTGATTTCTGCGATCGCCGATCGAGATCGGCCAGTTCGCTCTGCATGCGTCCGGCTTCGTCGATCCGGGCCTGAGCCTTCCGCGTGCGCGCCTTGGCCTTGCGCGAGAGCCACACCAGTTCGCCGCGAACGCGGTTACGCAGCGAATCCTGATAGGCGGCCTGACCGGCGAGGAGCTCGTCCTTCTTCTCGAGGTACCGGCTGTAGTTGCCGGCCACATCGCACATGCCGAGCGCGAAGGCCTTGTTCAACTCGATCATCCGGCTGGTAATCGATTCCAGAAAGTAGCGATCGTGGCTGATGGCCACGAAAGCCTCGGGCTCGCGGGGCAGAAGATCCTCGAGCCAGAGGATGCCTTCGAGGTCGAGATGGTTGGTGGGCTCGTCGAGCAGGAGCAGCTCGGGCTCGTGAATCAACTCGGCGGCGATGGCGAGCCGCTTCTTCCAGCCTCCGGAAAGGATGGACGTCTTCGCACTCGGATCGTCGAAACCGGATTTCCCCATCATGATGGCTACGTTGGTGTCCACCTCATGAGGATCGAGATGCTCTCCCTTGAGGGCCGCCCGCAACACCTGCTCCACGGTGTGGTCGGGATCGAACTTCGGATCCTGGGCCACGAAGCCGAAACGCAGGCGCTTCCGCGCCGCGCGGGTGCCCGTGCTCGGCTCCTCGAGCCCGGCGAGGATCTTCAGAAGGGTGGTCTTCCCCGAGCCGTTGGGGCCGACGAGGCCGATGTGATCGCCTTCGAAGACGCCGAACGAGAGACCCTCGAACAACGGAGCCGAGCCGAACGACTTCCCCAGATCCTGACAACTCAACAACAGCTCAGCCATTAATCCCCGCTCACGAGTTTCTCTTTCGCCTCCCGATTGAGGTTCTTGATCCGAAACTCTTCCTTCAACCCCTCGCCCCACGTCTCGCACTCTTTCGACCACGCGAGCGTCACCGGAAGATGAGCGCGCGTGTAGCGCGCGCCCTTTCCCTCCCGATGCTGCTTCAGCCGCGCGTCCACATCCTTCGCGAGGCCCGTGTATAGCGATCCGTCGCCGCAACGCAGCATGTAGACCCAGGGCAAGCGCGCCTATTCTAGTTGACGCCTCTCAAACCTCTTCTTCCGCCTCCGAAACCGCGCCGATGGTCTTGCGCATGGAGGCCGCCCAGAACGCGGCGGGGATGGCGAGGAGGGTGGCGGTGATCAGGCCGCGGCCCATCCCTTCGATCTTCAAACTCAGGTACAGGCCAGAGATGACGAGGTCGTTGTCGATGCCGCCCTTGCCCTGGAGGTACCAGTCCTTCTCCACGGAATTCCCAGCCAGAATGAAGCCGAGCCGGAGGCTCCCGAAAAGCACGATGAAACCGATGAAGGCGTAGAGAGGCCGCTCGGCCTCCAGCTTGCAGCCCCATCCGGTCAGGGCGCGGTAGAGGAAGAGGGCGCCGAAAACGATCTCGCCGCCGTGCCCGCCTATGGAGATGGCGAGTCTCTCCCGCCAGGTGTTGTACATGAAGAAGTAGATGACGGCCACGGCGGCCAGCGCGACGAGGACACCCTTCTTCTCGCGTTGCCACCAGGCCAGGATCAGGAGGCCGGTGACCCACGCTCCCACCACCGCGGACGAGCGGTCGTGATCCCCCATGGTCATGCCGCCTCCATTCGTGAAATCGAAAGCGGGAACCGCGGGATAGCCGAAGACCCAGAAGACCACGGTGTGTCCGATCTCATGGACCAGGGTCCCCAGAGGATGCAGCAGAAAGGAGACGAGGGGAAAGAACGTCAGCATGCAGGCCATGACGAGGCCGATGGCGGCAGCGCGCCAGCCCGCGTGGGTGATGCCGAGGGTCTC
>JANMVV010000208.1:0-2749 GCA_031392925.1 Vicinamibacteria bacterium
CGAAGTTCGCGCTCAACCCGTCCGCCACCGTCCCCGCCGCTCCCGTCACCTCCAGCTTCGCGCCGTCGAATCGGACCGCCAACACGATGCCGGCGGGATCCACCAGCACCACGAAGCCGCCGGCGACGTACCGGGGGTACCCCCCCTGCTGGGTGAAGCGCTTGATCGCGCCGGTCCGGCGGGTGAGCGCGGCGAGCTTCACGGTCCCCCCCTTCACGTCGCCGAAGAGCACCGTCCGGCCGTCGGGGAGGACCTCGGGGAAGTGAAAGGCCTCGGCGCTGTCCGGCCGGGCGATCACTTGTGACGCCCCCCCCGCCGCGGGCACTTCCATCAATCCGGAATCGGCGCCGAAGATGATCGTGTCCCCCGTGGTCCAGGTCGCACCGTAGACCTCCCCCGGGAAGTCGACGATCGGGGTGACCGGCCCGCCGGCCATGGGCACCTTCACCAGTTTCGCCCCCTGCCGGAAGCCGAGCGTGGCCCCATCAGCCGAAAAGAAGGGGAGCGTGCCCCCGTCGGTGCCGGGGATCGGCACGGGATCGGGCCGGTCCAGCCGCCGAACGTAGAGCCGGGAACCGGATGGGGCCCGACCGACATAGACGATCTGCGATCCGTCGGGTGAGACGGCGATGGTCGACCCGGTGGCGCCGACCGCCTGCGCGTCGCGCGGTAGCTGGATACTGAATCGCGCCACCGGCCGAGGCGCGACAACGGCGGGGCGGTGGACCCAGTTCCAAACAGCTGCGCCGCCGACCGCCGCAAGGATCAGGGCACCGGCAGCGATCGCGTGTCCCCGCCAGCCGGCAGGACGGTAAGAGGGCAAGTGGGCCGCAGCGCGCGCCACGGTCCTCCCGTCGTGCCGACTGGCCATCTTGCCGCCGAGCGCCTCCGCGAAATCCGCCGCGGTCGCGAACCGGTCGGCTGGGAGCTTCGAGAGCGCGATATGGACCGCGGCCTCGACGTGCGGCGGGATGGTGCGGCGCTGCATCGTGAGCGAGCGCGGCTCCTCGGTCATCACCCGCGCCATGATCGCCTGCGCGGTGGGGCCGGTGAAGGGGGGCTCGCCGCAGAGCATCTCGTACAGCACGCAGCCCAGGGCGTAGACATCGCTCTTGGCGGTGATCTCCCGCTCCCCCATCGCCTGCTCGGGACTCATGTAGTGCGGGGTGCCGAGGGACATCCCGGTCTCGGTCATCCGTCCGCCGCCGGCGGTGCTCACCGCCAGCGCGATGCCGAAGTCCGCCACCAGAGCACTGCCATCGTGCAGGAGGATGTTCTCCGGCTTGATGTCACGGTGGATCACGTGGTGTCGGTGAGCATAGTCGAGGGCGCCGGCCACCTCGGTCGCGATCCGGACCGCTTCATCCACCGGAAGTTGCCGCTCGTGGCTCAACCGATCGCGGAGCGACTCCCCCTCGATATACGGCATGACGTAATAGAGGAAGCCGTCGGCCTCCCCCGAGTCGTGCAGCGCGAGGATGTGGGGGTGCTGGAGATTGGCGGTGGTCTTGATCTCGGAGAGGAACCGCTCCGCGCCGATGACGGCCGCGAGCTCGGGCCGGAGGACCTTGATCGCGACCTTGCGGTCGTGCTTGAGGTCCTGGGCGAGGTAGACGGTCGCCATGCCGCCGGCACCGAGCTCGCGCTCGAGTTGGTAGCGGTCGGAAAGGGCGGCACTGAGGCGCGTGAGGGTGTCGGTCATCTTGTCGCTCATCGGTTGGCCGTGTCCACGGCGCGCTCCATTTGGGATACCCAGTCGGGGATCACCCGGAGGTAGGGCGCAGTCGACTGGACCGGTCCCTGGACATAGATGATCCCGCCCGCATGGTCCGGGCGATTGGACCAGCCGGCGGTATCGGAGAACCGGGGGTCGCGGGCCCAGGCGGTCGGCGCACCCACCGGCTCACCGGTGGTCGGATCCAGACGCACGAGCATCCAGGCGACCCCCGACCGAAAGAGGAGTTCGGAGGGAGACAGCCAGATCGGCTCGACGCCATTGGAGGCGACCTGCCGGAGGCGGCTCGTCACGGGGTAGGTGGTCACGATGATCTGGGACGCCTCGAGGGTCTGGAAGGCGAGGAGCCTGCCGTTCGGCGAGACCGACGGGAATCGCCCCCCGGTGATAACAGTGTCGAGCCGTGGGTGGGCGTCGCTCGGATCGAACCGATAGGTGACCGACCCGGACCAGTCGAGGGCCAGTGCCGTATGCTCATCGTGGTAGTCGATCGGGTCCGGGAAGTTGGGATCGAACGGGCTCGAGGCCAAGATGGCCGGGCGGGCGCCCGGGCTCGGCGACCCGCGCACGATGGTCCACTGCGAGGAGTCCTTGGTGCCGAGGAGCAGTCGGTCCCCGTTCGGGCTCCAGAGCGGTTGGCGGACGCCTTCGCCGCGGAGCCAGGTGTAGTGCTGCCCATCCCGGAGGTCGTAGATCCGGAGCTCCATTCCTTCGGTGACCTGGACGGTGGCGGCGAACCAGCGCCGGTCCTGGCTCAAGTCGTAGCGCTGGAAGTCGGCGCTCTCGAGCGGGAGCGCTTCGGGGGTCCCCCCCTGCTTGAGCCTCACGATCCGGCCGACCGTGGCGTCCGGTCCGGGGGCGTAGAGGAGCTGGCCGTCTTCCGAGATATCGAACTGGGCTTCGCCCAGCGCCTCCCGTCGCACCCCGGTCACCAGCGTCACCGCCCGTCCGACCTGATGGGTGGCGGCGTCGTACCGCGAAGCCATCAGGTCGCCGTTCATCGAGATGTAGACG
>JANMVV010000262.1:0-2991 GCA_031392925.1 Vicinamibacteria bacterium
GGCCCTCCGATATCGCCTATGGACCGACCCCAGATACTGCCGTCTCTGCTCTTTTCCCACGCGGGCAACCCTCCACGAGGGTTACCGAGTCAAATGTCTCGACGATACCCCTCAGGGTTACATTTTGGATGGCGCGATACGGGCCTGATCCTCCGGGTGACGATCATGCTACGCTCCTCGCCGATGGTCCTCGATGGCGGGTCGAACCCTGGCGCCGTGTCGATCGATCCGAGGCAGATGCGCCGGATCATTGTTTCCCAGTCGCGGCGCGCGAATGTCGGGCACATCGGTTCGTGTCTTTGCGTGGTCGAGATCCTGGTTGCGCTGTACGGGGACGTCCTGCAAGCGAGAGGGCCTGATGACCCGGATCGGGACCGCTTCGTTCTGAGCAAAGGCCACTCCGCGCTGGCGCTTTATGCGGCGCTGGCCTTGAAGGGGTGGATCTCCGAGGCCGACCTGGGCCGCTTTTGCGCCGACGACTCGCCCCTCGGCGTGCATCCGGAATCGATCCTCGCCGGAGTCGACTTTTCCACGGGCTCACTCGGGCACGGCCTCAGTTTCGCGGTCGGCGCCGCGCTTGGGGCCCGGATGCAGGGATCAAACCGCCGAGCGTTTTGCCTCCTGAGCGACGGTGAGTGCAACGAAGGGTCGGTGTGGGAGGCGGCCGCCTTCGCGGCGCACCACCGACTCGGGCGGCTGACCGCGGTGCTCGACTGGAATGGGCAGCAAGCCTTCGGTCGCACCTGCGATGTCCTCGACTATTCCAATCTGGGCCAGCGATGGGAGGCCTTCGGCTGGCGGGTCACGGAGGTGGACGGTCACGACCTCGAAGCGCTGATCCGCGCGCTGGACGCGTCCGACCCTGCAGAACGCCAGCCGCCGCACATTGTCCTCGCTCGAACCACCTTCGGGAAGGGCGTGTCTTACATGGAGCGCGGTCTTGCGGTTTCGCAGCCGCAGCTGGAGACGAACCGAATCAACTGGCACTATCTGCCCATGAGCGCCTCGGAATACGAAATCGCGTTGGCGGAAATCGAGAGCGCGCCGTGAGGCAGGCATTCGTTCGCGAACTTTCTCTCCTCGCCGCCTCCGATCCCCGAATCGTTCTGCTGACCGGCGATCTGGGCTTCATGGTGATGGAGCCCTTTCGAGAGCGCTTTCCGGAACGCTTCATCAACGCGGGCGTGGCGGAACAAAACATGATGGGAGTGGCGACCGGCCTGGCCGAAGCGGGCCTCAGACCCTATGTCTATTCCATAGGCCCGTTCGCGGCTTTGAGAACCTTTGAATTCGTTCGCAACGGGCCGGTTCTTCATCGCCTGCCCGTACGAATCGTCGGCATGGGCGCGGGATTCGAGTATGGCCACGCCGGCTCCACCCACTACTCTCTTGAAGATATCGGTGCGTTACGCACCCTGCCCGGCTTGACCATTGTGGCGCCCGCCGACTCGGCGCAAGCGGCGGCCGCGATACCGGCGACCGCGGATCTGCCGGGGCCGGTGTACTACAGTTTGAGCAAGGACGACCAGCTCAGGGTGCCACATCTCGACGGCCGCTTTGCGCTTGGGCGGCTCGCCGTCATTGGTCATGGCTCGGACGTCGCCATCATCTCCTCGGGATCGCTGTCGGTCGAGGCGGTGGCGGCGGTCGAGATGCTGTTGGCCGCGGGGATCGCGGCGACCCTCGCCATCGTGTCCAGCTATAACCCCGACCCCGAAGATGACCTCGCCGATCTGCTGGGGGGTTTCAAAACGGCGATCTCGGTCGAGGCCCAGACCATCTCGGGCGGACTCGCGGCCTTCGTCAGTTCGGTCATTGCGTCGCGGGGGCTCGCCTGTCGGCTCCGGCCCATCGCCGTTCGCCGTTCCCCCGACGGCCGGAGCGGCAGCCAGGCCGATCGCTGGCGCAGCCACCAGCTGGATCGGGTCGCCATCGTCGATCAGACGCTCCAGGCCCTGGGGCGGACCCGCGCATGAGCCCGCGACTCGTCTCCGTCGTCCTGCCCGTGCAGAATCAGGCCGGCCATATCGGCGCCATACTCGAGGAGCACGCCACGGTTCTCTCGCAGCTGCCCTTCCCATTCGAGCTCCTGCCCGTCGTGAACGGCCCTCGCCGCGACGAGTCGCTCGAAATCTGTCGAGGCCTCGAAGCTCGGTATCCGGTCATCCGGACGCTGAGCGTCGAGCGCGGGGGATGGGGCAGAGCTGTCCGTGCCGGCCTGTCGGCCGCCCACGGCGATCTGCTGTGCTACGCGAATTCGGCTCGGACAACCACCAAGGAACTGGTTCTGATGATCCTGTATGCGTCGGTCCATGCCGACTCGGTCATCAAGGCAAACCGGAAGATCCGGGATTCGTGGGTTCGTCGGCTCGGTTCGCTGCTTTACAATCTGGAGTGTCGGGCCCTCTTCGATCTGCCCTATTGGGACATCAACGGCACGCCGAAAGTGTTCCCCCGCGCGCTCACTCGGTTGACCGAACTGCGGCGGGATGACGACCTCATCGATCTGGAGTTCAACGCGATCTGCCGGAAGGAAGAGTACACCGTCATCGAAGTGCCGATCTTCAGCGCGAGGCGACACTCCGGACGGAGCACCACCGGCCTCAAGTCCGCCTTCCGCATGTATTGGGGAGCCTTCGAACTCAAGCGGCAATTGCGAGGATGATGAAAGTGCAGGCGGCGGAACTGACCTCGATGGGGGCCGAACACGCCGCGGCGTGGCGTGACCCCGCACAGGTGTGCAGCCAGTGGCGGGAGGCCTCGGCCACCGATCCTCGGCTCCTGGTGAGCCGAGCCACCGCCGGGTGGTGGGACTTGCTCGCCGCCACGGACCTGACCCTCCTGATCACGCGCGAATATGAGCATCTCGTGGTGGCGGTGAGCGCTCCTCAAGGTCGGCCCCGACTGAGCTTCCTCCCCCTGCCTCATCCCTCGGGCCTCGCCGTGGATCGTCAGGAGAACCGCGTGTACGTGGCCAGTACGCGCAACCCC
>JANMVV010000282.1:0-11252 GCA_031392925.1 Vicinamibacteria bacterium
GCGGAGTGGCAGGTTCACCTGCGCAGCAAGAAGCGGCGCGAGGATCTGGCGAAGCGTTTCCGGAATGCCGAGGATCCCTTCCGTCTGGTTCTGGTGCGCGACATGTGGCTGACCGGCTTCGATGCGCCCTCGCTGCACACGATGTACATCGACAAGCCGATGCAGGGGCACGGGCTGATGCAGGCGATCGCCCGGGTGAATCGCGTGTTCCGCGACAAGCCCGGCGGTTTGGTCGTCGACTACCTTGGCCTCGCCGACAAGTTGAAGGAAGCGCTTGCGACCTACACGGAGAGCGGTGGTCAGGGCGAGACGGCGATCGACCAAGCGGAGGCGATCGCTGCGATGGTGGCGAAGTACGAGGTGTGCCGCGGGATGCTGCATGGCTTCTCGTGGGCGGCGTGGGCGTTGGGTACGGCCCAGCAGCGGCTCTCGCTGATCCCGGCGGCACGGGAGCACGTACTGAAGCAGGAGGACGGCAAGTCGCGGTTTGTGAGCGCTGTGAATGACCTCTCGCGGGCGTTCGCGCTGGCGGTGCCCTCTGACGAAGCGTTGAAGGTCCGCGATGACGTCGGCTTCTTTCAGGCCGTTCGGGCCGCGATGCTGAAGGGCGATGAGTCAGGCGATCGGAAGACCGATGACGAGTTGAGCTTCGCGGTTCGGCAGATCGTCTCGGGTGCGGTTGCGAGCGAGGGAGTCATCGACATCTTCTCGGCGGCTGGGCTCAAGAGGCCCGACATATCGATCCTGTCCGATGAGTTTTTGATGGAAGTCCGCGATATGCCGCTCAAGAACGTGGCTGTCGAGTTGCTCCGGAAGCTGCTCAGTGGGGAGATCCGTGCCCGGGCCAGGCAGAACGTGGTGCAGAGCCGATCGTTTGCGGAGATGCTCGAGGAGGCGGTTCGGAAGTATCAGAACCGCGCGATCGGCACAGCTCAGGTGATCGAAGAGCTGATCGCGCTGGCCAAGGAGATGAGGGAGGCGAATGCCCGCGGGGAGCAGTTGGGTCTCTCCTCGGATGAACTCGCCTTCTATGACGCGCTGGAAACGAACGACAGTGCGGTGAAGGTCTTGGGCGAGCCGACGCTGAAGGACATTGCTCGGGAGCTCGTAACGACGCTCAAGAACAGCGTCACCATCGACTGGACCCTGCGGGAGAACGTTCGGGCCGAGATGCGCGTCCGTGTGAAGCGGATCCTGCGGAAGTACGGCTATCCCCCGGACAAGCAGGAGAAGGCAACGCAAACCGTGCTCCAGCAGGCCGAGCTCCTGCTCTCCGCGGAGGCGAACTAAGTCGGGGTTGCGAGGCTGCAGTCGAGAAAGTGCAACCGCCGGTTGCACAAAAGAACTCGTCCACGTTCACGTTGAAGCAGAACACTGGTTCGTTCACGTTGCTGCCGTTCGCTGCGTCGTTGACGTGAACGACGATGTCCGTCTGCGTCAACGTCCAGGTCCGTCTGCGACAACGTGGACCTGAACCTGAACGTGAACCTGAACGCTATTCGCTGCGCAGCCGCGTCTCGAGGACCTGCTTCCCCGAAAACCCTGTGAGCTGCAAGTAGTGCTCCGCTGAATCAATCAAGGCCTGCGCGGGCACGAGCCCCACGATCTCCGAGCCCGAGATGGCAACACCGTACCGCGACGCCTCGTTCCGAATCGTCTCCATCACGCGGAACAGCGGCGTCTTCGTGAAGTCAGTCATGTTCATCGAGACCTGGGCGACCTTGCGGCCGTTGATGTCGACGATGAGGCCCATGGCCTTCACGAAGCGATAACCGCCGGTACTGTGACGGATCCCCTTCGCGATCTTCTTCGCGATCTCGACGTCGTCGGTGCTGAGGTTCACGTTGAAGGCGATGAGAGGCATGCGGGCGCCGACCACGACCGCGCCGAACGAGGGATGCGGCTCGGCCGGTCCGAAGTCGGGCTGCCAAAGAGGATCCTTGAGCTTGGCGGCGAGGCCTTCGAACTGTCCGCGACGAATGTCTTCGAGGCCCTTTCGGTGAGGGGCTGAAGCCGCGTCTTCGTAGAGAAACACCGGGACGGCGTGTGTCTTCGCGATGGCTTCGCCCACCCTCCGCGCGAGGGCCACGCAGTCGCCGATGGTGGCGCCCTCGAGGGGTATGAAGGGAATCACGTCCACCGCGCCCATGCGGGGGTGCTCGCCGCGGTGAGATCGAAGGTCGATCACGCCGATGCAGGCTCCCACCAGAGCAAGGATCGCCTTGAACAGCGAATCCGGATCGCCGGCGAGGGTGAGGACGGACCGATTGTGCGATGCGTCCGACTGCAGGTCGAGGACTCGGGCGGAGCTAAGGGCGCGCACCTTCGCCACGATCGCTTCCACGATCTCCGGCCGGGCGCCTTCAGAGAAATTGGGGACACACTCGATCAGCATCGGGCCGAGACTTTACAGGCGGATGGGTCAGGGCCGCGAGTTATCCTTCAACCCTTCCCCATGAATCACGAGAACCTTCCCCGTCACATCGCCGAGCGGATCGTGGCCGATTTCGGCGCGAACACGGAGTTCGCACTTCAGGAACTCGAGAAATACCGGGCGGAGGCGGCGAGCGTCGGGCAGGAGTGGCAGGACTATTTCGCCTATGTCCTGAGTCTTCCGGAGCCGGAAGGGAACACGGAGACGGCCGTGTTCCTGCGCCAGCCGGTCACCGTCGCCGAGGTCACCCACGGCCCCAGAGCCTGGGACGTCGAGCCCATGCTGGTGGAGCCCACCTTGGTAGCGCCCACCGTGGTAGAGCCACAGGCTGCGACGGTGGTGAGCGCCCACACCGCCGAGACGCACGTGGTCGATCGTGCGATCGCCGCTGAGCCGGCCGCGGCCGTCCTCACCCGTCCTGCCGCTTCGGCGCTGGCTCCGCGTTCGCGCGCCCTCGCCCCCGTCATCCTTCCCGGTGACGTGGTGGAGCCCGTGCGCGGCGGGATGGTCAGGTTCGTCGAGAACATGGAGGCGTCGCTCTCCGTTCCGACCGCGACCTCCGTCCGCGAGATTCCCGTGCGCGCGCTCGAAGAGAACCGCGCCCTGGTGAACCGCCATCGCGCCGCCACCTCCGCCTCCAAGATCAGCTTTACCCACATCATCGCGTGGGCCATGATCAAGGCGCTCGACACCTTCCCGCGCCTCAACGATGCCTACGCGGAACTCGAAGGCCGCCCCCACCGCATTCACCGCGGCGATGTGCGCCTGGGCGTCGCGGTGGACGTGCAGAAGAAGGACGGCACACGGACGCTGCTCGTTCCGAATATCCGCGGCGCGAACCAGCTTTCCTTTCCGCAGTTCCTCGAAAAGTTCGACGATCTGGTGGCGCGCTCGAGACGCAGCGCGCTCATGCCCGACGATTTCATGGGCACCACGGTGTCGCTCACCAATCCCGGCACGGTCGGCACCACCGCCTCGACCCCGCGGCTCATGCCCGGGCAGGGTCTGATCCTCGCCACCGGCAGCCTCGACTATCCGCCGGAGTTCCGGTCCATGGCGCCCAAGACCTTGTCGATGCTGGGCATCAGCAAAGTCATGACCGTGACCTCGACCTACGATCACCGTGTGATCCAGGGCGCCGAGTCGGGGCTGTTCCTGGGTCGCATCGAAGCCCTCCTGCGCGGCGACGATCGCTTCTACGAGCGTCTTTTCGAAGACCTGGCCGTGCCGTATCCGCCGGTGCGCACCGAAATGGATGCGCTCGCCCCCGCGTTCATGGGCGGCGGCGGCGGCTCGAATCGCGAGGAAGTCGAGAAGCAGGCGCGGGTTCTTCAGCTCATTCACGCGTTCCGGGTGCGCGGTCACCTGCTCGCCCAGTTCGATCCTCTGGGGGTCAAGCGGCCGCCGGTCAAAGACCTCGACCCCGGCGGTTACGGCCTGACCCTGTGGGATCTCGATCGCGAGTTCTTCACCAACGGCGCCCTCGGCAAGGAGAAGGCGACGCTCCGGGAAATCATCGACGTGATGCGCGAAACGTACTGCAACACGGTCACTTCGGAATACATGTTCATTGCCGCGCCCGGTCAGAAGGAGTGGCTCCAGAAGCACCAGGAGACCTCGCGCAACAAGACCGAACTCACGCCGGTCGAGAAGAAGCGTGTGATGGAGAAGCTCGCCGAGGCCGAGGCCTTCGAGCGGCATCTTCATACCAAGTACGTGGGCCACAAGCGCTTCTCGCTTGAGGGCCTCGAGGCCACCATCCCGCTGCTCGACGAGCTGCTCTCGCTCGCCGCAAAGGCAGGGATCGGGGACGCCGTTTTGGGCATGGCCCATCGCGGGCGTCTGAATATTCTGGCCAACATCCTCGAGAAGCCGCTTGCCCAGATCTTCGCGGAGTTCGAAGGCTCCACCGACCCCGATCAGACGCAAGGCTCGGGCGACGTCAAATACCACCTCGGCGCCCAGGGCACCCACACCGCCCCCGATGGTTCTTCCCTTTTCATGGAACTGGCGCCCAATCCCTCTCACCTCGAGTTCGTGAACCCCGTGGTCGAGGGCATGGTCCGCGCCAAGCAGGATAAGCGCGGCGATCGTGCTCATGTGTCCGCTCTCCCCATCCTGCTCCACGGCGACGCCGCATTCGCGGGTCAGGGTGTGGTGGCGGAGACCCTGAACCTTGCCGGCCTGTCGGGCTATCGGACCGGTGGCACCATCCACATCGTCACCAACAACCAGATCGGCTTCACCACGCTCCCCGAAGACGCTCGGTCTTCCACCTACTGCACCGACGTGGCCAAGATGGTGGCGGCTCCGGTCTTCCATGTGAATGCCGACGATCCCACCGGCGTGATTCACGTGGCCCGGATGGCGTTCGACTTCCAGCGCACCTTCAAGCATGACGTGGTCATCGACCTCGTGGGCTACCGGCGGTGGGGACACAACGAAGGAGACGAGCCCTCCTACACCCAGCCCACCATGTACGCGCTGATCAAGAATCACCCGTCGGTAGCCACCATCTACGGCGAGAAGCTGGTGGCGTCGGGCGCCATGTCCCGCGAGGATCTCGAGAACATCTGGGCCACCAAGCGCGCGATGATGCAGCAGACCGAGGGCGGGACGCTTCCCGAGGCGAAGGCTCCTTTGGCCGAACCGCCGGCGGTGGATGCCTCGGCCATGTCGGGCCGGATTCGCGCGACCCTGCAGGGTTTGACTCAGATCCCCACCGGCTTCGAGCCTCATCCGAAGCTCGTCCCCTTCCTGAAGAAGCGCGCGGACCTTCTGGAAGGCCGGGGCAAGGGAGAGGTCGACTGGGCCACCGCGGAAGCGCTCGCCTTCGGCACTCTCCTGCTCGAAGGCGTCTCCGTCCGCCTCTCCGGTCAGGACGTGGGGCGGGGGACCTTCTCCCAGCGTCATGCGATCCTCTACGACCATCGCGACGCCAAGGAGTTCATTCCGCTCCAGCAGATGGCCTCGGGCGGCGCCCGCTTCGACGTCTACGACTCGCTTCTCTCCGAGTGCGCGGTCATGGGCTTCGAGTTCGGCTACTCGGCCGTGCATGAAAGGGCGCTCGTGCTCTGGGAGGCGCAGTTCGGCGACTTCATGAATGCGGCCCAGGTCATCATCGACCAGTTCCTCGCCGCCACCGAACAGAAGTGGAATCAGCCGGTCGGTCTCACCCTGCTTCTGCCTCACGGTCATGAGGGACAGGGCCCCGAACACTCTTCGGCTCGCATCGAACGGTTCCTGAACCTATGCGCCGAGGACAACCTCAGGGTGGCCTACCCGTCGACCCCGGCTTCGTTCTTCCACCTGCTCCGCGCTCAGGGGAGATCGGCCGCGAGGAAGCCGCTGGTGGTCTTCACCCCGAAGTCGCTGCTGCGCGCTCCGCATTGTGTCTCCACCCTCGGCGAGCTGTCCGACGGCCGGTTCATGCCCGTGATCGGCGACCAGAGTGTCGACCCGGCGATGGTTCGACGCGTGGTCATCACCTCGGGCAAGCTCAGCTTCGATCTCATGAAGGGTCGCGAGACGAAGGGCGTCCGCGATGTCGCCATCGTGCGCCTGGAGCGCTACTACCCGTTCCCTGCGACGGAGCTCGCCGAAGCGCTGCGGACGTTTCCGATCACCGCCGAGCTCGCGTGGGCGCAGGAAGAGCCGCAGAACATGGGGGCCTGGCGGTTCATCCGCGAGCGTTTCCTCGACGGCGAGGTTGCCGGCTTCCAGCACCGTTGGCCGTCGTACGTGGGCCGGGCCGCGAGCGCTTCGCCCGCACCGGGCTCGCACAAGGTCCACACCCGCGAGCAGGACGAGCTGGTCGCGAAAGCGATTGGCTAGGAGCTTGACGGAGGAGGTCCCGGCTTCGCCGGGATACGCAGGGCGCTTCAGACCGCGCCCGGCTAACTTCCAAAAACTATTCCCTGCGCGAGGGGGAGGTCCTTCGAGTAGTTGATCGTGTTGGTCTGCCGCCGCATGTAGGCCTTCCACGCGTCCGAGCCCGACTCGCGGCCGCCCCCCGTGTCCTTCTCGCCGCCGAAAGCGCCGCCGATCTCCGCGCCCGAGGTGCCGATGTTGACGTTCGCGATGCCGCAATCGCTCCCCGCCGCGGAGAGGAATGTCTCCGCGGTGAGCAGGTTGGTGGTGAAGACCGCCGAAGACAGGCCCTGAGGCACGTCGTTGTGCGCCTTCATCGCGGCCTCGAACTCATCGAACTCGATGACGTAGAGGATGGGCGCGAAGGTCTCCTCGCAGACGATCTTCATGTCGGCCCGGGCCTTGATGATCGTGGGCTCGACGAACTGGCCCGTGATGACCTTGCCGCCGAAAAGGACTTCGCCACCCTCGGCCACCGCGTTCTCGACCCCGCGCTTGAAGGAGGCCACCGCGCGCGCATTGATGAGCGGGCCCATCAGGGTTTGAGGATCCATGGGATCGCCGACCTTGATCTGGCCGTAGGCCTTCACCAGCGATGCCGTGAATGTGGCGGCGATTTCCTTCTGGAGGAACAGGCGGCGCGTGGTCGTGCAGCGCTGACCCGCGGTGCCGGCCGCGCCGAAGACGACGCCGCGCAGCGCGAGACCGAGGTCCGCATCCTTCATCACGATGATGCCGTTGTTGCCGCCGAGTTCGAGGAGGCTCCGGCCCAGGCGCTTCGCGACCCCTTCACCCACCTTGCGTCCCACCCCGGTGGAGCCGGTGAAGCTCACCAGGGGCAGCCGCGCATCCGCGGTCAGTCGCGCGCCGATCGAAGGTCCGCCGATCGCCAAGGCGAACACACCCGCGAAACCGTGGCGCTCGAGAACCGAGTCCGCGATCTTCTGGGTGGCGATGGCGGTCAGGGGCACGAGCTCCGACGGCTTCCACACCACGGTGTCGCCGCACGCGGCGGCCACGAGCGCGTTCCAGGACCACACCGCGACGGGGAAGTTGAAGGCGCTGATCACGCCGATGGGACCGAGCGGATGCCACTGTTCGTACATGCGATGGCCTGGCCGCTCGGAGTGCATGGAAAGGCCGTAGAGCTGACGTGAAAGGCCGGTCGCGAAATCGGCGATATCGATCATCTCCTGGACTTCGCCCTTCCCCTCGGCGAGGATCTTGCCCATCTCGAGGGTTACCAGCGCGCCGAGATCGTCCTTATGGGACCGAAGGGCGTCGCCGATCTGCCGGACGATCTCGCCGCGCTTCGGGGCCGGCACGGCCCGCCAGCGCTCGAACCTGGCCGCGGCTTCGTCCACAATCCGGTCGTATTCGGCATCGCTCACCCCCCGCACCCGTGCCAGCACTTCGCCGGTCGTGGGGTTCGTGGAGACGATCTCGTCGCCCGAGGGCGCTTCGATCCAGGTGATGCCCTTGCCGCCGGAATTCGTGGGTTCGATGCCGAGTCGAGAGAGAAGCGCCTTCGTGTCCATGAAAGCGATTCTACGTTTCGACCGCGGAACGTCCGCCCTGCCCGAAGGCCTGGCTCAGTAGACGCGCGGCTTCGGCTGCGGCCCGGTGGCGCGACCGAGGGCGGAAACGGCTCCGCTATTGAGCTGCCGCACCGGACCCTGACCCTTGCCCGGCGAGTAACTCTCGCGAATGGCCGTGGTGAGGTACTGCTTCGCTCCCCGCACCGACGTCTCGACATCGTGCCCGAAGGCCAGGCGCGCGGTGATCGCCGCGGAGTAGGTGCAGCCCGTCCCGTGAGTGTTCCTGGTGTCGATCCGCGGGGTCGTGAGTTCGTGCAGGGTCGCGCCGTCCCACAAAACGTCCGTGGGGTCGCCCTCGAGATGGCCGCCCTTCACCAGCACCGCGCGGCAGCCGAGGCGCATGAGTGCCATGGCCGCGTCTTTCATGTCGTCGACCGAGCGGATCCGGCGCGCGAGCAGAACCTCGGCCTCGGGGATGTTGGGGGTGATGAGGGCGGCGAGAGGGAAGAGACGCTCGAGGTAGGCGCTCTCCGCGGACGTGTCCAGGAGGCGGTCGCCGCTCTTCGCCACCATCACCGGGTCGACGACGAGACGGTCGAACCCCCGCGCCGCGATGGCCGAGGCCACCTCCTCGATGATCGGCCGGTTCGCGAGCATCCCGGTCTTGAGGGCCGAGATGTCCATATCGTCGGCCACCGCTTCAATCTGGGCACGGACCATCGCGGGCGGGAGGGCCTGCCACGCGCGCACCTCGACGGTGTTCTGGGCGGTGATCGCGGTGATGGCGGTGGTTCCGTGAATGCCGTGCGCGGCGAAGGTCAAAAGATCCGCCTGGATCCCGGCCCCCCCGCCCGAGTCGGAGCCGCCAATCGAGAGGGCGATGGTCAGGGTCATGTGGCGAGCGTCTCGAAGTTGCGGAGCATGCGCAAGGTCAGGCCCCAGATGGTGAGGCCGCGGACTTCGATCGCGGGAAAACGCAGAGTCTGACCGGCGTGCTGCATCGTCACCGAGGCCGCGTGGTCCGAGTCGAAGAGCTCGGCGAGCGGAATCCAGTGGGTTGCCGCGACCTCATCCGACAGGGTCAGCAGGTCGGGAGCGTCCTCCGCCGCGAAGACGAACGGCGCGATCTTCATGTCGATCGATTTCGTCCGCGCGGTGGCGCGGGTTTCGTCGAGAGGGCCGAGGAGATGACGATCCTCGGCAAGACTCAGGCCGATCTCTTCCGCGGTCTCGCGGATCGCGGTGTGAACGAGCCCTTCGTCGCGACTCTCCGCGCGGCCCCCCGGAAGGCCGACGTGGCCGGACCACGGATCGTTTGGATGATCGGCTCTCTTTATGAAGAGGGCCTCGAGGTCGCGTCCGGTCGGGCGCAGGACCAGGGCGACCGCCGCCGCATGGGTGGTGCCATCGATGGTGCGGGGGGCGCGGCCACGAAGGGCCTCGCCAATCCGGTGGAGTGAGAAACGATGGGACGAAGGCGCCTCGGTTTCAGCCGGCGAAACCTGAAACGGCATCGTCACTCCCATTCAATGGTGGCGGGCGGCTTGCTGGAGATGTCATAGACCACACGATTGATCCCCTTGACCTCGTTGATCAGGCGCGAGGAGATCTTCGCGAGCAGATCGTGGGGGAGGCGCGCCCAGTCTGCGGTCATGCCGTCGGCCGAATCGACGGCGCGGATCGCGATGGTGTTGTCGTAGGTACGGCCGTCGCCCATGACCCCCACCGATTTCACCGGAAGCAGGACCGCGAAAGACTGCCACACTTTCCGATAGAGGCCGGCCTTGCGGATCTCGTCAACCACGACCGCGTCCGCTTCGCGCAGGGTGTCGAGCGCGGGGCGCGAGACCGGGCCGATGACGCGGATGGCGAGGCCGGGGCCGGGAAAGGGCTGGCGGAAGATGAACTCCTCCTCCAGGCCAAGACGCAGGCCCACCGCGCGCACCTCGTCCTTGAACAGTTCGCGCAACGGCTCGACCAGCTTGAAGCCGAGTGCCTTGGGAAGCCCGCCCACGTTGTGGTGGCTTTTGATGACCGCGGAGGGCCCCTTCACCGATTGCGACTCGATGACGTCAGGGTACAAGGTGCCCTGGGCCAGGAACTTCACCGGGCCGATCTTCTTCGCCGACGCCTTGAAGACGTCGATGAATTCCTTGCCGATGATCTTCCGCTTCTTCTCAGGATCGGTGACGCCCCGAAGCGCTTTCTCGAACCGCTTCGAGGCGTCGACGCAGACCAGCGGCAGGCCGAGCTTCGACTCGAAGCGCTGCTTCACCTGAATGGCTTCGTCCTTGCGAAGCAGGCCGTTGTCCACGAAGACGCAGGTGAGCTGCGACTTGACCGCCTGATGCACCAGAACCGCGGTGACCGCGGAATCGACGCCGCCCGAAAGTGCGCAGATGACGCGTTCCTTGCCGACCTGCGCCTTGATCTTGTCGACGGTTTCTCCCACGAAGGATGCGGGGTCCCAGTCGCGCGAGCAGCCGCAAAGATCGAGGAAGTTACTGAGGACCTGCATGCCCTGGGCAGTGTGCTTGACCTCGGGATGGAACTGGATGCCGTAAAGGCCCTTCTTCGGATATTCCATCACGCCCACCGCGGTGTTCGAGGTGGAGCCCGAAATCGAGAAGCCGCGCGGCGGGCGCAGGATGGAATCGCCGTGGCTCATCCACACCCGGGTTCTCGCCGCGAGGCCGCGGAGCAGGCGCGACTGGGGCGACGCCTCGAGGTCGGCAGGCCCGAATTCCTTCGATTCGGACTGGACGACTTCGCCGCCGAGCACCTTCGCCATCAGCTGCATGCCGTAGCAGATGCCCAGGATCGGCACCTCGACGCCCTCGAGGATCTCGCGGGAGATCTGGGGCGCGCCCTTCTCGTAGACGCTCGAAGGCCCGCCGGAGAGAACGAGGCCTTTTGGCTTGTAGGCCAGGATGGTCTTGAGCGCGGTTCCGGGCGGGATGATCTCCGAATACACGCCCAGCTCACGGAAACGGCGGGCGATCAGGTGCGTGAATTGAGAGCCGAAATCGACGATGAGAACGGAATCTCGGGCCATCAAAAACCTCAGCAGGAGCCTCAGCCGAAACCAAAGGGGAAGAAACGCCCGGGGAGTATAGGACCGATTCGACTACACTTCGCAGGCGTTGATCGGCGAGTTCAAAACCACATCGAAGAGCGTCCGGCGGACGATTCTTGCGGGTTTGTTCCTCTCGTTTGCCTGCGCCAAACCGCCGATCCTTGCCCCCACCTCGCCGTTTCCGCCAAAATCCCGATGGGAGAAGTCCCTCGATGCGCCGCTCGCGGCGCCTCTGGCCACGGATGGAAGCCTAGTTTTTGCAGTGCTTTCCACCGGTCCAATCCTGGGCATCGACCCTGTGACCGGCACCACGGTCTGGACCCGGTCCAACGAG
>JANMVV010000311.1:0-3213 GCA_031392925.1 Vicinamibacteria bacterium
CAGGAAGTGGTCCAGGTCGAATGGGGCCGCGATCTGATTCGCAGCTGGAATACGGCGGGGTGGATCACTCTGTCGCAACGCGTCGGCGACAAGATCGCGCCCCTCGTGGGCGTGGGCCCGGGCGAGCTTCTGGTCGCGGACTCGACCTCGGCCAATCTCTACAAGGTTCTGAGCACCGCCCTGTCCCTCTCGAGGGCCGACGCGCCGGCGCCACTTCGGGTGCTCGCCGAGCGCAGTGACTTCCCGAGCGACGTTTATATCGCGGATACGCTGTGTCGGGAGCGGGGCTTCGAACTGACGCTGCTCGATGCGGACGAAATCTCCGCTCATCTGGACGACCGGGTGGCCGTGCTCCTCCTGACCCACGTCAACTATCGGACCGGCCGCATGCACAGGCTGAACGAAGTCACCCAGGCGGCTCACGACCATGGCGCCCTCATGATCTGGGACCTCTCGCACTCGGTGGGCGCCGTTCCCGTGGACCTCAAGGGAGAAGGCGGCGCCGGTGCCGCGGATTTCGCGGTGGGCTGCGGGTACAAGTATCTAAACGGAGGTCCCGGAGCCCCGGCCTTCGTGTGGGCCCATCCCGTTCACACCGAACGCATGGATCGCGAGCAGTTGCGCCAGCCTCTTTCCGGCTGGCTCTCTCACGCGACGCCCTTCGAGTTCACGGCCGACTACCGGCCGGGCCTCGGTATCTCGCGGTTCATTTGCGGCACGCCTCCGATCCTCTCCCTCGCGGCTCTTGAATGCGGCGTCGATGTGTTCGCCGACGCCGAGGCCCTTGGCGGTATCGGCGCTCTTCGGGACAAGTCGCTCGCGCTCACCGGCCTCTTCATCGATCTGGTCGAATCGCGATGCGCCGGACATGGGCTCACTCTCGTGACGCCTCGCGAGGGCTATCTCCGCGGAAGCCAGGTGAGCTTCGCCCGCGAGGACAGCGGCTACGCGATCATGCAGGCTCTGATCGCGCGCCAGGTGATCGGCGATTTCCGCGCCCCCGACTTGCTGCGCTTCGGCTTCACCCCCCTCTACACGCGGTTTATCGACGTGTGGGACGCGGTGGACCGTCTGGAGCGCGTGCTTCGAAGCGGCGAATGGCGTGAACCGCGATTCAACGTGCGGGCGGCCGTGACTTAGGTTCGGCTCGACAAACCAGGGCACGCTCCTTTTCGAGCGCTTCGAGCACGGCGTCCACATCCTGATCGTTGTTGTAGGCGTGGAACGAGACGCGAAGGCCGGTGCCGCGCGAGGAGGCGATGATGCCGCGGCCAAGGAGCCTCGCGGCCAGGGCCTCCGCGTCCGTGGATCTCAACACCACCAGCGGACCCCGTTGGGCGGGGTCGCCTGGAGTCTTGAGGTCGAAGTCACGCGTCCGGGCGCCTTCGGCGAAGCGCTCAACCAGGCGGTTCACCTGGGCCTCGATCGTCGCGAGCCCGATCGAGAGCAGCAGTTCGATCCCGGCCGCCGCCGCGTAGACAATGGGAATGGGCGGCGATCCCGTCTCGAACCGCCGCGCGCTCGTCGACCAGTCCAGGGTGTCCACGCTGAACGCAAAGGGGTTCACCCGTCCGAACCAGCCGGTCGCGAGCGGCTCGAGTCTTTCGATGAGGTCGCGGCGCACATAGAGGAACGCCACGCCGGACGGCCCCAGCAGGTACTTCAAGGAGCCCGCGACCATGAAGTCCGCGCCGAGCGCATGAACATCGAGCGAAGAGGTCCCCGTTCGCTGGTAGTCGTCCAGCATGACGTACGCGCCGCGTTCATGAGCGAGCGCGACCAGCCGGGGGATGTCGATCCGAAAGCCGTTGAGGAAGCACACGTGCGTCGCGGGCACGATGAGGGTACGCTCATCGATATGGGCGGCATAGCTCTCGACCGGCAGAGTCTCGCCCTGGGCCGTGGCCCGCTCGATGCGGGCGCCGCGGGCCTGCTGAGCGAGCCACCCATGGGCCATGGTCGGAAACTCGAAGTCGCCCAGCACCACCGTATCGCGGTGGGTATCGAAGGCGAGCGCGGTTGCGATGGCGGTGATGGCGGAAGACGCGTTGGGCATGACCGCGATCTCGTCGACCTCCGCGCCCACCAATGCCGCGAAAAGCGCGCGCAGACGCTCGACCTCGCCCACCCAGGCGTCCCACGGCGATCCACGCTCGCGCCACGAGTCGGTGAACGCGGACATCGCCTGCTCAACCTCCAGCGAGAGCGCGCCTTGCGAGCAGCTGTTCACGTAGACCCGGCGGTCGAAGATGGGAAAGCGGGCCCGGAACTGGTCGAGGGTCAAGGCCGTCACGCGAGAGGTATCCCACGAAGCCGACACGAGTGTCAACCACGAAGCCGCCGCGGGGAATCCGCGGGATGACTCCGGATCCTGGCCATCGACAGGTCCGAAACGAACAGGGACTGGCGCGCCAGCTCTCATCGATCCAGCAGACCACGATGGCCCTCGGCGGCGCCATCGGCACGGGCCTGTTTCTGGCCAGCGGCCTCGCGGTCAATGTGGCCGGCCCGGCGGTGGTCGTCTCTTACGTCATCGTCGCCCTGGTCTCGCTGCTTCTCGGCCGCGCGCTGACCGAGATGGCGGTGGCTCACCCGACCGCGGGGGCCTTCGGGGTGTATGCGGGGATGTACGTCTCACCGTTTGCCGGCTACGCGGTCCGCGTGAGCTATTGGCTGATGCAGGTGGTCGCAACCGGGGCCCAGCTGGTGGCATCGTCGATCTACATGGGTTACTGGTTCCCCAAAGTACCCGGCGCCGTGTGGGTGCTCGCCTTCGCGGCGGTGCTTCTGTACATGAACACCTGGGCGATCGGCCGTCTGGGGACGATCGAATACTGGCTGGTCATGATCAAGGTCCTTGCCCTCACCCTGTTCGTGGGCCTGGCCGTGCTGGTGGTCTTCGGTTTCACCGGGGAGCCGCCCATCGGCCTAAGAAACCTCACTGGACGAGGCGGCTTCGCGCCCTTCGGCCTTTCCGGCGTGTGGCTCGGCTGCTGCTTCGCGATCTATTCGTTCATCGGCGTGGAGATCGTGGGTGTGACCTCCGGCGAAGCGTCCGATCCCGCGAAGACGATTCCCCCGGCCATGCGCCGGATGGTGTTCGGCCTGTCCGCGATCTACATCGTGACCATCGCCCTCCTCGTAGCACTCAGCCCATGGAATGAGCTGGGCGTGGGCGAGAGTCCCTTCGTGCGCGTGATGGCGGGGCTTGGC
>JANMVV010000324.1:0-2513 GCA_031392925.1 Vicinamibacteria bacterium
CTCGTTGCAGGCCTCGATGATCCCTGCCGCAGGCCAATCGTAGCGTCGCCTTAACGGTGTTTTTGGATTCCGACCATCGTAGACCGTGACATAGTCCATCGCCTTCGAGTAATAGAGAAACGGCCGATCGCTCGACCCAACTAGTCTCTGCCACTCCTGCACTAGATCGACCAATTCTTGGTAGACGTGCGGATCCACGTTCCAATTATCCAGCTCATACTCGAAATCGTAAGCAATCTTTCTCAAGTCCACCTTCCTGGCATCGTAGACATACTCGTATGCTGTCCAAGGGCCGGTGATACGGACACCATATTCGTGCGGTCTGGTGTAGTAGGGACTGAATCGTTGCAGCCAGAACCTCCCGGTCGACTCCGGTGGCTGCAGATGGAACAACGACGGAATCAGGTCGATCTGGCGGCGGTAGTCCTCATTCGTTTCTCCGGGAAACCCGAGCAAGATATTCCAGGACACCGCGACATGATAATAGGAACTCCACTTGAGGCAGATAATGTTCTGCATCGGTGTCACGCCCTTATCCATTGCCTGCAGTTGATTGAGACTTAGGCTCTCTAAGCCCGGCTGCATGCACCTCACGCCCCCGACGGCAAGCGTTCGAATTTGACTCTTCTGCAGATTGCTCTTGGTTTCGATGAACACATCGAGGTCACAATGGTCAGCCGCAAACCGGCCGAAGAGGTTCTCCACATATTTCAGATCGATGATGTTGTCCACCAAGCGAAATCGCGCCGTATCGTAACGGCTGGAAAGGTAGGCCATCTCCCGTGCCGCTTGCTCGGGCGATTTGGCTCGAAACGTCATGCTTTGTGCATTCAATCCACAAAAGGTACAGTGATGTTTCTCTCCCCACCAACAGCCCCGGGAACCTTCGTACAACAAGATTCGATCGAGACCCTGCTTCGCTTCTCCCAGCTCTGCCAACAGATGATAGTAGTCGTCATAGTCTGGTGGGCCGGTCTTCGCGAAGTCCGAGAAGAGCGAGTGGTTTGGAGTAAACGAGATCGCTGTTCCCTTGCGATAGGTCACGCCGCTTGGGACGGCCCCAACCTTTCCCGTGAGGAGGTAGCGTACTAATTCCGGGAACACCTCCTCTCCTTCCCCCACCACCACATGATCGATGAAGGGGAAGGCCCTGAAGTATTCCAGCCCCATCTCGCCATCGTAGTTCGCTCCGCCGAAGACGATTGTCACGTCGGGATAGAGATCCTTGATGAGCTTCGCCATCGTCAGGCTCGCGACGTTTTGATCGAACGTGGAGGTGAAGCCGACAATTTTGTACTGCCCCCAGTCAATGGCGGTCAGAGCCCATGTTAAGAACTGTGGCGCTGTCCTCGTCGCCATGTCTTCGAAGAATGAGGTCGGATGGCCGCTCTCCTTGACGAGTTGCTCGAACAACGGCTTAAACAGGCGGGGATACTCCGCGCGCTTCGGATTGTCGCGGAATAAGAGATAGGAAAAAATCCACTCGCCGAATAGCGCCCGTTTCTCGCAGATCGTTTCATAGAGGGGGACGCCGATCTTGTGGGCGAAACGCACGTTCAGATGATGGCAGTCGACGGGGATTCTCCTCGACTTGAGCAGCGCGGAGAGTGTGCCTAGTTGGATCGAGGGATACTTCGAGTAGCTGAACGGCATATTGACGAGCGCCACCTGGGCCTTGCCGCTCATCTGCTGCCTCGTGGGTTCATGACACAACCCTCCGACTCGCGGTTAACTGGCAGCCGCGCGAAACGGTTCAAACTCGCGATCGGCTTTGGCGGCCATGTAAAAGTCGCTCTCCGTCAGGCCATTGATCTTGTGCGTCCAGATTTCGACCTTGCACTTGCCCCAAGCAAGATAGAGATCGGGATGGTGGCCTTCCGCTTCTGCCACGGCACCCACCTTGTTCACGTAGGCCAAGGCCTGGGCGAAATTCTTGAAGGTATACAAGCGCTCAAGATGGCCGGACTGGTTCAGCGACCACCCGCGGCCCAGCTCTTTCAGTAGAGCCTGCGCACGATCCGCCGGGACTGGAGGTACGCCGCCGAGGCAAGGGATACATTTGTTGTCAGCAAGGCTCATGGCACCACCTCCTGGTATGAAAATCAACGTCGCGTGTCGATCCTGTCTAGGACAGGTATTCTAAGGGGGACTTGAGAGGAAGGGCAAGGTGGGAAAACTGGAGGATTAAGTGGTTACTCAGCCTCATCAACTGCGCCGCCCGAGCGCGCCACGTCTTCCATCTTGATCTTCTCGGGGTTGAATTTGGCCGTTGCGGTCGCCATCCGGTCGAAGGCCTCATCAAATGAGAGGGGAGAGGCATCCTTTGGCCGGAACCGAATCGGATTGACGCGGGCGACCACGAAGCTCTTGAGGTAAGGACTCGTCAGACCTTTCGCTTTAAGCGCCTCAACCTGCTCGACGATCTGATTGTCCAGCGCCAGCACGGTCTTTGCCCGTTCCCGCCGCAGTTCAATCGCCGCGCGCATCGGTTTCTTCAGAAATTCATCCACCCG
>JANMVV010000354.1:0-4800 GCA_031392925.1 Vicinamibacteria bacterium
GAACTCCCGCAGCGAGATGTCCTCGTCCCACAGGAAATAGGGCCGCTTGTCCTCGTCGACGAGGTTGGATGACAAGGGACGCATGGCCCCGCTAGCTTACCGGACATGCTCGGGGACCTCTTCTCCGGCGGTGGCACCACACGTGAGGCGACATCCTAGGACTCACCCCAGGTGAACAACCTATTGAGAATTCACAGCTCTAGATGATTCTTGATCACGTGTGGGACTCCGACTATGACGGCGGGTCGAACCTGGTCGAGGTCTATGTCAACTATCTGCGGCGCAAGACCGAGCACAACGATGCGCCTCGACTGATCTAGACCGTTCGGGGCGCGGGTTACGTGCCCCCCCGAGGAACGCGCCACGGTCGAGAGCCTCGTGGAGACCCTCGCCAAGCGCCACCGCCCGCGCCAGGGGCCTTCGGCCGAGCGGTTCTCTCAGGAAGGTCCTCGACCGCATTGACGAGCGCAGAGAGAAGATCTTCCGAGAGCACGGACTGCTGACCCAGAGGCTTTCAAGTACCGTCGAGTTCCTGCTTCTTCGTACCGATGATGGGGACCTGCGCTAAGGGGGGACCTACTTAGGCTTAGGCCACGCTCATGGACTGCTCCGCGCTCAATCGCACCGGAGCGGCGCGAAGCACCGAGTGGTTCGCCTGTCGGTTTTCGGCTCCTCGGTCACCGGCATGTTCAAGGAAGGCCGGAGCGATATCGACCTTCTAGTCGAGTTCGACCAGATGCCGCCGGCGGAGCACGCCGCGCACTTCTTTGGCCTCCAGGAAGATCTCGAGGACCTCGTCGGTGTTCCCGTCGATCTCGTGGAACTGAAGCCCATCCGAAGCCCCTTCTTCAGGCAAGCGGTCGAGGCTGGAAAGGTCCTGCTCTTTGAAGCCGCCTGAGGTCCGCAAGTACCTCTTCGATGTTGCGGAGGCTTGCGACTTGATCACGGAGTTCGTTGTCGGGGGACTTTCGCCGACTACCAGCGAGACCGAATGCTCAGATCTGCGGTAGAACGGCAGTTTGAGATTGTCGGCGAGGCCCTGGTCGGACTCCTGAAGATCGCACCCGCGTTGCAGTCACGCGTGAGCGATACGCGCCGCATCGTCGCCTTTCGTAACCGGCTCATTCATGGGTACTCGTCCATCGCCGACGAGGTGGTCCGGGGTGTTGTCGAGGCGAACCTCGGCGTGTTGCGACGAGAGATAGCGGCGTTGATCGACGAGGGCTAGCGAGTTCGACGCGGCCTACCACCGCTACCGGCGACAGCCGCTGTTCTGTCTCGTGGCCCGCGCTCTCTTCGCCAACCGCTGATCCGCCAGAGGGTCCGCGGCCAGCCGGCGGCATCGAGCCGCCAGGCGCGCGATGCCCTGCGCCACCGGCCCCTCACTTGACACCGTCCGCAGAGGGTGTAGTCTGCCGAAATAGACCAATCGGTCTAGTCACACCCGAACCAGTCTGAAAGGACAACGACAATGCGAGTGGCCAAGGACAACGTGGACGTCAGGATGCAGATTCCAGGGGCGGTGATCCGTCAGCGATCGGATTTCGGCGATGTGAGCGGATTCGACAAGATCAGCGGCGAGTACTTCACTCTCTCGGCGGGCGTCGACACCACCCCGCTTTTCCAGGGATTGGAAGGAAACCTCTGTCAGTGCCCCCATTGGGGCTTCGTCCTGCGGGGCCGGCTGACCACGACCGATGCGAGGGGCGCGCAGGAGACGGTGAACGCGAATGACCTCTTCTACTGGCCGCCCGGGCACAACGTCAAGGTCGAGGTCGACGCGGAGATCGTCATGTTCAGTCCTGAGCGCGAGCACAGCCGGGTGATCAACCACATGATCGAGAAGGTGAAGGGCTAAGCTCGCTCCGGAATGGGAGGCGCGCAGCGAAAGGTCGACGAACAGAAGCGGCGGCGAGCGCCGCCGCGCTGGCGCTCGACTCTGAAGTTGGCGGGAAGCGGCGGCTCGACCCCGGAGTCCGGCGCTCGACCGTCCACAATCCAGAAGACCCATGCAACCAAACAGCGCCTGCTCGACGCGGGGTTACCCATGCTCCTGGCGCACGGCTACAACGATCTGGGAATGGAGGCCCTGCTTGCCGCCACCAGGATTCCGAAGGGTTCCTTCTACCATCATTTCAAGGACAAGGAGGACTTCGCGCTCCAGGTCATCGACCGGTACATGCGGCAGGTGCATGCGGGTTTTGACGTCTGCCTCACCGAGAAGAGCCGGCCCCCGCTCGAGCGTGTGCGCCGGTTCTTTCAGATGACCCAACGGAGCTACCGGCAACAGGGTTACATGGGCTGCCTGTTGGGCGGACTCGGACAGGAACTGTCAGGCGTGAGCGAGGTGTTCCGGCGCCGGATCGAGGGGTGCTTTTCTGAGATTGCCGGGCGTATCGCCGTTTGCCTGAAAGAGGCTCGAAAACGAGGGGACATCCCCGCCGATTCCGATACGCCGCGCATGGCCAGCCTCTTGGTCGACTGCTGGGAGGGCGCCGCGCTTCGCAGCCGGCTGCGCGGTAATGCCGCGCCGCTCAACGCCATGCTCGACTTCTACTTTGACTCGGCGGTCAGTCGCTGACCTGGCGAGCGCTCGGCCCGAGCCAGCGCTGCCTCGCGACGCTCACAGATGACGGGCGGAGGCCCCGTAGTAGTCTCCCCCTCCATGAAGACCTTGGTGGGCCTGGTGCAGATGCGCTGCTCGGACGACCCGCGAAAGAATCAGGCCGCGGCCGAAGCGGGGATTCGCGAGGCGGCGAAACGAGGCGCCCGGATCGTCTGCCTTCCCGAGCTCTACCGTGGGCGCTATTTCTGCCAGACCGAGGACCACTCGCAATTCGCACGCGCCGAAGCCATCCCCGGGCCATCGACCTTAGCCCTCGGGGCGCTCGCGAAGTCCCTGAAGATCGCGATTGTGGGCTCCCTGTTCGAACGACGCGCGCCCGGGCTGTACCACAACGCCGCGGTGATCCTTGACGCGGACGGCACGCTCGCCGGCATCTACCGCAAGATGCACATCCCCGACGACCCCCTTTATTACGAGAAGTTCTACTTCACGCCCGGCGATCTCGGCTTCAAGGCGGTGGACACCGAGCACGGCTGGGTGGGGACTCTCGTCTGCTGGGATCAGTGGTACCCCGAAGCCGCGCGTCTGACCGCGCTCCAGGGCGCGATGGTGCTCTTCTACCCCACGGCGATCGGCTGGCAGAGCGTAAATCTTTCCTTCGTAGATTCCTCATTTTTCGCGAAGATGTTGCCACAGATCAAGCGGCGGTTGCGAAGAGACTGGGGTAGGCAACTTCCCTGAGCTTGATCGCGGTGGACATGGTCCGTCGACCTCCCTCACCCGCGATCCGCCATTATCGACGTTGCCTTACGCCGCCTTGCCGGCGGCCCCCGCTCCTTCGACGACGCACAGGCAATACACGAACTTCTGGGTGGTCCCCATGGGCGTGAAGTGATCTTCGTGCACGCTGCGAATCAGGCTAAACGATGGTCCAAACTGGGCATGGAGTTCAACCGGCGAGTAGCGCGCCACTTCGAGGCCGCTGCATTTGGGCGGACCGTCTGCGTCGAAGGTTGCGACCAGCACGTGGCCACCCACCTTGACGCTGCGAAACACCTGCTCCACGTACCGTCGCCGGTCGGCCGCGTCGGTGAGGAAGTGGAACACCGCGCGGTCGTGCCAGACGTCATAGGCCGCCTCGGGCAGGTCGACGTTGAGGATGTCCGCTTCGATCCATTGGACCTTTGAGGCCTTCGCGCCGAGCCGCGACTGTGCCGCATGCAAGGCCGCGCCCGAGAGATCGAGCACCGTGATCTCGGTCGCGGCCCGGTCGACGAGACGATCAATCAGCGTCGAGGCCCCCCCGCCAACATCGATGATCGAGGCCCGCTCGGCGCCGGTCGCCTCGTTCAGGAGACTGAGCGAAAGGGTGGGTTCAGCCTGATACCAGCTCACTTCGGTGGGCTTCTTCTTTCCGTAAACGTCTTCCCAGTGTTGCTTTCGATCCATGATTCCTCTCCCCCCTCCAAGCGACTTCGTCTTTGATTATCTCAGCCTGGCGAGGAACCGGGTTGTGTCGAAGCGGATCAAGACCGAACCTGGGCGCCTCGCCTTCGGCGGCCCGGCCGAAGTGCGGCAGTTGGCGCCAGAGTTCGCGCTAGAAGCCGATCCGCAGGCCCAGGTAGATGTTGCGCGTCGCCGCCGGCAAGAAGTAAGGCTGGTCGTCTACATAGCCTGACGCCTCGTACCGCCTATTGAACAGGTTGTCGGCGGACAGGGTCAGCAGAGTGGTGTTCGCCTCGCTTCAGTAAGCGGCGCAGGTCGAGTCGAAGCTCGGCCTCCGCCAGCGTGAAGGGTTCGATTTTCTTCGGCAGGTAGCCGGGCGCAGTCCGTGCCGCCTCGTTCTTGTGCTCGTCCTCGCTGTTGTCGATGTAGATGCGGCCAACGTGCCGCGGACCGAACCCCGCGAAAAGCGGTCCGAAAGAGCGCGAAACTCGCGCTTGTAGAAGCCGTGACGGGAAGAGCGCCACCCGGTTGCCCGAGTAGTCGACGACGTCGGCGGCGCTCGGCCCGTAACGCAGCAGATACTCCTTGAGCCGATCCTCGCTCGCTGCGCCGCTTGCGGTCAGGGCAAGATCGCCCGGCAGTCGCAACGAGATCTCAAATTCGGCCCCTCGGTGCAGCGAACGCGCCGCGTTGTCGGTGATCGGCAACCCATCTTCGTCAATGCCGCCCGCGAACACCAGTTGAGCGTAAGCGAAACGAGCGCGGTCTGCCAGTCAATTTCGCGTGAC
>JANMVV010000357.1:0-11182 GCA_031392925.1 Vicinamibacteria bacterium
CGGTAGTGAGCTACGCGGAACGCTTCGCCGATGCGGTGGGGCGCACGGTGCAGGAAGCCGTAGCCGCGAGAGCGGCGCAAAGGGAAGCGAAGGACGAAGCGAAGAACGAGGGGATCCTGCATTAACCCGGGTCTACGTTGACGCTTACGTTGCACGTACCGCACCCATCGTCATTGCGAAAGGCCCATTCCGTTTCGCTTGGCCTGAAGCAATCTCGCGGGCGGGCGCGCGCACGAGTGTCACCGCACCTCGCCGCCGCTCCCGTTGCATCCGTCGCGCCAGCCGCTTCGCTGCACCGTCTTGAGCGCGAAGCCTGTCCTCGGGGCACGCATACCGCCTCGCGCTCAGCTTCCGAGCCCACGTGGTCCGCTGGCTTCCGCTCAAGCGGGTCGAACTCTCCGACCAGCTCGACCGCGCGAGCATCTCTTGTTGCCTGAACGTCGCGGAGGGTGCAGGCCGGTCCGGCCGCGATCAAGCGCGACACTACGCAATTGCACGCGGCAGCTCATTCGAATGCCTCGCCGTTCTCGACCTCCTCGATCTCGAAACCGCCCCGACGAGCAGCCGCGAAGCCCGCGCGATTCCCTTGCGCCTCATGGCCGTTCTCACCGCCCTGATCCGGCGCTTAAGCCCCTCCTCTCACGGGATGCGCCTCAAAACCACTTAGGATCCACCCGTGGGTTTGCATCCAGAGTTCCCAAAGTCGCCATACGCCGAGCTGCTTCCCGAGACACGCTGGTTTCCAGCCGCCGAGGAACTGCGAGCCAAGGCGTACGAGCGCCTCCTGCCGCCCCTGGTCGCGCGAATTCGCGACGAAGTTCATGGGTGGCGGAACGCGGGCTACCCCAACGCGTCCGCCACTTCACGCGCCCTCCTTCGATGGTGGTTTGGACAGGACCACCCTCAGGAGACCGGCGACGGAATGCTTTCCAACTTCCGCTACTACTTCGCGCAGCGCGAAGCCGTGGAGACGGTGATCTGGCTACACGACGTCAAGAAGGCCCGCGACAAGTTCGATCTGCTCCGATTCGATGCGTCCGGCGCGATTTCGCATTCGATGTTCGATGAACAGTGGCCTCGGTACGTTCTCAAAATGGCCACGGGCGCTGGAAAGACGAAGGTCCTGTCTCTGCTCATCGCATGGAGCTACTTCCACAAGACCTACGAGCCCGACTCCACGCTGTCGCGAAACTTTCTTCTGATCGCGCCCAACATCATCGTGCTGGATCGCCTTCGCGCAGACTTCGACGGGCTGAAGATCTTCTTCGCTGACCCGGTCCTTCCCGACAACGGCTACCAAGGCCGCAACTGGCGCGACGACTTTCAAGTGACTCTGCACATTCAAGACGAGGTCCGAGCCCATCCTCCGACCGGGAATATCTTCCTGACCAATATCCACAGGGTATTTCTCGCCGACATCCAGGAGCCGAGCCTCGACGATGACGACCTGCGCGACTACTTTCTGGCCCCGTTCGGCAAGAAGCCGGCCGGGAAGACCACGGACTCGAAGATGGACCTTGGTGAAATCGTCCGGGATATCGACGAGCTGGCGGTCTTCAACGACGAGGCTCATCACATCCACGATCCGAGGATGGCCTGGTTCAAGTCCATCCAGGACATCCATTACCGGATGATCCAGAAGGACCAGGCCCTTTCGCTCCAGATCGACGTCACGGCAACGCCGCGTCACGACAATGGAGCCATCTTCGTCCAGACCGTCACCGACTATCCGCTGGTCGAGGCCATCTATCAGAACGTCGTGAAGCACCCCGTCCTCCCCGATGCGGCGAGCCGCGACCGCCTGAAGGAAAACACCAGCGCCATCTTCTCCGAGCGTTACGACGACTACCTGAGGCTCGGCATCGAGGAGTGGAAGAAGAGCTACGCCGAACATCAGACCCTCGGCAAGAAGGCGGTTCTGTTCGTCATGGTCGACGACACCAAGAACTGCGACGAAGTCGGCGCCTATCTCGAACGCATTTGCCCGGAGCTGAAGGACGGCGTTCTGGTCATCCACACGAAGAAGAACGGCGAGATCTCCGAGGCATCCAGCAGCCGGGACAAGGACGAGCTGGAGCGCCTCCGGAAGCAGGCAAACGAGATCGACAACCCCAAGAGCCCTTTCAAGGCGATTGTCTCCGTGCTCATGCTCAAGGAAGGCTGGGACGTGCGCAACGTGACCGTCATCGTTGGTCTCCGTGCGTACGTCTCGGAGGCCAAGATCCTTCCGGAGCAGACTCTGGGCCGGGGTCTGCGCAGGATGTACTTCGGCACCGATACGCCGGAGACGGTCTCGCTCATGGGCACGCCGGCCTTCATGGAGTTCGTTGAATCGATCCAAGCCGAGGGTGTGGACTTCGAACGGCGGCCGATGGGCGAGGGTCCGAGCCGTCAGGACTCGCTTGTCGTCGAAGTGGACGACAGCGGCGTCAAGGATCTCGACGCCCTCGATATTCAACTGCCAAGACTGTCGCGCCGCTACAGCCGGGAATTCAAGAACCTCGAAGGGCTCGATCCGGCAACGCTTGGCAACCCGCGGCTGGCCTTGAAGGCGTTCAGCGAAGAAGAGACACGCGAGATTGTCTTCAAGCGCATGATCGACGCCGCGGTCGATCACACGATTCACCTCGATGGCGTGGGGCCGATCGATCACCGCTCGGTGGTGGGCTTCTTCGCAAGACAGCTCCTCAAAGAGCTGCGTCTCGTCGGCGGCTATGACGTTCTCTATCCGCGCGTGCGCGACTTCATGTCCCGTCATCTCTTCGAGGGCGACGCCGTTTCTCTCGACAATCCGCAGGTCCTGCGGAACCTTTCGGAGCCCGAGCCGGGCAAGGTCATCTTCGACTCATTCAAGAAAGCCATCAATGCCCTCACCGTGACTGATGCGGGAACCTCGCGGATCGAAGATCACATCCGGCTCCGCGATACCCGGCCGTTCCGCACCGAGCATCGCCCGTACCTCTCGCCCAGGAAGTCGATCTTCAGCAAGATCGTGGGCGAGGCTCAGGCCGGGGGCTTCGAACTGACGTTCGCCGCCTTCCTTGACGCGGCGGACGACGTAGCCGCCTTCGCCAAGAATTATCTGGCCGTCGGATTCAAGCTCGACTACGTCCGCGCCGATGGCGACCTCTCGAACTACATTCCGGACTTCATCGTTCGAACCGCGAGCGGCGAGATCGTCATCATTGAGACGAAGGGTCGCGAGGAGCTCGACCTCCCGCAGAAGATGCGACGCTTGAAGGAATGGTGCGCCGACGCGACGGCTGCGAGCAGGCCCATGGGCGGGAGGGAGTATCGGCATCTCTTCGTGGACCAAGAGGGCTTCGAGAAACACACGCCGCGCGACTTCGCCGGCCTCGCGAAGACCTTCCGGGAGTTTCAGGAATGAAGAAGGCCAGCAAGCCAAAGGTCCCGAAGACCCGCGAGACGGCGAGTCCCGCGAGCGAACTGGTCCTCTACCAGACGGAGGATGGTCGCACACGAATCGAGTGCCGGTTCGAGAACGAGACGATCTGGCTCACCCAGGCGCTGATCGCCGACCTGTTTCAGACCTCGGTCCAGAACGTCAACCTTCATATCCTCAACATCCTGGAGGAGGGCGAAGCGTCCGAGGCAACTATCAAGGATTACTTGATAGTTCGAAACGAGAGCGGTCGCGAGGTCCGCCGCAGCGTCAAGCACTACAACCTCGACATGATCCTGGCCGTCGGTTATCGAGTTCGCTCTGACCGAGGCACCTCGTTCCGTCAATGGGCGACGTCTCGCTTGTCGGAATACCTGATCAAAGGCTTCCTGCTCGACGATGAGCGCTTGAAGAACCCGGATCCGCGGGGAATCGATTACTTCGACGATGTTCTCGAGCGCATTCGCGACATCCGATCCGCCGAGAAGCGGATGTACCTGAAAGTCAGGGATATCTTCGCCCTGGCCGCCGACTACAAGCCCGACAGCGCGGAGACGCACGAGTTTTTCCGGATCATCCAGAACAAGCTTCATTGGGCCTCGACAGGCCACACCGCCGCCGAGTTGATTGCCGAACGCGCGGACGCGAGCCAGCCGAACATGGGCCTGACGACTTGGAAGGGCGCCAAGGTTCGCAAGGCCGACGTCACCGTCGCCAAGAACTACCTCCGCGGCGACGAGATCGGCGAACTTAACCGGATTGTCAGCATGTATCTCGACTACGCTGAAGATCAGGCGAAGCGGCGGCGGGTGCTCTACATGAAAGACTGGCGTGAGCGGCTCGATGCCTTCCTCAAATTCAACGAGCGTGACGTTCTCGACAATCCTGGCAAGGTGTCGAAGGAAGTGGCCGACCGGCTGGCCGAAGACGAGTACGAGACGTTCCACGTGCGCCGCCTTGCGGCCGACGCTAAGGCGGACGAGAAAGCCTTTGATGACGTCGTTCGCCGCTTACCGCCACCCCCGCCCGTCCGTAGGCCGAAGAAGGAGAAGGGCTGATGGCGAAGGGTCCGGCGTACGACCTGTCCGACGCTGAGAAGCGCGATCTGGTTCAGCTCATCCAGGCGGGCAAACCGCTGCCTGAGAAATATCGATTCATCCTCTTCGAGGATAAGCGCGAGGTGGAGCTGGTCTGGAACGGCAAGACTCGCGAGGTTTGCACCACCGTTCTGCCGTTTCAGTCGCTGGAGCATGTGGACGAGCCGCGCAAGGACGCGATCAAAGAGCGCGAGACGCTGCCTCTCTTCGACACCCGCGGCCGGCAGATCAAGGGCTGGACGAACAAGCTCATCTGGGGCGACAACCGCCTGATTCTGTCGTCGCTCAAGAGCGGGGCGCTTCGCCGGCAGATCGAGGACGCGGGCGGCCTGAAGCTCATCTACATCGACCCGCCGTTCGACGTGGGCGCCGACTTCTCGATGGACATCGAGATCGGCGACGAGACGTTCCACAAGGAGGCGAACCTTTTGGAGCAGATCGCCTATCGCGACACCTGGGGCCGCGGCGCGGATTCGTTCATCGCGATGATCTACGAACGGCTGGTCTTGATGCGGGATCTGATGGCAGCCGACGCCTCGATCTATGTCCACATGGGGTGGGGCGTTGCGCATCACGTTCGTGAAGCACTCGACGAAATTTTTGGTCAGCACCGAATCGTGAATCAGATCATCTGGAAGCGGCAAACAGCGCACAGCGACACAGGCCAGGGATCCGACCACCTCGGCCGCCTTCACGACGTTCTTTTCCTCTATTCGAGGGGAGAGCGCTATCCATGGTCGACTCAATACGCGCCATACGATGAGAGCTACACCAAATCGCACTATTCCCGCGTTGATACAGATGGACGGAGATACCGTCTCGACAACCTCACAGCGCCTGGCGGGGCGGGAAAAGGGAACCCGAGTTACGAGCTAATGGGAGTCACTCGCTTTTGGCGCTACAGCCGGGAGCGTATGGCCGAACTGGTCCAGATGGGTCGCATCGTGCAAACGAAGCCGGGCGGGGTACCGCAATACAAGCGGTACCTCGACGAAATGCCCGGCGTCCCGATTCAGGATCTTTGGGACGATCTGTCCGCCGTCAATTCGCAGGCGAAGGAAGCAGTCGACTACGCAACTCAGAAGCCCGAGGGTCTTCTCGACCGGGTGATTCGCACTTCGAGCAACGAAGGGGACTTGGTCGCCGACTTTTTTTGCGGCTCGGGGACGACTGCCGCGGTCGCCGAGAAGCTCGGTCGCCGTTGGATCTGCTCGGACCTCGGCAAGTTCGCGATCCACACCACGCGCAAACGCTTGATCGGCGTCCAGCGACACCTCAAGGAAGCGGGCAAAGATTTCCGCGCCTTCGAAGTCCTGAACCTTGGCCGCTACGAGCGGCAGGCCTACCTCAACGTCGGCGGGCGCCTCACCGGCGAACAGAAGGAACAGGCTCTCGCCCAGAAGGAGCGCGAGTTCCGCGAGTTGATTCTCCGCGCCTACAAGGCCGAGCCGCTCGCCGATTTGGGCCTGTCGTTCTTCCATGGCAAAAAGGCCGGCCGACTCGTGATCGTCGGCCCGATCAACCTTCCGCTGGGGCGCCTCTTCGTCGAAGAAGTCATCCTCGAATGCCGCAAGCGCAACCTGACCCGCGTCGATGTCCTCGCCTTCGAGTTCGAAATGGGCCTTTTCCCGGCTGTGCTCGACGAAGCAAAGGGCAAGGGAATCGACCTCCAGCCGAAGTACATCCCCGCCGAAGTCTTCGACAAGCGCGCCGTCGAGAAGGGCCAGGTCGTTTTCCACGACGTCAGCTTCGTGGAGGCCGTCCCGCGCCACGACAAGAAGCGCAAGCTCGAAGTGAAGATCGAACTCGTCGACTTCTCTGTCTTCTACACGCAAGGCATCGCCGAAGCCGCGATTGAAGGCCTTCGGGAGGGCAAGAGCGAAGTCATCTGCGACCAGGGCGCGCTGGTGAAGATCCTGAAAGACAAGAAGGGCGTCGTCACCCGCGAAGTGCTGACGAAGAACTGGACCGACTGGGTCGACTACTGGGCGGTCGACTTCGACTACATGAGCCGCAAGGAGATCATCCGCGTGCCGCGCGACCCCGAGGCCCGCGCCCAAGCCGCGGTGCTGGCGTTCGAGCCGCAGGTCGAGTACGAGGAGGTCGAAACCGGCGGCTACATCTTCGAGAACGAGTGGCAGAGTTTCCGGACTCGCCAGAGCCGCGACCTCGAACTCACCAGCGCCCCGCGCGCCTACGACAAGCCGGGCCGCTACACGGTCGCAGTGAAGGTCATCGACCTCTTCGGCAACGACACCATGACCCTGGTGCCAGTCAATGTGGGTTAAGGCTCAGTCGCGATGCCTCCCGACTGCGTCCATTCGATGCCGCGGTCAGCGAGGCGGACCTGCTGCTCCTTGGGGCGTTCCTTTGGGAATCACCACTACAGCCGAGAACGAGTACGAGTACGTGTACGCCAAGCCGGCGGCTATGATCCGACTGCTGGAATCCATATGACCGAAGCCCTGCTGCTCGAACGAATCGCCGTAAACCCGGAAGTCTTCGGTGGGAAGCCATCCCTTCGAGGTCGCCGCCTGACGGTCGAGCATGTTCTCGGAATCCTGGCGGCCGGCGACAGCGTGGACGATCTCCTGAACGCCTATCCCGGTCTGGAACGTGACGATGTGCTCGCGTGCCTCGCCTACGCTCATCGGGTCGTCGGCCACGAACGAATCGAGTTTCCGGCGCACGCGAATTCTTGAGGCTGCTCCTCGATAGCTGCATGTCGCTCGCCGCGGGTGGGAGCTTCGGGCCGAGGGGCACGATGTGGTCTGGGCAGGCGATTGGCCCGTGGATCGCGGTGACGACGAGGTCTTGAGGCGCGCGCATACAGAGGGGCGAGTACTCGTTACGCTCGACAAGGACTTCGGTGAGCTGGCGGTTGTGCTTCGCAGACCGCACGCCACTCCCCTTCATTGAGAGGGCGATTGGAGGGCTGCCGCAACAGCCAGCGCGTGGAAGACCATATTGAGGATCTCCTCACAATGGTCGACATCGGTTCAGGCGCCGGACGCCAACAGGTACCGCGTGCCGCCAGCGACACCAAATACGGCGCAGACCCCGAAGCCGCAGGCGCGAATCCAGCAGGACCGCCAGCCTGATCAGTTGGTTGCCCCGGGGTCAGGCGTCCAGTCCGGGCCGGCCTTGATGTACCGGGCGGTACGCGTTTCCACGAACCCCTTTCCGTCCCACACCCGCAGGGAGAACCGGAGCCGCTCCGGGTCCGCGAGAATCACGTTGTAGCTGTTGGGTTCGTGGCGGACGCGATGAGAGGTGGCGGTTCCGGCCTGGGCGACCAGAATCGCCCGGCCTAGCCCCTTGTGATGCGTGCGCACGTCGCCGGTGTACCCGTGATGGAGATGCCCGGCGAGCACCAGGTCGACGCCGCAGGCCTCGGCGGCCTTAAGGGCCTCCATGGCTCGCCCCACGATCGGAGGAGAGGGGTCGCCGGGCGGCGGCAGGAAGGGATGGTGCGTCACCAGCACCTTGAGGACACCCGGGGGCACCGGGCCGAACCGCGTCCGGAGATTCTCGATCTGAGCCGCGGAGATGCGGCCGTCCTTCCAGGTGTTGGACCTGGCCGTGTTCAGTCCCATCACCGCCACACCGTCCGAGACGAGGAAGGGATCCACGTCTTCATGAATGTATCGCCGGAAGCGGGCGAGCGGACGCAGGAAACGATTCAGGACGTCGAAGAGCGGAATGTCGTGATTGCCCGGAACCACCAGCTTCGGGCACGCGATGCGGTCCAGGAAGAGGCGGGCGGCGATGAACTCCTTTCGGCGGGCTCGCTGCGTCAGGTCGCCGCTCACCACCACCAGCGAAGGCGCCACCGATTCGAGGTCGTGAAGGAGACCCGCGACGACTTCGGGACGCTCGGCGCCAAAGTGGAGGTCGGAGATCTGCGCGATGGTCCTCATGCCTTCCCCGCTTCGGCGGCCCGCGGCGGCGCCAGCACGCGAAGCGCGCGCGGCCTCAGGGTGAACCGGACGGGCGACGTCATCCGCGCCACCTCTCCGTCGAGGGAAACGCGGAGCGAGCGCCGCCGTGTTCGAATCTCGATCGAGGGAACCATGGTGGAGTGGAAGTCGCGCTCCTGGTCCAGACGCCCGAGGAGGGCCCGGAAGGCAAGACGGAGCAGACCCATGCGCCCGCCATTTTGCGGGATGTAGACGCTCAACTCGCCGCCCTGAAGATTCGCGCGAGTGCCCAGGGTGAGCAGGCTCATCTCGTAACGGTTGTTGCCGACGAAGACGAAGGGTGTGGTCAGGCGGACTGCGCGCCCCTCCATGGGGAGCGTGACCTCGAGCAGGGGAAAGCGCCGAAAGACGTCCGCCGAGGCCTGGATCATGGCCAGCCATTTGCCGCCTCCATTGCGATGACGCAGTTCTTCTCGCTCGGCGACGGCGATGGGGTAGAGGCCAATGGACGAGTTGTTCAGGAAGATGCGGCCGTTCACCTCGCCCACGTCCACGTCCACCATGTGGCCGGCCTTGATCGTCTCGACCGCGGAATCGAGATCCATGGGGATTCCGGCGTCCTTCGCGAAGTGGTTGAGGGTGCCGAGGGGCAGGACGCCGAGCGGCTTGGCGCCGCCGATCATGGCCAGGGCGCCCGCGCTCAACGTGCCATCGCCGCCCCCGAGCACGACCGTGTCCGAGTCCGACGCGACCGCGTCCTGCACCGCGGCGAGAAAGGACTCCCGTTCAGGCGCCACGATGATCGCCTCAAGACCGGCGCGTTGGAATGCCGCCCGAACGCGATCGGCTCCGCTTGAGTCCCGCCGGCCCGCGTCCGATCCCGCCGCGGCGTTCAGGATGACCGCGGCCTTCACATCGGACGCTTCGTCACACGCCAGACCGCGTTTCCGACGTCGTCCGCGACCAGCAGGGCGCCGCTCTTGTCCATGGCCACACCCACCGGACGGCCCATCGCGCCGCCATTCGCGTCGACGAAGCCGGTCAGGACATCGATGGGGTCTCCGGCCGGGCGTCCGGATGTGAAGGGCACGAAGATCACCTTGTAGCCACTGCGAGGCTTGCGATTCCACGAGCCGTGCTGTCCCACGAAAGCCCCGTGGCGAAAGCGCACGGGCAGGGATGTCTCGCGCGAGAACGCCAGGCCGAGCGAAGCGGTATGCGCGCCGAGCGCGAAGTCAGGCGCGATGGCCGTGGCCACGAGGTCGGGACGCGGCGGCTTGACCCGCGTGTCGACGTGTTGTCCGTAGTAGCTGTAGGGCCAGCCATAGAACGCGCCGTCGTGAACGGCGGTCATGTAGTCGGGCACGAGGTCGTTCCCGAGTTCATCGCGCTCGTTGACCGAAGTCCACAACGCGCCGCTCTCCGGTTCGAACGACATGCCCACGGGATTGCGGATGCCCGACGCGAAGACCCGGTGGCTGCCGGTTGCCGGGTCCACTTCCCAGATCGCGGCGCGGCCGGCCTCCTTGTCGATCCCGTTCTCGCCCGCGTTGCTGTTGGAGCCGACTGCCACATAGAGCTTCGTGCCGTCTTCGGATGCCACGACGTTCTTGGTCCAGTGATGATTGATAGGTCCGGCGGGGAGGTCGATCACCTTCGCCCCGCTCACACGGATCTGCGTCTCACCGGTCTCGTAGGGGAAGCGCAGGAGGGAGTCGGTGTCGGCGACATACAGGACGTTCCCCACGAGAGCCATGCCGAAGGGCGACTGGAGCCCTGAGAGGAAGGTGGTGCGCGTTTCGGCGATACCGTCTTCGTCCTGGTCTCGAAGCAGCGTGATTCGGTTGGCGCTTGGGACCGCCCCGCCCGCCTTCTTCTGGAAATGGTTGAAGAACCATCCCTTGATGCCCTTGCTGTTCTCGGGCCGGGTCGGAGCGTTGGTCTCGGCGACGAGCACATCTCCGTTTGGGAGAACGTAGAGCCATCGCGGGTGATCGAGTCCGCGCGCCAACGACGCCACGGACATCCCGTCGGCGGCAATCGGCGTGGCATTCGGGCCCCAGCCTTTCGCGGTGACCACGTTGACCACCGGGATCAGCGACGTCTTCGGAGGCGGGAGGACCGGGTGGGCGCCCGTGCCTGCGGCCTGGGGGAGTGCGGTGGTGGCGCCGCACGCGAACATCATTGCCGCTCCTAGTGGCATCAGGAACAGGCGGACTCGATATACGCGCATGAATGGGTTCTCCGGGCCGCCGGGACAGGGGCCGACCTGGGTGTGCTAGAGCAAGGCGCGTGCCGCCTTTCCCGGCGCCAGAGCGCGGTCGAGGTTCTGCTCCCGCGGAGCCATGGGGCTCAGCGCTGCTCCGCGACGATACGGAAGTCGATCCGGATCTCGTTTGCGACTTTCACTGTGCCGCCGCCCGCGATGACCGGCTTCATCCCGAACTGGTCGTGACGGAGCGTGGCCTGACCGGTCGCGATGAGAGTGCGTCCGTCGATCGTCACCGTGACCGGAACCGTGAGCTCCCGCCTCACGCCGTGCAAGCTCATCTCACCGGCGAGAGTGAGTTCGTAGTTGCCGGTCGAGACCATCCGGCCAGCGACCGTCTTCGAGTGGAAGTGGATCTCGGGAAAGCGAGGCACATCGAGCACGGCCGGTCCCCGCATCACCTCTTCGACCTTCGGCGCGTCGCCTTTGGGCTCGCCTTCCGGCAGGACGACAAGGCGCGCGCTCGCGAACGTGAGTTCGACGCTCGAACCCG
>JANMVV010000363.1:0-16678 GCA_031392925.1 Vicinamibacteria bacterium
GCTACCAAGCTCATTGGACCTGTCGTCATTGCGAGGAGCCATTCCGTTGGTACCGCGAGCGCGCCAGCCTGGCCTTGGGCCACGAAGCAACCCCGTCTTCCCAACTACCAACCCGTTGCCTACGTCCGTACCCACGAGAACTTCGCCCGTTCCGGCTTGCCGTACAGCGTCAGCGCCCCATGCTCCCCCACCGCGTTCGGCCGCTGGAAGATCCAGTTCTGCCAGGCGGAGAGCCGCCCGAAGATCTTGGTCTCCATGGTCTCGGGCCCCGCGAAACGCAGATTCGCCTCCATGCCGGTGAGGGCGTCGGGGGAGAGGCTCGCGCGCTCCTCGATGGCGAGGCGCACCTCGTCTTCCCAGTCGATGTCGTCGGGCGTGAAGGTAACGAGCCCCGCCTTCATCGCGTGAGGGGCGTCGAAGGGATGCAGGATCTCGACGCTCGCCTTGTCGGGATCGCCGAGGAAGCGCGTCTGGAGCCGCGAGAGCCCGTTCGACATGGGCAGCGTACCGAGGTTCATCAGCGTGAAACGCAGAGTGGGACCGTCTTCGCCCTCCGCGTCGAGCATGTAGGAGCGGTCGGCCGCGAAGGCGAGTTCCGCGAGCGACCCCGCGAAGCACGAGCCCTTATCGATGATGGCGAGAAGTGAGCGCGCGGTGAGGTCGAGCCGCTTGAGGACGCGCTTGAGCTTGTGGACGATCTCGTCCGCGAACCAATCCGTCCGTGCGAGTTCCATGAGCTTCGCGTCGTGATCCGCGACGAGGGCGGGATCGCCCAGTGTCTTCAGGACGATCACGCCGATCTCGGGCTGATTGAAGCGCAGGTCGAGAAGAGCCATGTCGAGTTCGCGCGACATCTGAAGGTGCCAGTTCGAAGCACCCTCCTTGCGAAGAGCAAGGGCGGTGTCCACGGGCGCGCCCTTCGGCCCCCGAACCGTGAGGGTGGCGACGCGAAGCTTCGCCTCGATTTCGACCGTCACGTATTCGCCCGGAGAGCGAACGGGAAGAAGCGTAACCCCTGAGCCTTCTCGCTTCGGCGCCGCCGCGGCGATCGCGAGTGAGCGTTCCTTGAGCGCGCCCTCGAACTTCGAAAGCGGAATCGCCTGATCGACGAGGTTCCACTGCAACGCGCGCTTTCCCTTGACCCCTTCGCCGAGGCTCGAGAACACGTCGGCCAGATCGCGCCGGACCTTGCGCTTGTCGACCACGCGGGTGAGGCCGCCGGTTCCGGGCAGGACGGCGAGGAGTGGCACCTCGGGAAGCGACACCGCCGACGACGAATCGTCCACCAGGAGGATCTCGTCGCAGGCGAGGGCGAGTTCGTACCCTCCGCCCGCGCAGGCCCCGCTGATCGCGGCGATGGAGCGCAGGCCCGAGTTCTGCGAGGCGTCTTCGAGGTAGAGGCGGGTCTCGTTGGTGAATTTGCAGAAGTTCACCTTGAACGCGTGGGTGGAACTGCCCAGCATGTAGATGTTGGCGCCGGAGCAGAAGATCCGGTCCTTGGCGCTGCCGATGATGAGGCACCGCGCGTCGGGATGCTCGAAGCGCAGGCGCTCGATCGCGTCCCACAGTTCGATGTCGACGCCGAGGTCGTAGCTGTTCGTCTTGAGGACGTAGCCCTCGCGTATCGGCCGGTCTTCCTGGACGTCCATGAGGAGACGTGCCACCGGGCCCTCAATCGACAATTTCCAGTGGATGTAGCGGGAAGGGTGGGTGTCGAACGAAACCAGAGGTTCCTTGCCGCCCGGGACTTCAGCCATAGAGCCGTTGAAGATAGGCGAGCCCTTCGCTCGGAGTCAAGCAGTATGTTGCTGCCCTGGTGGCGACTGGATGCAATATACTGCCAGGCCTTCCGATGGCGAACATTCTTGAACAACTCGGCCACGCGGTTCGCGCTCGACGTGAAGCGCAAGGTCTCACCAGAACAAGACTGGCGCAGGTGTCGGGGGTCTCGGTGCGATTCCTCAACGATGTCGAGCTGGGTCTCGCGAACCCTTCGGTCCGCAAACTGCACGCCCTCGCCATCGCGATGGACACGCCGATCGCGGCCTTCTTTGCCCAGGCCAGGAAGCTCGAAACGCCTCTTCGGATCGCCCTCCTTGGCATTCGCGGGGCGGGGAAGACCACGATCGGGCGAAAGCTCGCGGCGCGAACCGGCCTCCCTTTCGTGGAGCTCGACCGCCGGATCGAGGAGAGGGCCTCCTTGAGCCTGTCGGAGATCTTCGCCCTTCACGGCGAGGACTACTACCGCCGGCTCGAAAGATCGGCCCTCGAGTCCGTTCTTGGCGAAGCGCAGGGATGCGTGATCGCGACGGGCGGCGGCATCGTGACCTCGGAGGAAACGTTCGCCCTTCTCAAGGCGAAGAGCACCACGATCTGGCTGCGCGCCTCTGCCGACGACCACTGGAATCGTGTGGTGCAGCAGGGGGATCGACGCCCGATGAGCGGCCATCCCCAGGCGATGGCGGAACTGCGTCGGTTGTTGACGGCGAGAAGGAACCTGTATCGCACCGCCCGCCACACCGTCGACACCTCGTCACTGACTCCCGATGAGGTCGCGGGCAGGATCGACGCGCTCACCCGGGCCACGAACAACGCCCGGGCCGAGCCCTGAGAGAACGCTCAAGGCTCGGCCGGGACGGGTGCCGGGACCAAAACCGCCTCTATTCGCCTATTCGTTGCAGAAGGCGTGGAAGGTGAAGTTGTGGAATACCGATCCGCAAGCGTTCGTCGCGGTCACCCTGAGGCACCAGTCGCCATCGCCGACGTCGAGAGCGGTGATCACGCCGGTCGCCGAGTTGATAGAGACGTCTTCGCCGGGATCTTCCCCGGGACCGCAAAGGCCGGAGCCCGTGAGGTATACGTGAGTCCGGCGCCGGTGAAGAACGGGCTCGTGTCGTAGATGCCGTCCTCGTCGCAGTTGATGTCCTCCTCCGGGTTCGGAGCCAGGGTGGGCGCGGTGCAGCTGAGCGTCGGGCTCGGAGTCGGCGTGGGCAGGGGGACGCCGACGGGCCGCTCGGCCCCGTTACCTTGTCGCGTGTCGCCCTGCGAGCAGGACGCGACGATGAAAGCGTGAATAGACGCGGCGCTCGCGCCGGGATTACAGTGCGAGCACCGCACCATGCCTCTGCCAGACGCTGACTTGATCCAGGGGTTCACGGCGGGAAGCGAGGCCAGCCTGAAGCAGGTTGATGTGTGGATCGCGGAGGTTTTGCGTCACCCGGGACTGCGACTCGAAAACGAATTCGAAGACGTGGCCCAGCAGGTTCGGGGCAAGCTGCTGATTTCATTGCGGGCAGGCAGCTTCCGAGGAACCTCCTCACTGCGCACTTATGTCTGGAGGATCGCCAAGCACGCCGCGATCGACCATTTGAGGAAGCGCAAGTCCAGGCGCCCGGCACTCTCGATCGACGACGTGGCCGAGCCAACCGAACCGTCGGCCTCTCCGGAAGCCGCCCTGCTTCACCAGGAGCGCCGCGAAATGTTTGCCCTGGTCTTGAGCCGGCTTGGCGAAGGCTGCCAGAAACTGTTCCAGCTCATCGTCTTCGATGAATTGAGCTATCAGGAGATCGCCCGAAGGCTTCAGACCAGCGAGGGTGCCATCAAGGTCAGGGCCCTGCGTTGCCGCGAACAAGCCGTGCTTCAGTACAAGTCCGTAACCTCGAACCCCGGCGCTCGTCCATTACAGACACGAGATAAAGAGACCGAATGACCTGTTCCTCCGACACACGCGAGCTCCTGACCTTCTGGCTGGCCGGTTCCCTGAGCCCGGGTGAGGCAGCGAGGGTCGCAGGGCACATCGCCACCTGCGCGGAGTGCCGCGAAGCGGCCCGCGAGGGGGCGGTGCTTGTGAAGGGCCTCGAGTCTCTCCATCTGGAAGCGGACGAGGTCGTGTCCGCCGCGGCCGGCGATCTTCATTCCACTCATCTCCTCGTCTGCTCGCGCTGCCGGGACGAGGTTGCGCTCCTGCGTGGCATCAGCGCCGACCTTGCGGCAACCGGCGTCCGCGCGGGCTGGACTCCTTCTAGGCGGGCCGGACTTGCCGCGGCCGCGGCGATCATCATCTCCGCACCGGTGGTCTGGAGAGTGGTGCGGCCGACACCGGATCTCCTTCCAGCCGCCGCAGTCGCGGTCGCGGTCGGGTCCACGCCCGCGACGACGGCTCCGCCCGCTCGCCGGCGCATCGTGGTTGAAAAGCCGTCCCTCGCCGCGCTCGCGAATGAGACGATCGTTCTGCGCGGAAAGCGAAGCCCGCGTCGCGCGCTGCACGAGGATCTGGCCCTGGCCCTCGAGCCCTATCGCCGCGATGATTTCAAAGAGGCGGAGGCGCGTCTGGTTGCGCTGCGGTCGCGACATCCAGGCGCTCCCGAGATCGCCTACTATTCGGGCCTATGCCTGTTGCAGCTCGACCAGCCCGCGGAGGCGTTGGCGCTTCTACAGGAGGCCGCGTCGGGCATGACGCCGGCCGACGAAGCTCGCTACTACCTGGCGGTCGCGCGGGTCAACGCCGCGCGCACGGCCGCGGAGTCCGAGTCCGGAGAGGCCGAACTGGCTCGCCTGTGCGGCGGGGGCGGGGAGGTCGCCGCTCGCGCCTGTGCGGTGCGGCCGCCTTTTGGAGGCAAGGGTCCTCGCTAGGCAGGTTCGTTCTCGCCATCCTCCTCTCACTCGTTCCCGCAGTCCGGCTGACCGCCCTGCCGCAGGACGCCGAGCCCGGCCCCACGCCGGGTCGGCAGCAGACGCTCCTGAAAGAGGCCTTCGCGCTGCTGGATGGCGGAAAGCCCGAGGCAGCGCGGACTCCCCTCGAGGCGGCGCGCACGCTCGCGCGAGAGCAAGGCGACATCGCGTCCGAAGCCGAGGCCGCCCGCGGTCTTGGCCTGGTGCTCCAGGCCGCGAAGGATCTCGTGGGCGCGCGCGCGCGGTTCGACGAGGCGCTTCGACTGTACGAGTCCATTCACGACCTTCGCGGGATGGGCCGGACGTACAGCAGCCTCGGGATGCTGGCCTGGACCCGGGGAAACTGGAAAGAGGACCAGGAGTCCTACTCGAGGGCGGCCGACGCCTTTGGCGAGGCGGGAGATCCAGCCCTTCAAGCACAGGCCCTGCGCAACATGACTTTCAGTCTTGACATGAGCGATGCCGAGGCCATTGAGATCCTGCAGCGCGCCTGGGCGCTCGTCCGTCCGTTCGGTGAAGCTCGCCTGCAGGGTTTGATCCTGCACCAATGGGGCGATCGGCTGACCAATATGGGTGACTACGGCGCCGCGCTCGAGAAACTGGAGGCTGCTTCACCGCTCATCGACCGTTTGGGCAAACCCCTGGAGGCGGCTTACCTCGCGACCAGTCTCGGCCGCGCCTACCGTTTGCACGGCCTGCCCGAGGAAGCGCTGACGTATCAGAAGAAAGCCCTGGCTATCTCGGAACGATCGGGCGACCAGCGCTCCATCGCCCAGGCGTTGCGGGCGGTCGCGGTCGCCTATGCGGCGCTGGGGCGGCATGCCGAGGCGCTCGACTTCGCCGCGCGCTCGCTCTCATTCGCCCGAGGTTCGGGCAACCCGGTGACGATCGCCTTTGCGATCGGCCTGCTCGCCGCCTATCAGCTCGAAGTGGGCCAGTACAGCAAGGTGATCGAACTCGCGCAGTCGGCGTTGCTGGATAAAGATCATCCGGCGATGAGAGAAGAAGAGGTCTTTCTGAGGATCTCCCTCGGCCGTGCCTATCTTGGAGTCGGGCGCCTCGACGATGCGGTAGGGGAAGTAGATCGAGCGGTGTCGCTCGCCGAGGCCCTGGATCAACCGGCGACACTTGCCTGGGCTCTCAGGTACCGCGCCCTCGTCCGGTCACGCCGGCACGACGCCGAGGGCGCCCTTCTCGACTCGGCCCGCGGGATCGCGCTTTTTGAGCGTCTGCGCTCCACCCTGGCGCGGCGCGACTTCTTCAAGCAGGGTTTTGGAGATCTGAGTCAGGAGGTCTTCACTCTGGCCATCGACGTGCGTGCCGAAAGCGGCGACGCGGCGGGCGCATGGGTGGTAGCCGAGCAGGCGCGCGCCCGCGCGTTCCAGGATCTGCTGGCGACGCGACAATCCGCGGGCGCCAGCAAAGAAACTCTCGGGGTGCTCGCGAGCGACGCTTCGGTCGAAGCGCCGACGCTCGAAGACCTGAAGGCCGTGGTGGCGCGACTGCGTTCGCCGCTGCTCGCGTACTGGGTCGGGCCGAGAGAGACCTTCATATGGGCGGTCACGCCGCGGGGCAAGGTCGAGGTCCGCAGAGTGGACGTCGACGCCACGACGCTGGAGGCGCTCGCGCGAGCCGCGTCCATCGGACCCGCCAGCGTGGCCACTCGCGGAACCGGCCCGGCGCCGGCCGCGGAAGGGCCCCCTGCAAGCTCCACCCGCTCACCGGCGTTGCGCCAGCTCTACGAACTGCTCATCAAGCCGGTGGAATCCGTTCTCCAATCAGAGACCACCACCCGGGTCACCGTGATTCCGCACGGCCCCCTGTTCCGCGTCTCGTTTGCGTCCCTGGTCGACGCGCGAGGCCGATACCTGATCGAGCGTTTCGAGCTGCACTACGCCCCGGCGGTGGGCGTTTTTCGTTTCACGGGGAAGAACGTTCGCGGCCAAGGGGTCAAGAGCGCCCTGCTCGTCGCGGATCCGGACCTGTCGCAGCAGACTTCCTCCGAAAAGCTCGCCCCCCTGGCCGGCGCGCGGCTGGAGGTGAAAGACGCGGCGCTGAGGTTTGGCGCGGGCAGCGAGATCCTGATCGGCCAGCAGGCCACGGAAGAACGTGTCCGCTCCCTGGTCGGCGGGCGCGACCTGCTGCACTTTGCCACCCACGGCATCGTCTCCGATCGCAACCCGCTCGGATCGTACCTGGCTCTCACCTCCTCGGGGCTGGAGCCCGGGAACGATGGTCGTCTCACCGCCGCCGAGATCTATCGGCTCGATATTTCGGCGGACCTCGTGGTGCTGAGCGCGTGCCGGAGCGGTGCGGGAAAGGTCACCGGCGATGGCATCATCGGCCTGACCAGGGGTTTCTTCTATGCGGGGGCGCCCTCGGTGCTTGCGACGCTGTGGGATCTCGCCGACGAGCCGGCGCGGTTCCTGATGCGGCGCTTCTATGCGCACTGGCAGGCGGGGGGAAGCAAGGCCTCGGCCTTGCGCGCCTCCCAGCTCGACTTGATCCGGGCGTTGCGCGAAGGCAAAGTCGTGGTCCAGACGCCATTTGGCCCGACCAGACTCTCCGAGAGTCCGGCGCTGTGGGCTTCGTTCGTCCTTCTCGGCGAGCCCTGAGGCCGCCTTCACGGACGGTCCTGCCCCCCGGTGTCTGGCGGAGGCATGCCGCAGCGGCGACACTGTAACCCCCTCTCGCCGGCCTCGTCTATTAAGACCATGAGCAACCCCTTCCTGCCCCCGTTGCTGATGCGGGCGTCCTCGATTCAGTGCGCCTTCACGATGGCTGTCATCGCAGTCGCGGTGCTTGCCGGAACGGGCTCGCGCGCGAACGCGCAGAGCGGCCTGGCCTGGCAGTTCGAGAACGTCGCGGCCCTGCACCCGGTTCCCGGATGCGTCCGAGGCATGACGATTGCCGGGTTCGATCACGATTTTCAGGGCCGTCCCGTGGTCGCCTGGCGGGAAGAAAACGATTGCGGAGGGACGCCACGGGTCTTCTGGACACGCAAGGACGGCGGCGTGTGGACAACCAACGAATTCCTGTCTGAACACCGGTACGATGGGGGGGCCGAGGGCGATACCTCGCATCAGATGGCCTTGCGGCCGGCCGATGGAACCCCCTTTCTCGTCTACCGCGATGTGGGAGCAAACAACAGCCTCAGCACATACCGGACCGACCTCGGTCTGCACCCAAACGGTGGCGGATCGGAGATCCTCGAGTACCTCGTCGGTCCCGGGCAGTGCGCGGGCCTGAACTACTCGATTGCGTTCAGACCGGGGGAGACCCTCCCCGACTGGTCCAGGGGACTCCTGAACTGTAACGATGGGGGGGACGTCCGGGTGAATGGTTTGCTCGTCGGCTCCGGCTACCGGCCGCGTCCGTCGCTCACCGTGACCCCGGATGGCACGCGTCATCTGCTCTGGAGCGTCGGAGAGGAACTCTTCTATGCGCGCTGGCCGGTCGGGGACGCGGCGCCCACGGTCTTCCCCACCCCGCTCTATGCGAATATCAACCGCTTCGGAGGCGAAGTGGTCCTGTCCTCCGATGCGAACGGCGTTCTCCACGCCGCCATTCGCGGCGTGGAGGGAACGTCAGCGGACTGGGATCTGGGCGCCGTGGTGTACATCAAATCCACGGACGGCGGCGACACCTGGACACCGTTCGAGTACGTTGATCCAAGCGATGCCGTACCGAACAGCATCGGCCTGAACACCGGCATATCCCTCGCGGTCGACGCGAACGGAGTGCCGATGGTGACCTACTGGCGAGGGACGGACGAGCTTTGGTACGCGAGACGCGACGGACCGGGCGGCACGTGGACGCGGTCGCTCGTCACCACCGAACCGAACACGGCCGCGCCGTTGTCGGCTCGGCTGGACATGGACGAGACGGGCAAGCCGGTGATCGCGCTCTTCGACACCGCCACGAACCTGCTTCGTCTGGCGAGGCCGGTGCCCGAAGGCGTGACCCCGCCGATCGACATCGCGGTGACCGGCAAGGTAGCCCCCGGGGTGAGCCAGCCCGGCGATGCACTCACCTACACGTTCACCGTCACCAATCGCGGAACCACCAACGTGAACCACGTGGTCCTGACGAACGCGCTGCCTGAGGGCGCTTCGTTTGTCAGCGCCTCGCCAAGCCCCGGCGCCGATGGTCGATGGGCGTTCGGCACGCTGACGTCCGGCGCCTCTGCGACCGTAACCGTTTCCGCGACCGCGCCCATGGCGGCCGGTGAGCTGGCCGACGCGGTGTCGGTCACCTCGGACGGCCCCGACGCCGTGCCCGGCAACAACTCCGCGGCGATCGGCGTCACGATTCGCCCCGCGCAATGCTTCCCTCCGACCTCCGGACTCGTGGGCCTTTGGCGGGGGGACGGCAACGGCAGGAACTCGGTGACCGGCCAGCCGGATGGCGCGTTGCGAGGGCCCGTGGCCTTTGAAGCTGGGCGTGTCGGCCAGGGGTTTCGCTTCAACGGCATCGACGCGGCGGTCGGCGTCTACCCGGAAGCGAACGACAACGTGTACTACCCCGTGAATGGCTCGATGACGCTTCAGGCCTGGATCCGGACCACCGCAGCGACCGGAATGATCGCGGCGCGATACGAATGCATGTTCTATGGCTGCGGCAACACGTTTCTGTTTCTATATCTGGTCGATGGCCAGCTCAATGTGTCACTCCGAGACGCCGACGGCGGCACTCTCGCATTCGCAGGCGCGCGGGCCGTCAATGACGGCGCATTCCACCACGTAGCGCTCGTGCTGGATCGCGGCGCGGCGCAGGCGCGCTTCTACGTCGACGGCGCGATCGACGGAAGCGCCCCCTTCACGCTCGGTCCGATCTCCAACAGCAACGGGGCCACAACACCTTTGACCATCGGAGCGAACGAGGTGTTCAGTTCCCAGCTCTCGGGCTTCTTCAACGGCGTCATCGACGAGTTCGCCATTCACAACCGAGTTCTCAGCGAGGCCGAACTGCTGAGTATTGCCGCCGCGCCTCTGCTCTCGGAATGCGGCGCGGCGACGGTGACTCAGGGTCTTGATGTGGCCGTGAGCGTGAGCAGCGCGCCCAGCCCGGCCGCCGTGGGCGGCGTGATCACCTACGTCTTGAAAGCAACGAACGCAGGCACCCTGGACGCCACGGACCTCACACTCACGAACACGCTTCCTCCCGGCGTGACTTTCGTCGACGCGGCGCCCGCGCCTGCGAGCACAAGCGTTGATCAGCAGACCTTTACTTTGGAGTCGCTTCCCGTTGGAGGCTCCGCGTTTTTCGCGATCCGGGCTCTCGCGCCAAACGCGCCCCAAACCGTGGTTGACCAGGGCCAGATCTTCGTGGCGGGTGACCTGAACCCTTCGAACAACATCGCGTCGACTTCGACGGTGGTTGCGCCGGATGCCTGTTTCGTCGCGCCGGCCGGCCTGGTGAGCCGGTGGCGCGGCAACGGCGATGCAGTGGACGACATCGGGGGGCACACGGGCGACCTTCAAGGAACTACGGGCTTTGCACTTGGAAAGGTCGGGCAGGCGTTCAGCTTCGATGGAAGCGGTGGATCACTCACTGTTCCCATTGCGCCGGAACTGAAGCCGGAGCATTTCACGGTGAGCGCCTGGGTCCGCCCCGGATCGTTTCACAGCGGAGGCTGGAACGTGGTCCTCTCGGTGGGAGAAAGCCTCTGGCTCGGCTTCCGTGGCAATCCCGGCTATCCCACCCTGTACACGCATGGCTACAGCGTCAACATCACTGCGCCCACCCCGGTCCATCCGCAGCAGTGGTATCAGCTCGCGGCGACGTTCGACGGCGCCACCACCCGGCTCTACCTCAACGGCCAGAAGGTGGCCGAAACCGCGGCCCCAGGGTCACTGAACTACGACAGCGAGACGCCGGTCGGTATTGGAACCCGCTGGTACCGCGGGCAGATCTACCCGTCACAGCTCTTCGACGGCCTCATCGATGAGGTGACCCTGCACAACCGGGCCCTGAGCGACGCCGAAGTGCGCGGCATGTATGACGGCTCCGCGCCGTCATGTCCGCCCCCAAACCACGCCCCGGCGATCGTGAATCCTGGTGACCAGTTGAACTCCGAGAACGATACCGTGTCAGCCCAGGTCACAGCGGGCGACTCGGATGGGGACGCCATCACTTTCACCGCCCTCGGCCTGCCTCCCGGCCTCGCAATCGATCCCGCTACCGGGTCGATCACCGGTCATCTCTCTTATCAGTCCGCCGGCGCCTACACGGTCACGCTTGGCGCGAGCGACGGTTCGCTGACCTCCTCCCTCGGTCTGACCTGGACGGTGCTGAACACGCCGTGCAACCCGCTCGCCCTGAACGACACCGCGCGCACGGCAGAGGGCGTGGCCATACAGATCCCCGTGCTCGACAACGACATCAGCCCGTCGGCCTGCGGCTTCGCGCCTTTCGAGCTTCACTCTGTTTCCACTCCCGGGCACGGCGCCGTCGTCTTTGACAGCAAACTTGGAACCCTGACCTACTCGCCCGCACCCGGCTTCAACGGCTCCGACACCTTCACGTACACCATCAGGAACGGGGACGGCGCTACCTCAACCGCGACGGTAACGGTGACCGTGGAGGCCGTTTGCAACCCGGTGGCCAATCCAGACTCGGCCACGACCCTTGAAAGCACGCCGATCGATATCCTCGCCGCCGACAACGACATCAGCCCGACGGCGTGTGGGTCCCCCGGTCTTGCGTTTTCCGCAGTCTCGCAACCAATCCACGGCGCGGCGACGTTCGATAACCGCTCCCGCGCACTCACCTACGCGCCGGTGGCGGGCTTCACGGGGGTGGACACGTTTACCTACACAGTCGTGAACAGCGCGGGCGGCTCCTCGACTGCTACCGTCACCGTGACAGTTCGCGACCTTACGCCCCCCGCGATCACCGTTCCCGCCGACATCACGGTCGAGGCCCTGGCGCCCTCGGGCGCGTCCGTGAGCTTCACCGCGACTGCGGCCGATCCATTCAATCACCCGGACCCCCCGGTCACGTGTCTGCCCGCTTCCGGCTCGATCTTCGCCGTGGCCGAGACCAGAGTCGACTGCGCATCGACCGACGCCGCCGGCAACACCGCGACGGCGGCCTTCACGGTGACGGTGCGCGATACCACTCCGCCCGCGCTCACCCTCTCGCCGCAGACCGTTGAGGCGATCGGGCCTTCGGGCGCCGCGGTGACCTTCCCCCCGGCTGCCATCGATCTCGTGGATGGTGCGAGGCCCGTCGCGTGCGTGCCTGCGTCCGGCTCGACGTTCTCGGTCGGAGTGACCAGCGTGTCGTGCACCTCCGCTGACCGCCGCGGGAACACCACGACCGCGACTACCATGGTCACGGTTCGCGATACAACGCCACCGACCCTCAACCTGCCGGGGAACCTGACCAGGACCTCTCAAGGACCCGGCTCGATCACCGTGACCTTCGCGGCAACCGCCTCCGACATCGTCGACGGGGCCGTTCCCGTCGTGTGCGCGCCCGCGAGCGGCAGCCCGTTCGCCACGGGCACGACCGTTGTCCAGTGCACGGCCACGGACCGCGCGCTCAACACAGGCGCCGGGACGTTCACCGTGACCGTCGTGAATTCAAATCGGCCCCCTACGGCGCGGGACGACAGGCGGCGAACCGCGGAGGACACGGCGAGGGCGATCAACGTCTTGATCAACGACTCCGACCCGGACGGGGACGTCCTCTCTGTCCTGAGCGTCACGCCCGCGACGCACGGGACGGTCTCGATCAACGGGCCGGGTTCGACGAACTACATTCCGGACGCAAACTTCCACGGAACCGACCTCTTCACGTATACGATCACGGACGGCCACGGCGGTACCGCGACGGCCAGCGTGCTGGTCACGGTCACCGACGTGAACGATCGGCCGGTGGCGAACAATGATGTCGCGACAACGGTCGAGGACACGGGCATCGATATCGCCGTTCTGGCGAACGATGCCGACGTCGACGGCGACGTCCTTTCGATCTTGTCCGTGACTCAGGGAGCGCACGGACTGGTGACGATCAGGCCGGGCGCCGTGCGATACGTTCCCGGCCAGGACTGGAACGGTACCGACCGCTTCCGATACACGATCGCGGACGGCCATGGCGGGACCGATCAGGGGCTCGTCACCGTCACCGTCGCGCCCGTCAACGATCCACCGCACCTGGTGAACGATGTCGCGGTCGCGCGCGGCATGACGCCGGTGACCATAAACGTGATCGCTAATGACTTCGATGTGGATGGGCCCACGCCCTCGGTGGCGGGCGTGACCCAGGGCGCGCACGGCACGGTGTCGGTCGGATCGAGCACCACGGCGATCTACGCGGCGGCGCCGGACTTTTACGGAGTCGACACTTTCACGTATTCGGTCATGGCCGGGGCGGGCGCTCTCGCCACCGCGATGGTCACGGTGACGGTGACGCCCCTGCCCCCCCATTCCGTCGAGCTGACTCCAGCCGCGCCTACCGCACCGGTGCTGAGAGTGACGGCTTCGGGGGGAGTGTCAGGCGCGATCATGGGCCTCTCGCGGATCGCGTGGACGCAAGAAGCGCCGGCCAACCCTGCCTCTGGGCGGATTTTCGAGGCGGTGACGATGAGGCTGAGTCTCGATGCGACAGTGGACGAGGCGTGGTTGCAGGATATGTCCAGTCTCCGCCCGACAAAGCGCGATGTCACCGTGACCGCCCGTGACCTGGCGAACCAAACTCACTTCCAGGTGACGTTGAAGGATGCGATCCCCGCTGGTTGGGATCGCGACACCAGCGGGCACGTGGTCTCGTTGACCGTTCAACCATCGGGGATCAGGGTGGACACGTTGAGGGACAGCGTGGCGCCGGCTCCCCCAGCCGGGAGTCGGGCGAGGGCACTGTTGCAAGGAGAAGTCATCGAGATCGGAGGCGCCAGCGGCGGCAAACTCCTGCTTACAGAGGTATCGGCCACGGTCGGGCTTGACGACCCACCGCCACCTCGGTTCACGAACAGCGTCTCCCCCCTCGTGTTGACTCTGGTTCGGCCGGTCCCCGCGATCGTGCAATGGATTCAGGAGGCGACGTTGCCCACCGTGGGTTCGTCCCATGATCTGATTTTGCAGAGTCAGCCGAGCGCAGGAGCATCGTGGTTGCCCGTCGCCGAGTATGCCGCGACACGCATCACGCGGGTGGCGTTGTTTGACCCCGGAACATCGATCCGCGACGGCTACGTCGTGGCCTGGCCTAGCGTTGAGGGTCAACCTACGGACATGCATTCCGTGACTGGCGGTTCTGTCCAGTCGATCCCGCCGAGGATGGCACTGGCCACCCAGGGTGTGACCGCATCGACCGGAGTTGTGGGCAGCGTAACCGCGTTGTCACGGATCCGAATGAAGCGTGTGCATGGCTCTGATATCTCGGGCGGCCCTCACCCGGTGGCCAACGACCGTTGGTCAGCCGAGCCGGTCACCATGGGTCTGGGACCGGGAGCGAGTGTCGATGAGGCCTGGCTCGCCACTCTGGCGGTGGGCCAGGCCACGCGTCGCGACATCACCATCACCGCTCGCGACAGCGCCAGTCAGGTCAATTTTCAGGTCACGCTGAAAGGCGTATATCCAGCGTCCTGGGATCGGGACGCTGCGGGCCACGTCGTCTCATTGACGGTGATGCCCCAGCAAATCACGGTCCAAGCGCTCGCGGAAGCGGCGGCGCCGGTACTGGCCGGCGCCCGGCCACGCGCGCTTCTGGGGGCGGAGACGATTGAGATGGCAAGTGCGGCCGGAGGCGCCGTCCTCCTGAGCCAGCGTGAAGGAGTGAACGGCATCGACCCGAATGCCCCGCTGATGTTTGACACCCAGGTTTCCCTCCTCTCCCTCAACCTGCTCAAGCCAAGACCTGCGGTGGTTCAGTGGATTCAGGAAGCTCTCGGGAATCTTGGCGCGAGCCGGGATTTCACCTTGCAACGACGTGCCGGCGCGTCCGCCCCCTGGGTCGCAATGAACAGTTACCAAGGCAATCGGATCGAGCGGATCGATTTCTTCGACCCCGAGCTGTCCTTGCGCAACGGGTATGTCGTGGGCTGGCCCAGCATCGAAGTGCAACCTGCAACCATGCAGCCCCTTTCGGGTAGCTCGGCATTCTGGCTGCCGCCCGCGGAAACCGTGAGCGTCGGGAGCACGTCTCTATCGGGTGCGGTCACGGGACGCGTATTGGAACTGTCGCGGATAGGCATCACATGGAGGCATGACGAAGAGGCGGGCAATAGCGAAGACCCGCGGCCCGACCCCGTCACTCTTCTCCTGGACATCAACGCCACGGTGGATCCGGGCTGGCTCGCCGACATGGCCACCGGACATCCGACCCAAAGGGACGTGACCGTGGTCGCGAGAGACAAGAAGGATCAGGTCCATTTCCAGGTGACGCTCCTGGGCGCGATTCCCGCGACCTGGGACCGTGATACGTCGGGGCGCATTCGATCGCTGACCGTCCAGCCCCAGAACCTCAGCGTCACGACTCTCGCCGACACAGTGCAACCCGTACTGCCTGCAACGAGGCCCAGAATTCTTCTCGAGGGTGAGGCCGTCGAGATGAACAGCGCCAGCGGGGGCGCCTTGATTCTCAGGCCAATGGAGACCCAGAGCGGTCTAAATGCCCCGCCCGGTTCGTTGTACCGGAGCAGCATCGGAGACCTCTCCTTGAACCTGATTCAGCCAGTACCTTCCGTGGTCCAGTGGATTCGGCAGGCGCTTGTCCCAGTGGAGGTACCTCGAAATGTAACGCTGCAACAGAAAGCAGGCAGCGCGTGGGCGCCGGTCGACGACTACCCTCACAGCGTGATAGGCCGAGTGGATCTGTTCAATCCTGAAAACTCGCGGCGCGGTGGATATGTGGTGGCGTGGCCGAGCATTCAGGTGCGTCGGCCGCCCACCCCCTGAGTCTGATTCTCGAAGCCCGGTTTGCCTGCTCCCGTTGCGCAAGCGTGGCGATTTCCGCTCGGCCACGAGGGGCGCCAGCTCTACGACCTGCCATCATCGGCCTCACCCGGGGTTTCTTTTATGCGGGGGCGCCTTCGGTGCTTGCGACCCTCTGGGATCTCGCCGACGAGCCGGCGCGGTTCCTGATGCGGCGCTTCTATGCGCACTGGCAGGCGGGCGGAAGCAAGGCCTCGGCCTTGCGCGCCTCTCAGCTCGACTTGATTCGGGCGTTGCGCGAAGGCAAAGTCGTGGTCCCGACGCCATTTGGCCCGACCAGACTCTCCGAGAGTCCGGCTCTATGGGCTTCGTCCGTCCTTCTCGGCGAGCCCTGAAGCCGCCTTCACGCACGTCCATGCCCTCCAACCAGGTCTTTTCCGCCCGAAACGGGTAAGACCACCCTCTAAGGCCGGCTCCCGGTTAGAATAGGCAGACCCTTTTATCGAGCTCGATCGGAAGATTGAGGAAAAGCCCCTTTGAGCCTGTCGGAAACGCTCGGCATTCTCGCGAATGCCCCAGACGACAGCCTGAAAGGCCGGTCCTCGAAGCCGTTCTCGCCGATTGGGAAGGGTTGTGCGCAGACATCACCAGTGGCTGCGGACTCTTGCTAAACGGCCGCTGAACTGTGTGCGGCAACAGGGAGATCGATGTCTGAGCTTACGGGCGGGATGGAACTGTTGGCGGGAAGGCCCGGGCTTCAACCGGTTCAAAGCGGACAGAAAGACTTTCGGAGGAAAGACGTGACACTTGAGGAAGTTCTAAAGCGACTGCGCCAGGAGGGTGATCCCAAGCATGCCCTTGCGCTCGAAAAACTGGGGGTCAAGCCCCGCGCTTCGTATGGCGTGCCGCCCGTCAAGATGAAGAAGATTGTGGGCGACATCGGCCGCGACCATCGTCTCGCCCAGGAGCTGTGGGGCACCGGCCTGTATGACGCGCGCCTTCTCGCCTCCCTCATCGACGAGCCGGAGAAGGTCACCAAGGTCCAGATGGACCGCTGGGCGCGCCAGTTCGACTCGCAGGCCATCTGCGACAACTGCTGCTTCAACCTCTTCCACGCCACCCAGTTCTCC
>JANMVV010000380.1:0-1535 GCA_031392925.1 Vicinamibacteria bacterium
TCCGTCGGGCGAGAACTTCGCGAACATCAGCGAAGCCTCGGGCGCATCGCCGCCGAGTTTGCGCAGGCCACCGCCCCGCAGGGTCAGCACCCAGTAGTCGCCGCGCGTGTTGTCGCGCCAGACTTTCCTTGTGTTAGTGAAAACCAGCAGTCGCGCCCCGTCGGACGACCAGGAGTAGTCGCTGACGTCGAGCGGCGCCTCCGCTCCCGGCGGGGTCAGAAGCGCGGCCGCGACGAGAATCGATCGCGTTCCGGTGGCCGCGGCGTAACGCACGATCTCGCGCCCCTTCCCCGGCGCCGCCACCGGCTCCATGATGGCGTAGGCGGTGCCGCCGGGGAGCCAGCGCGCCGGCCCAAACCGCGGAGCGTCGTACTCCTTGTTCTGGAAGATCCGGTCGATCTGGTCGTAGAGCGCCTGGGCCGGAGCGGCGGGCTGAGCCTGCGCTGCGGAACAAACAAAGATGATGGCCGCCAGAGCCCCTCCTACCCCGCTACGCAATTGTTTCGTCATGAGGGGAGGATATGCGAGTGGGACTTGGTCCAACGCAGTACTGTTACGGATCTCAGCTTGGTAGGGGTGGGAGGGGATTGCTTCGCGGCCCAAGGCCGGGCTTCGCGCGCCCGTCATAGACCCAGATGGGGCCTCGCCATGACGCCGCCTCGGGCACTCGCAAGTCGCTGGCATTCCTTGACTTTCCATGGCCTTGCTAACCTCGCGCCCGAGGCGGCGTCAAACGATACGAATGAGCGGACTCGGGCAAACGCCCCCTGAAGCGGGGGTTGCCGACGACGAAGGGTTCAGAGCCCTTGTGATGAGCCACGCCCGTTCACTTCACCGGCTGGCATATCGAATGACCCGAAACGAACAGGACGCCGAAGACGTAGTGCAGGAAGCCCTCCTCAAGGCCTACCGCGGTCTCGACAAGTTCGAGAACCGGTCCGAGCTGTCGACCTGGCTCCACCGAATCACCACGAACTGCGCTTACGATCTCCTTCGCAAACGCGTGCGCCGCGCCGAGGACGACCTTCCCGAGACTGACTCCGAGGCCGGCGCCATCACGTCGAGCCTCCTCTCCACCACTCCCGGGCCCGATCAGAACGCCCACGCCTCCGACATCCGCCGCCGCGTCAACGAAAGCATGGAGAGGATGAGCGCCACCGAGCGCACCGCCTTCGTGCTCCGCCATTTCGAGGGGCACACCCTCGAGCACATCGGCACGACCCTCGGTATCTCCCTGGCCGCAACCAAGCAAAGCGTTTTCCGAGCCGTACGCAAGGTTCGTCAAGACCTTGAACCCCTGGTGCAAGCCTCATGAACTCGACCTCTCATCCGACCCCTCACCTCACCGACGACCAGCTCGTCCTCCTCTATTATCGCGAGCCGCTCGAAGTGGCCGGCCTCGATGGCCATCTGGCCGTGTGTGCCGAGTGCATGGGCCGCTTCCAGGCCCTGACCCGTGTTCTCGAGGCGGTGGGCCAGGACGACGTCCCCGAGCCCGCGGACGACTTCGAGGCCCGGATCACCGCGCAGGTCCT
>JANMVV010000393.1:0-11694 GCA_031392925.1 Vicinamibacteria bacterium
CGTCGCGGTTCTGCCCGAGGGCATGAGCGAAGAGCGGTTCCGCTGGCTGGAGAAGTGGGTGGAAGACCCGGGTGACATCATCCGCACCGTGGGCACCGAGAGCAACGTCAAGGAGATCTACGACAAGTGCGCGGAGCTCGACGCGGATCCCGGCAACGTGATCTTCAATCAATTCTCCGAATTCGCGAATCATCTGATCCACCTCCAGGTCACCGGCCCGGCGCTGGAGCGGGCGTTCATCGCGGCCCGCGCCAAAAGCCCCACCCTTCGCCTCGCCGCATTCGTCTCCGCCACGGGTTCCGCCGGCACCATCGGCGCGGGCGACTACCTCAAGGATCAGCACGGCGCGCAGATCGTCGCGGCCGAGGCCCTCGAATGCCCGACCATGCTCTACAACGGATTCGGCGAGCACAACATCCAGGGCATCGGCGACAAGCACATTCCCTTCATCCACAATGTGATCAACACCGATGTGGCGGTGGCGGTCTCGGACCGGGCCACCGACGAGCTCAATGTGGTGTTCAACACCGCGGCCGGCCGGTCGGCGCTCTTCGCGCGCGGGGTTTCCGCCGAGGTCATCGCCGCCCTCCCGCACTTCGGTTTCTCGAGCATCGGCAACGTGATCGCCGCCATCAAGACCAGCAAGCGCCTCGGTCTCGGCAAGGACGACGCCATCGTCACCGTGGCCACCGACGGCGCGGAGCTGTATGCCACCGAGGTGGACAAGGCGGTGGCGAAGCGGTTCGACGGAGTCTTCGATCGGGAGGCCGCCGAGCGCTCGCTCGACCAGCATCTGCTGGGCGCCGGTATCGAGCACACCCTCCACCTGCTTCCGCTGGATCGCGACCGTATCTTCAATCTCGGTTACTTCACCTGGGTCGAGCAGCAGGGGGTGTCGCTCGCGGACTTCGAACGCCGGCGCAGTCAGTCGTTCTGGCGCGACCTTCGGCCCGCCATCCCGGTGTGGGACGAGATGATCCGCGCGTTCAACGCCGAGACGGGCGTCACTCTCGGATCGTGACCAGCGCGCCGCGCCTGGTATGCACCGGCTGCGGCACCGTGGCGGCGGGCGCCTTGCCGTTTCGCTGCCCGAACGCGGACGGTGATGGTCGCGATCACGTGCTGGGTCGGCCCGCGCCGCCGTCCATCGCGGTCGAAAAGGACGGCGATCCCAATCCTTTCGTTCGCTATCGCGCCCTTTCGTACGCGTGGGAGATGGCGCGATCTCGCGGCCTTTCGGACCCCGACTACGTCGCTCTGGTGCGGGACCTGGATCGAGCGGTGTCCGAGGTCGATGGCCATGGTTTCGCGCTCACGCCCCATGGCGCCTCCCCGAAACTGGCGAGGCTCCTCGGCCTCGCGGATGGCGGGCTGTGGATCAAGGATGAGACGGTCGCCGTCGGCGGATCGCACAAGGCCCGTCACCTCTTTGGCCTCGCCGTCTACCTCGCAACCGCGGAACGCACCGGCCTGATCGGCGCGGCCGAAGCGGCGCGTCCGCTCGCCATCGCGAGCTGCGGCAACGCGGCCCTGGCCGCGGCTGTGGTCGCTCGCGCGGCCCGGCGTCCGCTCCGGGTCTTCGTGCCGGTCTGGGCCGAGGCCTCCGTGATCGCGCGGCTGACTGCGCTTGAGGCGTCGATCGAGACCTGTGAGCGTCGCGCCGCGGATCCCCCCGGCGATCCATGCCACCATCGATTCCGCGAGGCGGTCAAGGCGGGTGCCCTGCCCTTCTCGGTCCAGGGCAGCGACAACGGACTGACCATTGACGGCGGGATGACTCTGGCCTACGAACTGGCTGAGCAGAGTGCGGGTGCGCCGGTCGACCGATTGATGATCCAGGCGGGCGGGGGCGCCCTGGCCAGTTCCGTGATCCAGGGCCTGACCTGGGCGCGCGCTCTTGGCGCGCTCTCGCGAGTGCCGGCGATCCACGCGGTTCAGACCGCCGGAGGTTTTCCGCTGATCCGCGCGTGGCGTCGGGTCGCGCGAGCCCTCGTGATCGATGCCGGAGGGAAGGCGCTTCCCGGCGTGGACCTATCGGCCGATGTCGAGGCGACCCGCGCGGATGCCGCGGCCGCGCGCTGGCTTTCCGCTCACCTGGAGCCTCTGGCCATCGATCGCGCGATTTTTTCGGCGGCCCGCGACCGGGCCCGGTTCATGTGGCCCTGGGAGACCGAGCCGAAGAGCGCCGCCTCCGGAATCGTCGATGACGAGGCCTACGACTGGCTGGCCGTGGTTTCTGGCATGCTCACCAGCGGCGGCTGGCCGGTGGTGACTTCCGAAGCCAGTGTCCTCGAAGCGTATGGCGAGGGTCGTGCCGCCTTCATCCAGGCGAGCGCCACCGGCACTGCGGGCCTTGCGGGTGCGATGACCCTGGCCCAGGCGGGGCTGCTCGATCACCACGACCGGGTCGCGGTACTCTTCACCGGAGTCGATCGATGACCCGAACCATCCGCGTGGCCATGAGCGAGACCTGCAATGCCTATTCCGGCATGCCCTCGACGGTGGGGGATCTCCCGGCCCTCGCCCATGACCTCGACGCGATCCGCGCCGCGAACGTGGCTCATCACCTGGACCTGGCCCGCGCGGCCGCAGGTGCGGGCGCGCAGATCCTCGGGATGGGCGAGCTCTTCACCGGCCCCTACTTCGCCCTCGGCCGCGATCCGTTGTGGCTCGGCCTCGCCGAAGACGCTCTGACCGGACCGACGGTGTCGACCCTGCGGCAGGCCGCGCGCGACACCGGCCTCACTCTGGTGGCGCCGATCTTCGAGCACGATCCACGTTCGGGCCGACGGTTCAACACCGCGGTGGTCATCGACGAGACGGGCGAGATCCTCGGCCGGTACCGCAAGACCCACATCCCGGTGGGCGAGAATGAGCAGGGTGCTTTCTGCGAGACCTTCTATTACGACCGGAGTGACGGCGATCTCGGGACCTGGCCGCGCAACATTTCTCGCAATCCCTTCTTCCCGGTCTTCGAAACGCGCCTGGTGCGACTCGGCGTCGCCATCTGCTACGACCGGCATTTCGAAGGCGTGATGGGCGCGCTGGCCGAGAACGGCGCCGAACTGGTGCTGTCACCCGCGGTGACCTTCGGCGAGAAGTCGCGGCGCATGTGGGATCTCGAGTTTCCGGTCGATGCGGCGCGCCACAATCTCTACATCGGCGGATCGAACCGGCGCGGGGTCGAGCCGCCGTGGACCCAGGAGTACTTCGGGGCGAGCTACTTCTCGGGCCCGAACGGTGTCGTGGCGAACCTTGCCCCGCCCACTCCCAACCTCGTCATTGCCGACCTCGATCTCGACCTTCTCCGCGGATCCGACCCCTCGGGCTGGAACCTTCCGCGCGATCGCCGGCCCGCGATCTACCGCGGCCATGGCGATTGACGCCTGACCCGCGACCTTCTCGCGTTCTTGTCGGTGACCTACGCGACAACGTGGCTTCTCTGACCGCCCGGCTTAGTCCACCCGGGCGACCTGCTGGACGATTTCGAGCAGGACGTTGGCCCCCGCGATGATCTGACTGGCTTCGGTGAACTCACGGACGTTGTGGCTGATCCCGCCCTTGCTCGGGACGAAGATCATTCCGGTGGGGCAGTGGGGCGCGAACATCTGGGCGTCGTGGCCGGCCCCCGAAGGCATGCGTCGCACGCTCAAGCCCTGGGCCTCCGCGGTCTGTTCGACCCGATCGATCATCTCGGGCGCGAAATCCACGGGCTCGAAACGCGCCAGTGTCCGCCGCGTCATCGAAACGCCTTCGGCCTTGCTGGTCTTCTCCACGAACTCGAACGTCGCCCGCTCGGCTCGCTGCAATATCGCTTCGTCGGTGTTTCGCAGGTCGAGCGTCATCACCACCTGGTTGGGGATCACGTTGACGAGGTTCGGGGCCACGGTCAGGTGTCCGACCGTCGCGACCTGAGGGGGGCCGTATTCGCGGGCCAGGCGCCGCATGAAGCAGGTGATCTCGGCGGCGACGTACCCCGCGTCCGAGCGCATCGACATGGGCGTCGTGCCCGCGTGGTTCGACACCCCGCGCAGCGTCACCTCGGTCCACGAGATGCCCTGCACGCCCGTGACCGCGCCGATCTCGAGGCCCTCGCGTTCGAGCACGGGCCCTTGTTCGATATGCAGTTCGAAGTACGCGGCCGCGCGCATCGTGCCCACCGCGGTGTCGCCCGCATACCCGATGCGGTTCAGTTCGTCGCCGACCGTAGGCCCGTCGATGCCTTTGGTCGCAAGCGCCGTCTCGAGCGGCAAGGCGCCCTGATGCACCGCGCTGCCCATCATGTCCGGCGCGAAGCGCGAGCCTTCCTCGTTGGTGAAGAACGCCACCGCGATGGGATGTCCGGTGACCACCTTCGCGTCGTTCAGCGTCTCGATGACCTCGAGACCGCCCAGCACCCCGAGGTTGCCGTCGTACTTGCCTCCGGTCCGCACGGTGTCGATGTGCGAACCGATGACCACGGGCTTCAGGTTCGCGGTCCCGGCGCGGGTGCCGACCACGTTGCCGATTCGGTCGATGGTGACGGCGAGGCCGAGTTCGCGCATCCATCCGACCACGAGATCGCGGCCGGCGCGGTCTTCATCCGTGAGCGCGAGGCGGCACACCCCGCCGCCGTCGATGGCGCCCACCTCGGCGAGTCTCATCAGACGTCGCATCAGGCGATCGCCGTTGATGCGCAGGGGTGTGGGAGTCATGCCGACGCCTCCTTGGGATTTTGGGAATTCAGGTAGTTCACGGAGGCGCTGTCGAACACCGCGGCCCGGATCCACAGGAGGATGCGCAGGTGGGTGAGATCGATCTCACCCTCCGCCACCCCGGACAGCGTCCCGATCGGATCGTCCGGCGCCAGAGTGACGTCGAAGCCTGGACCGCGGAAGTGAACAAGGTCGCCCGATGCCTCGAGGCTCAGGTCGCGGCCGTCGATGCGCCCGAGCAGCCGCCTTCGTCCCGGGCCCGGAAACTCCATGGCGAAGCCATCGTGCCCGGCGAAGTGGCGCCAGTCTGCGGCCGTCCCGAAGAAGCGCGGCTTGATCTGGTACGGCCCGCCATCTTCAGGGCAGAACACATCGCAGTTGCCGCACTCGTTGCAGAAGTCGGCGAAGTTCGCGTACTGGAGTTTCTTCGAGACCTTCAATGTCCCCTCGGTGCGGGCCACCCAGGTGTCGCCCTCCCGGCGGACCTTCACGATGGGCTGCTCCACCGCGGGAAGGACGAAAGTGAAGTTGGCGTCGTTGGGGCACACCGGCACGCACTTCGAACAGGTGACGCAATCGAAGAGGGACAGGTGGCTGCCCAGCTTGCGCGGCGGCTTGCGGTTCGCCGCCTGCGCGTAACGCGGGTCGAGAGTGGCTCGGGGCACGTGGTGCTCACTGTTGTGGATCGCGGTCGCCGCCGCCCATCGTTCGATGTCCTCGCCTCCCGCAGCGGCGGTGAGGTCCCCGCCGCTCATGAGCGCGGCCGCGCACCGGACCCGGGTCTGGTGGTTGAGGTCCGCGAGGTCCGCGAGACCTTCGGCGCCCTTCCCGAACGCGCGGATCACGTATTCAGGAATGGTGCGGGCGCCGAGTTCGCTCATCCGCGTGAGCAGGGGCTCGAAGTAGCGAGAGGCCCGCGCGTAGCCGCCCGGCTGGAGAAGATCGCTGCACGTGGTCACCGGGGTGAGGCCCAAGGCCACGCAGTCGGCGAAGTTGCCGCGATCGACGCCCGCCGAGAAGGAGATGGGGAACCGCGCGCCGAACACCTTGCGGAACGCCTGCACCAGGTTCAGGGCCAGGACATGCAGGGGCGGCCCGGACAGGTACATTTCCTTCTCGACCGCCGGGAAGAACGCGCGGCGGTTCTCCACGATCAGCGTGTTCGTGAACTTCGCTCCGAACGAGAGCCCGAGCTCCTTCGCCTTCTCGCCCAGCCGGCCCACGAATCCCTCCATCTGAGCCCAGCTCGCATCGCGCTCGAACGCGCTGTCCGGGACGTGAATATCGCGATAGTCCATCACACCGTGCAGCAGTTCGCGCAGGCGCTGGGGGCCAAGGAGCATGGGATTGAGCTTGACGTTGCAGTGGAGGCGGTGGTGTTCGAGAAGGAAGGCCAGGATCCTCTCGATCTCGTCGGGCGGGCACCCGTGGAAGGTGGAGAGAGTCAGGGTGTCAGAGAGCTTCGTCTTGAAGTCAAGATCGCGATACCGGGCATACTCGGCGGGGATCTCGGCGCGCAGGCGATCGACGATGGCGCTTGCGTCCTGAAGACCGGCGATGAAGGCCTGGATCTTCTCGCTGCGGATGCCTTTGAGGTCGTAACCGACGCTCATGTCGTAGATCACGCGCTCGAAGCCGGGCGCGAGCTTGAAGCGGCCGCTCTCCTTGAGGATTTCGATGAGCATCGCGCCCTTGACGTACTCATCGAGGCTTTCGGGCAGACGCAGCTCCTGGCTCCACTCGACGTTGTAGCCCACGGTCTGCATGTCGATGCAGGGCCGCGGTATCTGCAGGTCGTCCTTGATCTGCACGGTCTTGAGTTCCATGACCCGGCAGCCGCCGAGCCACGAGAGCACCAGATTCTGGGCCATCTGGGTCTGCGGGCCGGCCGCCGGCCCGAGGGGCGACGACGGCCGATGGTGATGGAAGCGGATGGAGAGGTCGCGATCCCCGCGGCCGTAAAAGCCATTGTCGACGGGAAGGTCGAAGACCGAGTTCCGCTCGTCGAGCTCGCGCATCGCGCGCCGGACGAGGGCCGCGAATGGGTAGGGGCGGAGTTCGGCCATGGTCCTCGACCGGATGTTACGCCCGCGAACCAGGAGAGGGCGGACGCCTTGGAGTGCGCCCCCGACCGCCGCGGACCGCCCGACCGGCGGTCCGGATCGCTTTGGATACGCGGCGGGCGGAGAACCCTACCGCGAGCGGCAAGGCGAAACCGGCAACGCGGACAAGGGGCGGCCCCAGGGCAACTCCGGTTCGTCGCTGAGGGTGAAGCGAAGCGTGCCCCCGTTCCGGACCTGCTCCCAGTCCAGCCAGACCTGGGCTCGGTCCCTGCCGCCGAACTCCAACTGCTTTATGTACTGGAGGCCGTCACTCCTCGCGCCCGGCGCCTCCATTCGCAGCAACTTGCCGCCGCCCAGATCCATTTCCACCACTTCAAAGCGCGGAGGGTGTACCAGCAACTCTCCCGTGCCGGGCACGGCTGGATAAAGTCCAACCGCCGAGAACAGATACCACGCCGACATCGTACCCAGATCGTCGTTTCCGGTGACGCCGCCCGGGGCATTGGTGAACAGCGCCTGTGCCGCGCGCACCACCGTCGCGGTCTTCCAGGGCTGCCCGATCAGGGTATACATCCAGGGCGCATGCAGGTCCGGCTCGTTGTTCGGGTTGTAGCGATACTGGTTGTAGTAACTGTAAGGGCCCACCACCCACTCCTTGCGGGCCGCGTTCAGCGGGTCCTTGACCAGGGCGTCGTAGGCGAAGAATGCGTCCAGTCGGCTCGCGGTTTGTTCGCGGCCGCCCATGGCCGCCATCAGCCCGGGAATGTCCTGTTGAACCAGCCATTGGTATTGCCAGGCCGTGCCTTCGTGGAACCCGTGGTTCGAGCGCGGGCTGTACAGGTCAGCCCCGCGGTACCAATCGCCGCCCTCCAGTCTCGGGCGCGGGAAGCCCTGAAACGGCAGTTCCGGGTCGGTCGCCTTCGCATCCCACACCTTCCGCCAGTTGCCTCCCCGGTCGGTCAACACTCTGGCGTCGTCGCCTTCTCCAAGAGCCTCGGCCATCCGGGCCAGGGCACAGTCGGCGAGAGCGTATTCGAGAGTGGCCGAGCCGCCGTGATGCGGATCGACGTCCATGCCCTTGGCTGGGAACGCACGGTCGTATTGCACAAAGCCCCGGGCGAGGTAGGAGTCATTGCCCGCCCGACCCTGGTGGCGCGACCCCGAAGGCGGCACGCCAAAGGCATTCTGCCGGAGGGCTGCGAAGGCCTGCCTCTCCTGGCCGCGCAGAGCGCCAAAGCGCCAGAGATCGACCAGGAAGGGGGTGACCGGATCGCCGGTCATGACATTGGTTTCGAAATTCGCGTAACCCCAGCGCGGCAGCCAGCCGCCCTGTTCATGAATCCTCAGCAACGAGGTCGCGATATCGCGGGCTCGTTCGGGCCGCGACATGGCCAGCCACTGGTTCTGGGCACGGTAGGTGTCCCAGAGCGAGAAGTACTCGTAGTACGTCCAACCCGCGGCGCTATGGATCGCCTCGTCGTAGCCGCGATAGCGGCCATCGGCGTCGCTGCCGGTCAGGGGCTGCAACAGGGTGTGATAGAGCGCGGTATAGAACACCGCGTGATCATCGTTAGTGCCGCCCTGGATGCGGACACTGCGCAACTCGCGGCGCCAGGCGTCTTGCGACAGCCGGCGCATGGCATCAAAACTCAACCCCTTGCCGTCGCGCATGCCATCGGCGCGAAGATTGAGGCGCGCGCCCTCCGCATCCACGTGGGAGATCGCACTGATCGCGGTCACCGCCCGACCGGCCTTCAGGTCGAAAGTGAGCCAGGCGCCGTGCGGACGACCATCCCCCTGCATGCTTGGCCCCGATGATCCCGGATGCCCCCCACTCTCGTCCCACAGGCCCTGGGCCTTGAATGGACGGTCGAACTCGAGGCGAAACCAGGTGGCGTACTGCTGGCCGCCGCAAAAGCTTTTGGTGACTATCTTGCCTTCGACGGTATGAGCGTCGACGATCCGAATACTGCTGCCGACCACCGAATGACGTTCGTTGGCCTGACCGGCGTTGACCAGCAGGTGAGCTTCCTCGAGGTCCGTCGCGAAGGTGTAACGCTCCGCGGCGGCGCGAGTCAACGCCGTGGCCTCGGCATCGATCCCGCCGTAACCGGTCAGATGGACCTTGTAGTAACCGGCTTCACCGGTCTCGCCCGCGTGGTCGTAGGGCGAAGCGTACTTCTTGTGGTCGAAGCTTTCGGCCTGGTCGGTATCGAAGTCACCGCCCTTGCCGATGCGCCCGATGACGGGCAGCAGCGACAACTGACCGCCCTGCTCCCAGCAACCCGCCCCGGAAATGAACGAATGTCCGAACCCGCGGATGGCCGGGTCGTCGTAGCGCCAGCCCGAATAGTGGGAGCCGGTAGGGCTGATCTGGATGAGGCCAAAAGGGGCGGACGCTCCGGGGAAGGTATTGCCGTCGTCCTTGGTCCCGATGAACGTGTTCACCAGGGCCACGGGGTCACTCGGGAACCCTGCGCCTTCGGCAGAGCCGCTCAAAAGCCACGCCGCGCACGCGAGCCCGAGCGCGCGGTTATGGCGGTGAGGCAGCACAGGAAACACGAAGCGACTCATTTCGCGGACTCACCAACTGTGGACGGTGCCGTCCTCCTTCCGGTTCGTGGGAAGGTAGGCGCGGTCATAAGGGTACTTCGCGGCGAGGATTTCGTCGATGTCGACGCCGAGGCCCGGCGCCTCGCCGGGGTGCATGAGCCCATCCTCGAAACGGTAGTGGTGGGGGAATACCCGGTCGGTCTCGTCGGTGTGCCGCATGTATTCCTGGATTCCGAAGTTGTGCACGCTGAGGTCGAAGTGGAGGGCCGCGGCCATGCACACGGGCGAGAGATCGGTGGCGCCGTGGCAGCCGGTGCGAACGTGATAGAGCTCGGCGAAGTTCGCGATCTTCCGCAGATGGGTGATCCCGCCCGCGTGAACCACGGTGGAGCGGATGTAGTCGATGAGCTGTTCGCGGATCAGGAGCTCGCAGTCGTGGATGCTGTTGAAGACCTCACCCACCGCGAGCGGGGTGGTGGTGTGCTTCCGGACGAGACGGAAGCTCTCCTGCAGTTCGGCGGGCACCACGTCCTCGAGCCAGAAGAGCCGGTAGGGCTCGAGGTCCTTGCCCAGACGCGCGGCCTCGATGGGAGTGAGGCGGTGGTGAGTGTCGTGAAGGAGGTGCAGGTCGGGACCGAAGGTCGCGCGCAGCCGGGCGAAGAGCGGGGGCACGGTGTTGAGATAGCGCTCGGTGCTCCAGGTCGCCTCTTCAGGCATGCCCTTCTGCGCGGGCTCGTAGTACATGGTTCCCCGCCCGACACCGTAGGTGGACGTGAGGCCGGGAACCCCGGATTGGGCGCGGACCGCTCGATAGCCGAGACGGATGTAGTCGGCGACCGCATCGGACGTTTCGTCGATGGTGGTTCCGTTGGCATGGCCGTAGACGAGCACTCCCTCGCGGGAGGCGCCCCCGAGCAGGCGGTAGACCGGCATGTTCGCGGCCTTGCCCAGGATGTCCCACAGCGCCACATCCACCGCGGAGATCGCGGTCATGGTGATGGGGCCGCGACGCCAGTAGGCGCCCTTGTAGAGGTATTGCCAGAGGTCCTCGATTCGTCTCGCGTCGCGGCCGATGAGCAGAGGGATAACGTGATCCCGAAGGTAGCTCACCACCGCGAGCTCGCGCCCGTTGAGGGTCGCGTCCCCGAGGCCGTAGATGCCGTCCTCGGTGGTGATCTTCAGGGTCACGAAGTTGCGGCCGGGCGAACAGACGATGACGCGCGCGTCGGTGATCTTCACGGATTCCATCCCTCCTGTGGTCCGGGCGAGATCCGAGTCCCGGGATGCAGGCGCGAGCATAGAACCGGAAGCGACCTTCGGCCATCCGGAGGGCCGGCGCGTCTAAGGCTGCAACAGAGCGGAGTCCGCGGGCGTGATGAGCCTGACCGTCGAGCAGCAGGACGGAACGCGGATCGCCTTCGACCGGGAGGTCAGGCCGTAGCGTAGCCAACGTATAGTTTCCCGCCGTGCTGATCGGAAAGAAGATCGTCGTGGTGCTTCCCGCCTACAACGCGGCGAAAACGCTTCGTGCGACGATCGAGGCTGTCCCGAAGGACTGCGTGGATGAGTTCATCCTCGTTGACGACGCGAGCCAGGACGAGACGGAAGCCCTTTCCCTCGAACTCGGGCTCACCACCATCAGGCATCCGAAGAATCGCGGCTACGGCGGCAATCAGAAGACCTGCTACACCGCGGCCCTCGCCTCCGGCGGGGACGTGATCGTGATGCTCCACCCCGACTATCAGTACTCGCCCAAGCTCGTGCCCGCCATCGCCTGGCTGGTGGCGAGCGGCGAGTACGACGTCGCCCTCGGGTCGAGAATCCTGGGCGGCACCGCGCTTGCCGGTGGCATGCCTCTGTACAAGTACATCTCGAATCGCGCGCTCACCTTCCTCCAGAATCTCGCGACCGGAGCCAAGCTCTCCGAGTACCACACGGGTTTCCGCGCGTTCTCTCGCCAGGCGCTCGAGACCGTTCGCTGGCAGGACAATTCCGACGACTTCGTGTTCGACAATCAGATCCTGAACCAGGTGCTGGCCGAGGGGTTCCGGATCGGAGAGATCTCCTGCCCCACGAAGTACTTCGACGAGGCCTCGTCCATCAGCTTCACGAGGAGCGTGCGCTACGGCCTCGGTGTGGTGATGGAAGCGATCCGTTTCCGGCTCCGCGGCCGGAAGGTCTCCCGCCGATCCCCCGCCTGATTCCCACGGGCGGCGCGCCCGGAATTCTGCCAACCTCGGTCTGCTTGAACCCGTCTATGGAGCGTGTGACCGATGAGGAGCTTGTCCGCCTGGCTCAAAAGGGGGACCCCGCCGCCTTCGACGAGATCGTCGAGCGGCACAAGGGGGCCGTCTTCCGCGCCGCGCTGTCAGCTCTTCGAAACC
>JANMVV010000386.1:0-10289 GCA_031392925.1 Vicinamibacteria bacterium
TCCTTGAAGTCCCGGATGTTGTGGTTGTAGATCACGAACAGATCGCCCTGGGGATGGAAGGTCCAGCGCAGCCGCGTGTTCGTGCCGATGGAACTCGTCTCGTTGTCGTACTGGACGAACGTGTTCAGCTGAAGGTCGGGGGAGAGATTCAGCCGCGCCTTAACGCCCACCAGGGTCTGGTCGAAGTTTCCCGCGGGGAGGCGGCCGATGCTGCGCTCGGCGTTGAAGAGGAAACTCACGATGGGCGAGGGCGTCCACGAACCTTCGACTTTGACCTGATCAAGCTTGCCGTTGTAGAAACCACCGAACCACCAGGCGACCTGCGCGGCCAGACGCCGCTTGGCCGCGGTCCCGCCTTCCAGCCGGTAACGCCGCCAGTCGTAGGTTCCGACCGGGATGACGACACCGTCCGCGACCTTGAAAGGGGCGAAGAGTCGCTCTCCGGTCGGGACGAAATTCGCTTCGAAGCGATCGCCGCTCTCGAGGCGCCAGTTGATGGGCGCCATGAAGATCCGGTAGCTCTCCCGCTCGTTCTTGAGGTTGGTGAAGTAGTCCGCGAAGAACTCGTGGAACATCTGGCGGATGAAGGTGCCCTCGAGACGAGGCGCGTAGACCACCGAGGCCCGATAGGCTTTCACCGCCGGGCGCGGGACGAAGCCCAGCGACGGATCGAATCCATTTCCGACGTAGCGATAGCTCGCCGAGATGTCCCACAGGTCGTTGGGCAGGTCGAGTTTCAGGCCCCAGGCTTCGCGCGACCCGGTGAGACCGTGTCGTCGGGTCATCAAGCCCCAGGCGCCCAGCCAGAGGTTCTTGCCTCCGCGAAAGCGGGAGTTCTGGTAGGTGAGATCGACACCCAGGGTTGACGCTCCCGCGCGGCCCAGCGGATCGCCCGAAGTCGCGATGAAACCGACGCTCGATTCGTCGAGCACATTGCGCCTGACCCGCAAGGCGGCGAGCGAGGTCGCCGGGGCCACGCCCCTCTCCTCGCGGGTACGGACGAAGAGGCCGCCGAGGCTGGTCCTGCCCTGTCGGCCCGAGATCTTGGCGCCCGCGAGTATGGGCACCTCCTGGTCGGCGATGAGGCCGATGCGCCGCGAGAAGAAGGGCCGGATATCGTTCGACAGCCCGAGGCCGAAGCCGAATGTGTCGGAGCCTTCGAGAAAGAACGCGCGCTTCTCGGGGAAGAAGAGCGGGAAGCGAGTGAGGTTCGTTTGCCTCGTGTCGACCTCGGTTTCCGCGAAGTCGGTGTTGATGGTGACGAAGGCTGTGAGGTTCGAGCCGAGGCGCTTGGCCAGGTCGAGGCTCACGTCCCCGGTGGCCGACGCGGAAGAGTCGCGGGAGGGATCGTCGAAACCCCCGACGACGGCGGGCCGGATCGAGAGACCGTGCCCGAGATCGAAGTCCGGGAGGTCGGTGAGAAGGCCCGCGCGGCTCGTCTGATAGACCTTGGTGTCGCGGGAGGCGCCCGCCCAGCGCTCGGTTTCCTGGTTCCGCTGAATCCGGCGTTGCACGTTGAAGCCCCAGGCGGTGAGGCCCTTCGCGAAGTTGATGGAGAGGACGGGAATCCGGATCTCGGCGGACCAGCCTTCCGGGTCGCGATCGGTCGCGGCCTCCCAAACCCCATCCCAGTTCTTGTCGACCGAATCGCCGTTCGAGACCACGAGCCCGTCGGCGCGCGCGCCTCCAGGATTCACGGAGAACACGTAGCCCGAACGGCCGTCCTGAAAAGGATCGATGACGAAGAGCAGATGATCCTCGCTGTCGAAGTTGCCGTCGCGTTCCTTGGTGAAGGCGACGATCCGGGCCGGCTCGGGATCGAAGCAGCGAACGCCGATCACGATTTCTCGTTCGTTCGCCAGCACCTTGATCTCGGTGCGGCCGGTGGGCGCGCCTCCCGCCAGCGGCTCGATCATGGTGAGATCGGAGATGGCGGCGGCGTTTCGCCAGTCGATCTCGGAGAGCCTCCCGTCGATCTCGATAGCGCCCTTGATCGGCCCCACCCTGAGGGTTGGGCGAGGCTCGCCGTCCGCGGCGAGGAACGCCGCGAGAAGAAGGGGGAGGACCAAGCCCTAGCCTTTCCGCGTGCTTTCGAGCCGGCGCTGCACCTCATCCCAGTGGACGTTGGCGAAGAAGGCGTCGACATATCGCGCGGCCGCCGCGCCGAAGTCGATGTGATACGCGTGTTCGTATAGGTCGAGCACCAGCAGAGGCATGCCCATCACCGCGCTCTGGGAATGATCGGCCGCCCAGTAGTTGTGAAGCTCGCGCGTGTGCTGATTCCACGCGAGAACGGTCCAGCCCGACCCGCCATACAGCGAGGCCGCGGTCTTGCGGAAGTCGTCTTCCCACGCTTCTGCGGATCCGAAGGAATTCTTTAGCGCTTCGGCGAGAGCGCCGCCCGGCCGGCCGGAGCCGCCGAGGTTCGCGAAGTACAGCTCGTGAAGGACCATCGACCCGCGGCGGATCAGCTCCTCGCGTTTGAGGTCGCCATACAGGAAGGCCGGCGTGTCCTTGTCCGCACGCAGGACGGCCAGCCGTTCGCGCACGCTGTTGAGCGCTTTGATCGCGCCGGAGTAGTTGTTCTCCCAATGCGACTTCAACAGCCGCTCCGAGAGCCCGGTGAGTTTGGCCGGATCGAAGGGGAGGGGCTTGATCTCGAAGGGCGTGAGCTTCGGAACGGGGGCGGGGGCTGAAGGTGGAGCCGCGGCGCCTTGAGCGACCGCGAGAGCGGGGGCAAGCGCGGCGGCGGCCGCGAGGGCCTGACGGCGGGTGAGAGCCTGATTGGTATTCATGGTTTGAGTCTCCTGAATCGCTACTCTATGGCTTGTGGGCGAGGCCGAGTCGGATCACACGAGGATCATGAACCGAAATTCCTTGACCTCACTTGATACTTAGCGCAATTGCCATTAGCAATCTCACTCGCACTATAGTCTGTGCATGAACTGGGCGACGCGCCATCACATACACGTGAACCGGACAGCAACGGCGTGGCTGATCCGCCGGTTCCTGGACCCCCAGGCCGGGATTCTGTTCGTTGAGCCCGAGGATGTCGCTGAACTCCAGCGGAGCAAGGCCGCAGTCGGCTTCGACGCGCCGGGCGCCAGGTACCCACACAAGGATGATCGGGGCCGTTGCTCGTTCGAGCAGCTCGTTCACGAGCGTCTCGGCCAGGACGCCGGCCTCCTGAGACTCGCCCGGATCGTCCACGGCGCCGACTTTCCCGACGAGCCCTCCTCGGAACCGGAATCCACGGGCCTGTGGGCCATCAGCCAGGGTTTCACGGATGTGGGCCACGATGATCCGGACATCGTGGCCCGGGCCAGCTTCCTGTACGACTCGCTCTACGCGCACCTTCAGCGCGAAGCCCGCATGACCGGGCCGAACCATGCCTGAATCCAGGGAGAAGGAAGGCTGGTACTTGTTCATTCACCAGCTTCCGCCGAAGCCCTCGTACCTCAGGGCCAAGGTTCGTAAGCTCCTGTCCCAGGCCGGAGCGTTGGCGCTCAAGGATTCCGTCTACGTTCTGCCTCTTCGGTCGGACGGGCTCAAGACGCTCCAGCGGATCGCGGACGTCGCGGTTGGCGACGGAGGCGATGCCTTTGTCTGGCAAGGGCAGTTCATCGAAAAGCCGCGCGTAAAGCAGTTGGTCAAGGCGTTTCAGAAGTCCAGCGACGATGACTACACCGCCCTGATCGGTCAATTGAAAGCGTGGGCGCACGAACTCACGAGGAGGAGCGAAAAGGCTCCACCCGAAGGGCGCATCCGGTTCCGACTCCGCCACGCCCGGCGACGCTTCGAACAGATCGCCCGCAACGACTTCTTCAATGCCCCCGGTCGCGCCCAGGCGCAGACCGCCCTCGGGGACCTCGAGGCTCGGCTGCAGCCCGGAGCGGAGAAGACGACCGCGAAACGACGGCACTCCGAGTTGATCGGTCGGACATGGGTGACTCGGAGAGGCGTCCAGGTTGACCGGATTGGATCCGCCTGGCTCATCCGACGCTTCATCGATCCAGACGCCCGCTTCCGGTTCGTCGACTCGCACGCGGAGCAGGCGCGCCCCGGGGAATTGACCTTCGACATGGTGGGCGCCGACTTCACTCACGAAGAGGATCGCTGCACCTTCGAGACCCTGGTGAGGCGGATCGATGTCAGGGACGCGGCCCTGGAGCGGGTGGCCGAGATCATCCACGACATCGACATCAAGGATGGCAAATTCAGGCGCGCCGAAGCGACAGGAGTCCAGCAGGTCCTGTCCGGCATCCTCATGGCGAACCTGGGGGACGAGTCGCGCCTGGCCCGAGGGTTCCCGCTCTTGGATGACCTCTATCAATCTTTCTGCCGGAATCCACAGCCGCATTTATCTCGCCTCGACCGTCGATCGGCGGGGCCGCGTTCAACCAAAGGAGGTCCCTCGTGAAGCACTTCGTGTCTACTCTTGTCGTTCTTCTTGTGCTCGGCTCGGCGACTACGTCCCTCGCCGCATCGACCATGGAAGCCAAGTCGTGGGAGGCCTTGGACAAGGTCTTCGGTCAGACGGGAAAAGTCCTGCCCGGCGGCGTTCACAAGTACTCCTGGCCGCGGACCGACCTGATCGTGAAGGTCGGCACTGTGCGGGTAGACCCTGGCCTGGCTCTCGGAGGCTGGGCCGGGTTCATAGAGATGGGCTCCGATGGACACGTCATGGCGATGGGGGACCTGATGCTGCTCGCCTCTGAGGTCAACCCCGCCATTCGTGCTCTGGAGGCGAGCGGGATCGAGATCACCGCGCTTCACAACCATCTTTTGGGCGAGTCTCCTCAGATAATGGCGGTCCATTTTTCAGGCCACGGCGAGCCCGAGAAAGTCGCACAAGGCTTGATCTCTGCACTGAAGAAGACGGCCACGCCGATTCAGAGGGCTTCGGTGCAAGCGGCCGCACCCACCGCCGCCGAGACCGCCGCCTTCGAGCGGATTCAGATTCTTCTCGGGAGGAAGGGGACCGTGGCCGGTCACGTCCTCCAGATTGGTGTCGCCCGCGCCGCCAAGATCGAGGAAGACGGCGTCGAAGTCCCGCCCGCCCTGGGGATGGCCACTCCGATGAATTTCCAGCTGTCCGGCAATCAGATTGCGACCACCGGCGACTTCATACTGGTAGCCGACGAAGTCAATCCTGTGGCCCGCGAGTTGGAGTCCCATGGGATCCAGGTGACCGCCCTGCATTCCCATATGCTGCGCGAGACACCGCGCCTCTTCTTTATGCATTTTTGGGGCCTCGATGACCCCGCGCGCATTGCCGAAGGCCTGAAGGCTGCGCTCGGGAAGGTCGCGGTCAAAGAGCCGTAGAAGGAGAGCCGATGAAAACTCGAATGATCAGATTAGTCGTCATTTGCTCCATCGCGACAGTGGTCATGGCGGCGGAGCCGGTCAAGAGGGATTTCGAGGCCGACGCCATGGGCTCGCCGCCTCAAGGCTTCGAGTTTGCGAGGACCGGTGAAGGGAGCGAAGGCAAGTGGATCGTCCGCGTCGAGAAAGGTGCGGGCAAGAACCATGTGCTCGTCCAGGAGAGCGCGGATCCCACCGATTACCGTTTTCCCGTGGCGGTGCTCAAGGATGGTCTCTACAAGGATGTGACCCTCACGGTTCGAGCGAGGCCCCTCTCCGGCAAGGTGGATCAGGGGTTCGGCGTGGTCTGGCGGTACCAGAATGCCAAGAACTACTACATCACTCGCTGCAACGCCGATGAGGACAACTGCACCATCTACCACACCGTGAACGGGAGCCGTCAGGCGTTCCAGAATCACGGGGTCAAGGTGGCCACCAACACCTGGCACACCCTCAAGATGGAAGCCACCGGAGATCACTTCATCGTGTGGTACGACGGCATCAAGGTCCTGGACGCGAAGGACGCGACCTTCAAGGACGCGGGCAAGGTCGGGCTCTGGACCAAGGCGGATTCGGTGATCGAGTTCGATGACTTCGTGGTCGAAGGGCGCTAGGGTCGAGCCCATGCTGACTTCACGATCATCCTCCATCCTTGCCACCCTGGGGCTCGCCGCCATCGTCTCTGCGAGCCCGGTCGAACGCCCGGTTCTCCAAATCGTCGCGGACGTGCCTCTGCCCGGTCCGGCGGTGCGGTTCGACTACCAGAGCCTCGACCAGGACGCCGACCGTCTGTACATCGCGCACATGAACGCGAACAAGCTGGTGGTGTTCGACGTCAAGGCCCGTAAGGTCGTCGCCGATCTCGAAGGCTTCGAGGGGGTCCACGGCGTCATTGCGGTCGCGGCCACGGGTCGCGTCTACGCCACGGTCACGGGCCGTCATCATCTGGCCGTCGTGGACGCGAAGACGCTCAAAGTTCTTGCCCGGGTGGGCGACATCGTGTACCCGGACGGACTGGCCTACGCCACGGACGTCGATCGCGTCTTCGTCTCCGACGAGCACGGAGAGGCGGACGTGGTGATCGACGCGAAGACCAACCAGCAGTTGAGCGTCATTCCTCTGGGCGGCGAAGCCGGAAACACCGTCTACGATTCGGGCGCTCGGCGGATCCTCGTCGCTGTCCACGGGAGGAACGAGCTCGTGTCCATCGATCCTGTCACCGCGAAGATCGTGGCCCGAACGCCGCTACCTGGAGTCAAGAACCCCCACGGCATCGCCCTCGATGTCGAAGGACGCATGGCCTTCGTGGCCGGCGAAGGCAATGCGGTGCTCGCTGTCGTGGATCTCGATGCGATGCGAGTCATCGAGACCCACAAGGTCTCGGAGGGCCCCGATGTCCTGGCCTTCGACCCGGGATGGCGGCGCCTTTACGTAGCGTCCGAGTCGGGGGGTGTGAGCGTGTTCACCGAGGCCGAGGGCATGCGACTCGTCCGGGACGGTGACATCTCGATGCCTCACGCCCACACCGTGGCCGTGGACCCGCGCACGCACCTCGTCTACTTCCCGCTCGAGAACCTGGGAGGCCAGGCCGTCCTTCGAATCATGACCTCCGCCCCGCCCCAGCGCTAGCCGAGAGTCACCTCGATGCCGCGTCCGGTTCAACCCCAGTTGCCGCCGCACGTGTCTCTCGGACATTTCGTCGCCTACTTTCTTCGACTCGGCGCCACGGGCTTCGGCGGCCCCGTGGCCCTCGCCAACTACATGCGACGGGACCTCGTCGAGGCACGAGGCTGGATCTCCGAAAGCGAATATGACTCGGGCCTCGCCATCGCCGCCGCCTGCCCCGGCCCTCTTGCCTATCAGCTCGGCGTCTACTGCGGATTCATTCGATTCGGAATTCCCGGAGGGCTGGCCGTGGCGATCGCCTTCGGATTGGCTCCCTTTCTGATCGTCGTCGTCGCGGCCGCGGCCTACACTCGCTTCTCCCAGAACTGGCAGCTTCGCGCGCTGTTCTACGGAGTGGGACCAGTGGTCGTGGCGCTCATTGTGAAGGCGTGCTGGAATCTCGGGACGAAGACGCTGCGAAAAGACGTGACCGCCTGGGTGTTCGCGCTCGTCGCCTGCGGCGTTACCGTGATCCTGGAGCGGGAACTGACCGTCCTTTTCCTGACCGCGGGCTTGATCGGCGCATTCGTCTTCGCGGAAAAGGGCGGGCCTCAATCGGTGGCGCCGCCCGCGGCCACGACATCACTGGCAGGTCGCGCGACCTCTCTGGTGCTTGTCCCACCGGTCGCCGGGGGCGGGATTTTGGGGAAGCTCTTCCTCTTCTTCTTCAAGACGGGCTGCCTTGTGTTCGGCAGCGGTCTCGTGATCGTGCCTTTTCTCAAGACCTACGTGGTCGATCAGTACCACTGGCTGGGCGACCGCGAGTTCCTGGACGCAGTCGCGATCGGCATGATGTCTCCGGGCCCCGTCGTCATCACCGCGACGTTCGTCGGCTATCTCGTCGCCGGTGTTCGAGGGGCCTTCGCCGCCACGGCCGGCATCTTTTCACCGGCGGTACTGTTCACCCTGCTTGCGGCTCCCTTATTGCTCCGTTATGGAGGCAACCCGCGCCTGAAGGGGTTCATCAGGGGAGTCACGGTCACGGTGGTCGGCGTGCTCGTCGGCACGACCTGGCTGGTGGCGCGCACCGCCATCGGCGACTCTCTGACCGGGGGCATCGCAGTCCTGTGCCTGGCCGTTCTCGTTGTGTGGGAGCGGTGCCCGGATCCTCTTCTCGTAGTGCTTGGAGCCGGGATCGGCCTGGCCACGTATCGCGTGGTCCAACCCGATTGGCTTCTGCGTTAAACGACGACACGGGACGCGCCGTCGAGGTCCGCCTGGGAGAAGGCCGTCGGTGTGAATCCACGGGGGCGAGGCCGTCTTCGTCGAGATGCGTCAGGAACCGAGAAAGGCCTCGCGGGCGAGGATCTTCGTCTCGACCAGATCGGCGGTGCTGAGGCCGAGGGCCTCCGACACCTTACGGACGAAGTACTCCTCCTGGCCGGCCAGCTCGGCATCCGCGAAGGCGAGCTGCCACATGCCTTCGACCACCTTCTTCTTCTGAGGGTGGGTGCACCGCTCGCGAAGAACGCTCAGGAGTTTCTTGAGCGGCTTCTTCACGTGCTCCTCGGCCACGCGGATGATGATCGCCGCCTTCTCGCCCTCGATCCGGAGAACCCGGCTGAGGATGCCGAGCAGCGCCTCGTGCTCATCGTGCCGGCTGCCGTGGTCGGCCGCGATCATCTGCAGGAACAGCACGGTGGTCGCGAGCTGGAGCCGCCCTCCCAAGACCGCCTCGCTCTCCGCGACCGGCGGCGCGGTCGCGCGCTCCTCGAAAAACTCGTGGATGGTCTGGAGCAGCGCGGTTTCGATTTCGGAATGGGCGGGCTGGTCGGTCATGGGGACGCTTACTGGTGACGGTACGTGACGTGACGGACGCCCGTCAAGGATCTCCAGGCCGCTGAAAGAGCTAAGGTACGGACGGGGAGGCACGAAGCTTGGACGTCAACTACCGAACGCGCACTTCGCGCGCTCTTTTCGGTCTCATCGCGGGCGTGGTCATCGTGTGCGCGGCTGCCTACGGACTGGCGATGAGGTACGTGACCGGTCCCGTGCCCGACGACGTGCGCTCCGCGGCATTCCTGAGCCGGGTCGCGGCCAGCATCAATCCGCTGTTCCCGCGGAAGGTCGATGCAGAGACCGAGATCACCCGCGTGTCCGCCCTCGAAGGCGTCTTCATCTACCACTACCGTTTCGTGAACGTCGCGGTCGCCGGGGTGAGTGCTGCCGTGCTCGCGAACCTCCGGCCCACGGTCACGAGGTCCTCGTGCGGCAACGCGGCCGCCCTCAACAACTTCATCAAGAAGGACATCACCCTGCGGTACTTCTACTCCGACCAGGTGGGCAGGGCGCTTGCAACCTTCGACGTCACCCGGGCGGACTGCGGGGTCTGAGCGACGCTCAGGCGCCTCGCGTAATCTCGCGCGCTCATGTCGAAGCCCCACGCCCCGCACACGCCGTTCGAGTGGTTCCTTCTCGCGGCGCCCGGTCTCATCTGGGGCGCCTCGTTCCTCTTCATCGCCGAGGGCCTCGAGTCTCTCGCGCCGAATGGCGTGACCTTCCTCCGCCTCCTGATCGGCTTCGTCACTCTCTCGGTATTCCCGGCCGCCCGCGGTTCGGTGCGTCGCGAGGATCACCTGGGGATCTTCTGGGTCGGCGTCTTGTGGATGGCGTTCCCGCTGAGCATGTTCCCCTTCGCGGAGCAGCACATCACGTCGGCCATGACCGGGATGTTGAACGGCGCGAACCCGCTGTTCGTGGTGATGGTGGCCGCGTTCCTCGCGCGCACCATGCCCACGCGCTCGGTGATCATCGGACTCGTGGTCGGCATGGCCGGCACGGTGATGATCGCGTTGCCGGGCCTGGGGGAGGGGAGCAACAGCATTCTCGGCATCGGCCTCGTGATGGCGGCGCTCGTGTCGTATGGCATCGCTCTCAACATCGCCCGGCCTTTGCAGCAGCGGAACGGCGGATTGCCGGTGATCTGGCGCGCTCTCGGCGTCGCCTTGATCCTCACCGCCCCGCTCGGCGTGCCCGCGCTGATCGGCGCGCACTGGACCCCCCGCTCCGCTCTCTGCATGCTGGCCCTCGGCTCTCTCGGCACCGCGGCTGCGCAGGTCCTGATGGCCCGCGCGGCCGGGAAGTTCGGCGCGTCCACTGCGTCGGCCAGCACGTTCCTGATTCCCGTGGTGGCCCTCGGCCTCGGCGTGATCGTGCGCGGCGAGCACGTGGCCCCCGTCTCCACGCTCGGCGGCGCGGTCTGTCTCGCGGGAGCGTGGCTGATCTCCAGACGGTAGACATCCGCCCACGATCGCACTCGC
>JANMVV010000027.1:0-1546 GCA_031392925.1 Vicinamibacteria bacterium
ATCCACCAGGAGGCGGTACTCTGACTGGCCCATCATGTCGATGAAGCCGGGGGCGATGACGAGCCCGCGCGCTTCGATGCGCCGTCGAGCCGTGGCCCCGGTCAGGTTGCCGACCGCCGCGATGCGATCGCCGGTGACGCACACGTCGGCGCGAAACCACGGGGCGCCGGTCCCATCGACCACACGGCCGCCCGCGAACAGAAGGTCGCAGGAGACGGTTCCCGGCGGAGCAGTGCGAGCCGCCGGGGGCGCGGCCGTGGTGGCCAGAGCGAGGGTGAGGGTGAGAGCGAGCGTGCCGTTTGCGTGCATTGAGTCCCCCATGTGTCGTGAACTTACGAGGCAGGACACTAGCCGAACAGCGAGTGGAAGAAGGTCTTCACCCGAACGACGATTCGCCCCAGAAGGCTCGCTGGCGGCGGCGGTGGAGTCGTGGCATCGCGTTCAACCGTCCCGGGCACGGGCAAATGAACGGCCTCGACTTCGGATGCAGGCATGGGTGCGGGGGCGGGCGGCGTCGCGAGTAGGGGCGCCCCGGGGAGCGCGTGATTCGCTGCCTTCCCGGCAGTGAGGCCTCTCGAGAGGAGTGAAAGACGACCGACCGCCCACATGGCTTTGACCCCGATCCCTTGCTGGAAAATGCGTTCGAAAAGCGCGCCCGATTCAGAGGCTTTGGCGCCCAGCCTACTTCGGCGAGGCCACGATCGCGATTTGGTCCCCTCGTCCATTGGTGGCGAGTCGAGTCAGCTCCTTGAGTCCCGTAGCCTCGAAATCGGCGATCTCGCGCCAGTCCGCGTCCACACCGGGCTTGAGCGCGAGGATCTTCGTCCCCGCGGAGATCACGAGGGTTCCGTCGGCAAGCCACGCGTAGTCCTCGCGGCCCTTCGGAGCGCGGACGATGTCCTTCACCGCGCCCTTCGCGTCGACTTCCCTGATCATCCACTCGTCGGCGCTGACTTTGTGAAGGAAGCTGGCTGCGGGCCGCCCCGGGATCTTCTGGATCGACCGCCCGACGTTCGAAGCGATGAGCTTCGACTCTTCGGTGGCCAGATCGATGAGCTGCAGGGTCGGCGGGTTGCCGAGTACGAACGAGGCCACAACCTGAGGTTCAGGGAACGCGAAGTAGCCTATGGGCCGGGTGGTCGCGACGAGAAGGTCATCGGCCTTCGCGTTGCCGGGGTCAAGGCGCCACAGGCGTTGGACGCCATCGAGTTCCACCCGGATCACCCCATAGCCGCGACCATCGGGCATGGGAGTCGGGGAGTATTCGCTCTCGGCCGTCTCCTTGACCGGCGTGAGTTTTCCCGTGGCGAGGTCGTAGCGGTAGATGTCGGTGCGTGACGCGGCATCGCCGCGCGTGAAGACGATGCCGCGGCCGTCGGTCTCGAACTTCGGTTGATTGTCGTAGCCGGGGTGGTTGGAGATGTTCTTCGGCGCGCCGACCTTGAGAGCTTGCCCGGCTCCGGTGACGGGCGCCAGGTAGACCTCGGTCTCCGGCAGATTGCCGACCGGAGCCGCGGGCGGGCCGGCGCTCCACCACCACTGCTTC
>JANMVV010000043.1:0-4621 GCA_031392925.1 Vicinamibacteria bacterium
GCCATACATGACCGGGGCCGCGCCACGCAGGACTTCGATACGGTCGAGATCGGTGAGATTCAGAGTGGTGAGCGCCGGATTGAAGGCTCCTCCCGACGGAACCCCGTCGACGACCAGCAGGAACGCATCGAACTCCTTGAGACCCCAGAACTCGGGAACGAAGCTCGCCGGGCCGGCATCACCGCCTTGGGCCATGTCGACACCGGTGGCGAATGCGAGCGCGGTGCGCAGGTCGGTGGCTCCGCGATCCCGCAATTCGCTTCCGGGCTGAATCTCGATGGCCGCCGGGACCTCGCCCACCGGCTCGGCCATCCGCGTGGCCGTGACCTCGACGGCCTCGACGCGTGAGGCAAAGGGAGCAGTAGATGGCGATGGCGAAGGGGTCTGTGCGGCGGCTGAGCCCCGGACGAGGTTGAGTGCAAGCAGGGCGGTGGCTAGGAACCGCGTTCTAGTCATGCTGTAAGGTACCGGCAAAGCTCGAGTACTACCAGAAATAGTTGCGTGGCCGACTCTCGGGTTCGGAGGGTTCCATGGCCGCGTAATTGCATGTCCCCTTGGAGGCCGCCCGTCGGACCGTCAGCAAGGCCGCATGGGCGAACCCGGGGCGGACGAATTCGACAAGGACGCCACACCGGCGACGCGCCACATAACATCGAGGCCCCACTTTGGAATACTCTTTCCCCATCAACAAGCCCCGGATTCTGACCGAGGTTCCCGGCCCGAAGAGCCGGGAACTGACTGCGAGAGAGGCGGCTCACCTCGCCCCCGGGGTTCAATCCATCTCCACTCTGTCCGGCATCGCGGTGGCGAGTGCCACCGGCTCCATCATCGAGGATGTCGACGGCAACCGGTTCCTCGATCTCGCGGCCGGCATCTGCGTCAATGCCCTGGGCCATTCGCACCCCGAGTACGGACGGATCCTGAAGGATCAGATCGACCACGCCATGGTGGGTTCTTTCACCACCTCGCGCCGCGTCGAAGCACTCGAGAAGGTCGCCTCCCACCTGCCCAAGGGCCTGGACCGGCTCCAGTTCTACTCCGGCGGCTCGGAAGCGGTCGAAGCGGCCCTTCGCCTCGCCAAGTCCTACACGAAGAAGTTCGAGTTCCTGTCCTTCTGGGGCGGGTTCCACGGTAAGACCGCGGGCACCATGTCGCTCATCGGCGACGGCACGAAGAATCATCTCGGACCCAGCATGCCCGGCACGTATCACGCGCCCTACGCCGACTGCTACCGCTGCCCCCTCGCTCTCAAGTACCCCTCGTGCGGCATCGAATGCGCTTCGTTCGCGCGCAAGGTGATCAAGAACTCCACCACCGGCGCCTTGGCCGCGATCCTGATCGAGCCGATCCAGGGCACCGCCGGGAACATCGTCCCGCCGCCCGAGTTCCTGCCGATCGTGCGCGAGATCGCGACCGAGAACAACGCCCTCCTCCTCGCCGACGAGATGATCACGGGCTTCGGCCGCACCGGCAAGTGGTTCGCGGTGGAACACGTCTCGGTGAAGCCCGACATCATGACCCTCGGCAAGGGCCTCGGCGCCGGCTTCCCCGTCGCGGGCCTCGCTTCCACCGAGGCAATCACGAGCGCCACGCCCTGGGGCAATCCCTCGGGGTCGAGTTCGAGCTACGGCGCCAATCCCCTCGCGAGCGCCGCGGTGCTCGCCGCCTCCACCGTGATCGAAAACGAGAACCTGGTCCAAAACTCCGCGGAGGTCGGCGACTTCATGCTCGGCCGGTTCAGGGCCCTGCAGGAGAAGTACGCGTTCATCGGCGACGTGCGCGGCCAGGGCCTGCTCATCGGCATCGAACTGGTCAAGGACCGCGTGAGCAAGGAACCGCTCGACAAGAAGATCTGCGTGCGCATGTTCCAGGAATGTCTGAAGCGCGGCCTCATCAGCATGATCTACAACCCGCATTTCCGGGTGAATCCGGCGCTCTCCATCGACCGGGAAACCGCGGACACGTCCATCGGGATTCTCGATGAGGTCTTCGCTCTCATCGCCCGCGAAGGGAACTGGCGTTGAAGCTGCGCGGCATCCTGCTCGGCGCCGGCAACATCGCGCTGCGCGGCCACGCCCCGCAGTGGGCGGGCGCCCTCGCCGACCGCGTCGAGATCGTGGCCGTGGCCGATCTTTCGAAGACGAACCGCGAGGCCGCGCAGGCGATCTTTCCCAAGGCCCGCCTCTTCGAATCCGCGGAGGAGGCCCTAAACGCCGAGACCCCGGACTTCGTCGACATCTGCACGCCGCCCTTCACTCACCGCGAGCTGATCGAGAAAGCGACGAGCCGCGGCATCCACATCGTCTGCGAGAAGCCCCTCGCTCCCTCGCTCCCGGAGGCCGAGGAGACGGCGCGGGCGATCCGGGCGGCGAAGGTGGTCTTCCAACCCTGCCATCAGTACAACTACTCGCCCCCCTGGCAGGTGGTGCGCGACCTGGCCCCCCGCCTCGGCGCCATCCACTTCGCGGAATACACGGTGCGGCGCACGGCCGCGAACGAGGGCAACGCGCACTGGGCGCCCGAATGGCGGACCCGGCGCGACCTCGCGGGCGGCGGCATCCTCGTCGACCACGGGGCGCACATCCTCTACCAGCTCCGCTCCGTGATGGGCGAACCACGGTCGGTGAGCGCCACCATCCGCACTCTCCTTCATCACAGCTACGGCGTTGAAGACACCGCCTTGCTGACTCTCGATCACGGGAAAGCGCTCGCCGAGTTGAGCCTCACCTGGGCGGCCAAGCGGCGGGAGATCGCCTTCCGCTTCGTCGGAGAACGAGGGGAACTGGTGGGCGATGAGGAGAAGATCCAGCTGCGGGTGGAAACCACCGAAGAAATCCCCCTCGGCGGCATGAGCAAGAACTCCTCGCATTCGGAGTGGTTCGCGCCCATGTTCTCGGAATTCGTGGCTCGCGTTCAACGCGGCGACCTCGACCAGGCGCCCCTCAACGAGTCCCTTTACGTGGCCCGGGTGATCGAGGCCGCGTATGCGTCGTCGAAAGCGGGGCGAGCCCTTCCCATCGAACTTGAGCCGGCGGTCGCGCTGGCTGGAGGTGTGAATTGACATCCGAGACTCAGTCCCTGATGGTCTTCCCGGTCGTCCTTGGAATCGCGTTTCTGTCCATGGTGGTCTACGCGATCCGCGGGCCGAAGCAGGACGCGGACCAGAAGAAGAAGAGCGGCCAGCTCTTCCTGGGCGCGGGCGACTTCCTGCTCCACTGGTTCATGTGGGCGGTGGATCCGGTCACGCGCCTGTCCATTCGCCTCGGCCTCACCCCCGACTTCTACAACTACGCCGGCCTCGCCCTGGGCGTGGGATCGGGCTTTTTCATCGCGAACGGACAGCTTGAAGCCGGCGGCTGGGCCATAGCACTTTGCGGCGTCGCGGACATCCTGGATGGGCGCATCGCCCGCCTCACCGGCGTCGCTTCCGACTTCGGCGACTTCATCGACTCGACCTTCGACCGCTATGTCGAGATCGCGGCCTGCCTCGGCTTCCTCGTTCTGCTGAGCGATCATCCCTGGGGCCCCTTCCTCGCGGCTTCCGCGATGGCCGGGTCGCTGGTGGTGAGCTACACCCGCGCCCGCGGCGAAGTGTCCGGCATCCTGTGCACCGGCGGCCTGATGCAGCGCGGCGAGCGCATGGTCCTGAGCTGCCTCGGGTGTCTGTCGGATGCGGGCGCCTCGAGACTGTTCGCCTGGCCCCGCTACACCCTGATCCTTTGGATTCTCGGCATCATCGGGGTCACCACCCTGATCACCGCGACCCATCGCACGGTCTGGATCGCCCTGCGGCTCAAGGAGAAGGAGAAAGCCGCGCGCCTTCCGGATGTTTCTGCTGCCACCGCATGCGCAGGAGAAGAGGCAAACCGAGCAGCGTGATCGGGATCAGGTGGGCCAGGTGGTAGAGCAGCGCGAAGGCCATCGCGCGATTCGGCTCCACGCCGAGTCCGACTAGCGCGAAGACCGCGCCGGCCTCGATCAGGCCGATCTGGCCGGGAGTGCTGGGCAGGGCCGAGGCCAGGTTCACGGCGAGGTAGACGAGCAGCCACCCACCCAGCCCCACGTGGAGGTCCACCGCGCGCGCCACCAAACCCACCATCAGGATATCGGAGGCGTCCTGTCCGCACGACCAGGCGAGGGCGCGGAGGGCCACCGGCGGCGTGGCGATCCTCCGGATCGCATCGAGCGCCACGAAGACGGATCGCCGCGTGCGGACGGCCAGGCGCCGCAGGGTTCCCCGCGGCGCCTCCTCGAGACTCATTCTCACGGGGAGTTCATGCCCGCCTCCGTGCCCAAAGGCGATGAAGAGGCCGATGGAGACGGCCCCCACGACGAGGAACAGGCTGAGGGCGCTCTCCATCGCGGGCGCCATCTTCGTGAGAAGGAGCGCGGGCACAATCAGCAGCCACAGGCTCGCGAGCTCGACGAGCTTCTCGCTCAACTGGGCCGCGACCACCGCGGCGACTCGATAGCCGCGGCGACGAAGATCCACGGTGAAGAGCAGGTCGCCGGCGCGCGCGGGCAGGAGATTGTTCGCCGCGTAACTTGCGAAGAAGAGCTTCGCCAACACCCACGGGCCGAGGTCCGGCGCGGATTTCGCAGCGGCCAGAAGGAGAACACG
>JANMVV010000052.1:0-2905 GCA_031392925.1 Vicinamibacteria bacterium
GGTGTCCTGTCCGCGCCGTCCGCATCCTTCGAGATGGACGCGAACGCGCCTGATTTGCCGGGTTCGGACGCACCGCAGCCCTGAAACAACCCACGCGACGCTCGAGTTCGCACGGAAAACAGGCCGGTTCACGGCGGTCCGCGCGAGTTCGTACACGTAGGGCGTCGAATCTGCGGACGAGGATGGGAAGACGGCACAGACCTCAAGTTGACCGCCCGAAACCGGCGAGCAATCCATTCCACGCCGAGAAATAGCGGAGTTGTCCACCGGCCATGGAATTCCATGCTTCGAAAGGTGTTTGGCCCGCCAGGCCCAGGTGAGTCCGGGCGTGGTTGTACCAGACGCGGACGACGTCGAGATCGGGCTGCGGATCCACAGGAACACCCGCCTCTGTCCACCACCGCACCACTCTCGCTTTGAGCGTCCAGAAGACGCGTTCGATCCTGCCGTTCTGCCAGGGACAGAAACGGTCAGTCCGCCGATGGCGGATCCCGAGCAGCCGGAGGGCGAAGCTGAAGACAGGTGAGGCGAAGACGGGCTCGTTGTCGGTGCGGAAGAAGCGGGGCGTACCGAAGGCTTCAACCGCGTCCAGCACCACGCGCAGGATCGCGATCGTAGTCCGCGTCTGCATCGCCCGGAACGTGATCAGCGCACGGGTGCCGTGATCGAGGATGCCCAGCGCAGGAAATGAATCGGGGAGGAACGTGAGATCTGCCGCCCACGTGAGGTTCCGCGGACCCTGCTTCGTGGCTCGGTTCTTGAGTTTGCGGCGGAGGCTCAAGATGGCGAGGGCGCGGCGTTTGGCGAGGCTCGCCACGTAGGTCTTTCCGACGGACTCGCCCTTGCCCGCCTGCTGGCGATTGAAAGTGTGCGCGATCTGACGGCATCCGGCGTGAGGCATGAGAGCGCAGAGTCGAATCACGGCACTCGGGACCCACTTCGGCTTCTTGCGCCCGAAGCCATGAGACTCGGCTCGTTGCTTCATCGGCCGCCGGTTGAAGCGGGGCCGGGCATACGCGCGAGGGCAGAGGACGGCGGCCAGGAAGAGTCCGACCAGGATGACGAGAAGCATCCGACCAGTCTCTCAACTGCGGGCCCGGATCGGCGCAGCCCTGCAGGGCCGCAGTGTTCGCCGGGAACCGTCATCTGCCGGATTTTTGGGGTGCCGGTGCTCGCTTTGCGATCCGGTGTGCAGTCCTTATCGGGGGAACGTCTCGATCCGCACGCCGCCGTACGGTCCCCGCTCCGCGATCCCGGTGTCCGTCGTGAAGAGCACCTCGCAATTGGTGACCTGGGCGGTCGCGACCTGAATGGCGTCAATCATCTTCAGCCGCTGATGCGCACGGATGGCGATGGCAATAGCGAGGATCTCCTCGCTGACAGGGATCATCTCGATGCCGCTGTCCGCAAAGAAGTCCATGAACTCCTGGTAGCGCGCAGTGTTGTGCTCTCGGACTGGCTTTATGAGGCACTCTGCGCGGGCCAACTGCGACGCCACGATCCCACTGGGCGACCTCTCCTCGCCTTGCCTGATAACGCGGACCACCGCGGCTCGAACCTCCGGGAGTCCCTCGACCCCGCGCATGAGAAGCCCGGCGTCGAGACAGAGCCTCATTCAGGCCAGGTGTCTCTCTCGGCCTTGATCTGTTGATCGATCTCCTCGCCCGTGCGGTCGCCAGGAGGAAGCGATTCGAGGTACGCGGCGACAGAGCGTCGCTTCGGGGATGAGTGGCTCGGAGAGACCTGCGCGCGGACCTCGACACTGATGACACCGGACGGGAGCGGCGCGTCAAGACGGAGCGATCCGTTCTCGATATGCGCCGGGATTGTGAGCGTTTCAGTCATCGGGATGTCTCGATGCTGAGGATACAACGGAGGGTCAATCAACGGCCTCCAAGAGGAACTCCGCCGTCGCCGATCGGTCGTCGCTCTAGTCCCCACCCCAACTCCTCCCCGTTCTCAGACGGACAGCGGGGGAGGGGCTCGTTTCACGTTACAAGTCGCACGGCCGAGGTCGAGCGAATGCCTTCGTAGCCTCGGGCACCGATCCTCCGATGGATCGCGCCACCATCCACACCTTCGACGCCCTCGACCGAGTGCTGACCGAAACCGAGACACTCCCGGACGGCGGCACGAGGGCCCTCACCTACGAATACTTCCCGAACGGCACGCGCAACGCGGTAATCCTCGACGGCAAGCGGACAGCTGCCGATGGAGATGTTGCTGCGGATGAACGACTCGCCCGTTCCCGCAAAAACCACGTTCGGATCGGAGGGGGCGATGGCGAGCGACCCGATCGACGACACCTTTTGGTCGTCGAAGATCGCGTCCCAGTGCGCGCCGTTGTCGGTGGTCTTGAAGATGCCGCCGGACGCGGCGCCCGCGTAGTAGATGTTGGGGTTCCCGGGCACGCCGGCGATCGCGATGACGCGGTTGCCGACCGGACCGATGTAGCGGAATTTCAACTGCTTGTATGAATCGGGAGCGATGGGCGGCGTCGACTCGGCGCGCAGCAGACCGGCCGCACCTCCGCTGAGAACGAGCAGGGCAATGGTGAATGCGCGACGGTGGATCACGGGAGTCTCCTCTGGGTGCGAACGCGGCGACTCTACACCGCGGCGCGAACCAACTTCCCCGCGCGCAGCCCGTGGCCGCCACGCTCGACGCCCGCCACAGCTGATTTCCCGACAATGAGTGGACCCCAGACGGCGCAAACCAAGGCTACATTTGCGGCCTCTCCCTCGAACGTCGGGGAGTCCGCATGCCGGAAGGCCAGATCGAGGGTGCCTGCCGTACTCCGCTCCGCCATCTCAACCGCGTGCGAAGTGAGCGGATGTAGTGCCGGCAGGGCTCGCTCGTCAACCGGCATCGTGGCGTGGCACGCCCGCTTCCGTCCCGCCACCCA
>JANMVV010000073.1:0-13950 GCA_031392925.1 Vicinamibacteria bacterium
CAAAACCTGCGCAAATCGTTCTTTGCGCGCAGGGTCTTCGGCCCTATGATTGTTTTCAGGATACCTAGACACTGACGGCGACCATCGCCGCATTCCAAACGGAGGCTTCCATGAAATTGAATTTCCGCGGGGTTCTGGCAATCGCGCTCGTGAGTTCCCTCACCCTCGTCGGGACCGTCTCGGCTCAGCTCAGAGGCGTCGCCGACGTGGCGATCACCGCGCCCTCGACCAAAGTCGTGGGCAAAGAGGTCGTAACCACCTTCAAACTGAAGAACCTGTCGAAGCAGTCGATCGCCGGACTGCGTGTCGAGGAGTACTGGTACGACAAAGCGGGCAACGCCGCCCCGGGCGCGACTCGAACGTTCAATCAGCCCCTGGCCCCGGGCGCGGTCGCGAACCTCGAGCTTAAGACCGCCCGCACGCCGAACATGGAGAAGAACAACTACGTGTTCACCCACGCGAACGGCAAGGTCAACGCGAAGGTCGTCGCGAAAATCGAGTAGGGCCTCGCGGGGATCCGGGACCTTCGGGAGCTGGCAGGGCTTCCCTACGGATTCTGCCGGACCCTGACCGTGTTCGCCGCGGTGGCGATCTGCTTCTCGCCCTTGCGCAACACGACCCTCACCAGGTGCGGTCCCGGGGTGCGGAAACTTTGTTCCTCGCTGAACGACCGATCGATCTTCGTCTCACCCGCCCGGTAGGGCGGGCACTCCGACTCGTTGATGCTGGAATCCAGCTGCTCCTCCCAGATCCATTCGGTGCTGAGGCAGTAGAAGTCCTCGCTGTCATCGCCGCCGGCGAGGATGGCCTGGAAGATGAACACCGTCGATGTGGTCCCGTTCATCGGCAACGCTTTCAGCGAGAGCCTGGGCTTGGGGGGGGCGGCCGCCCCAAAGGAGAGGGGCGCCGCGAAAAGCAGCAGGACGAGGGAGACGCACCCCAGGGTGCGAGAGGCGCCGGACATGATCAACTCAGGGCGCCGGCGGGCGCCATGGGGAAGTGCCGGATCTTGGCGAGATCGCGCGCCAGTTCGGCCCGGAAGTCCGGATGAGCGATGGAGATCAGGGCCTCGCCGCGCTGGCGCAGAGGCAGGCCGCGGAGATTGACCGCGCCGTATTCGGTGACGATCCACTGCACGTGGCCGCGCGTGGTCACGACCCCCGCTCCCGGCGCGAGTTCCGCGGCGATGCGCGACACCTTCCCGCCCTTGGCCAGGGAGGGGAGGGCCAGGATGGGCTTGCCTCCGTGGGAGAGTGCGGCCCCTCGCATGAAATCCATCTGGCCGCCGATGCCCGAATAGATGCGATGGCCGAGCGAGTCCGCGCACACCTGGCCGGACAGATCGACCTGAAGGGCCGAGTTGATGGCGATGGTGTTGTCGTTCCTCCGGATGACCGAGGTGTCGTTCGTCCGGTCGCTCGGATGGAACTCGACGAGCGGATTGTCGTCGACGAAATCGAACAGCTTCTTCGAGCCGAAAACGAAACTGGTGACGATGCGCCCGGGCTTGACCTTCTTGAGGCTGTTGGTGATCGCGCCGCTTTCAACCAGATCCACCAGGCCGTCCGAGAACATCTCGGTGTGGACGCCGAGGTTGTGCTTGTTATGAAGGCGGGACAGTACGGCGTCCGGTATGGCTCCAATGCCCATCTGAAGGGTGGCGCCGTCCACGACCAGGTCGGCCACGATCTGTCCGATGCGCGCCTCGACCTCGCCGATGGGCTCGGGGGTGTGAGTCACCAGCGGCCGGTCGGTGTGGATGAACGCGGCGATCCGCGACAGCGGCACCGCGGTGTAGCCGTGGGTGCGCGGCATCTGCTCGTTGATCTCGGCGATCACGATGCGCGCGGAATCCACGGCGGCCCGCGTGGCGTCGCAAGACGTGCCGAGCGTGCACAGGCCGTGCTTGTCCGGAGGCGAGACCTGGATCATGGCCACATCGAGGGGGACCACTCCCGAGGTGAAGAGGCCGGGAATGTCGGAGAGGAACACGGGGACGAAATCACCCTGGCCGCTCTCGATGATCCCGCGCACGTTCGGACCCACGAAGAACGAGATGGAGTGGAAACGATCGGCGTTCTCGGGCCGGGCGAACGGGGCGTCGCCGCCCACGTGAAGATGGTAGAGCGTGACGTCGGTGAGACTCTGGCGTGCCACCATGGCCTCCAGGAGAGGCACGGGCGACGCGCACGCGCCGTGGATGTAGACGCGCATCCCGTTCCGGATCAGGGCCACCGCGTCCTCGGCGGAAACGACCCGGTTCTTCCAATCGTCTTTCATTTACAGGGGATTCTACGGGCGGCCCCGGCCTGAGCGCAGCCCATGCTTTTGCATCATTGGGGGGGCGCCCCTGCCATCAGCCGGCCAGGCGCAGAAGGGGCGGGCCGGCGCCCGTGAGGAAGAAATTGGCGGCCGGATGGTCGTATCGTCTCTTGAACTCTGCTTCCCAGGCGGCGCGGAAGCCCTCCGCCTCGCTCCGGGACACGAGCGCCCACACGCTTCCTCCGAAGCCGGCGCCAAACGCCGAGGCGGCATGCGCGCCGAGCGAGCAGGCCAGTCGCGGGAGTTCCCTGGTTTCCTCGACCTGGTTCCCGAGGCCGGTCTCCGCGCCCCGTTGCGAGCGCTCTACCGCCCGGCCAAACGCGGCCAGATCGCCCGCGGACAGCGCCGCGAAAGCGGCGGGGATCAGGACCAGGCTTTCCTCCACGAACTGATCGAGGCGCGCCTGCAGGGCTTCCGCGGTGAAGCCGGATTCGCCGGAACCGAGAGCCTCGCGCAAGTGCCCATAGGCCCCCTCGCCCGAGGCGACCGCCTCGAACAAAGTGGCGTCGCCGCGCTCGGTGGTCGAGCGCCACTTCCGGAGGATCGCAGCCGAGAGGGACGCGGCCCGGTTGTAGGCCTCGCGCGCGCCCGCCGTCTTCTGGGCGACGACACCGCTCACCGCGACGACGAACGTGGTCTCGGCGGGCAGGCGCACCGATCCTTCGGAGCGCACGGGCGCGAAGGCGAACCGGCTCACCCGTCCCGCCTCGCTCGCGAGGATCGCGGTGTGATCCTGGCTGCCTCCCGAAGTCCCGACGCCGGCCTCGAAAGCGAAGCCGCGAAAGGGCCTTCCGCTCTCCACGCTGCCGAGGTACGCCGCGACATCCAGGACGCCGGGCAGGGCGAGCGAAAAGTCCTCGCGCGTATCGAGGCGATTCGCCAGGCGTAGCGCCTCGAAGGTGGCGATGAGCAGGGCGCTCGAACTGCTGAGCCCGGACGAGGGCGGCAGGTCGCTGATGAGGCAGATATCGGCGCCCTGAAGCGGGGCCTTGAAGTCGCGGGCGAGGCGGCGAACCGCCGCGGACGGATAGATCGCCCAGTGAGGCGAGGTCAGGGCCGCCGCGGTCGGATCGAGAGAGAGCGTCACCTCCTCGCCGCGCCCGACATCCAGGATGCGGACGAGCGCGTCCCTTCGGGGAATGGCGGCCACGCAAAAGCCCTTCTCCAGCGCGACGAGAAGGCTTCGCCCGCCCGCGTAGTCGGTGTGCTTGCCCAAAACCTCGATCCGGCCGGGAACGTGGATCCGGTGCGAGGCCTCGAGGCCCTTCTCATGCAGCGCGGTCTCGGCTCGAACGAACAGGGCCGCCCTCGAATGGGCCGCGCTCTCGCTCATGCCCGCGGCCATCAGTCGAAGGGCGTCGTCGCTCACAGGCGAATCGCCACGCCGCGCAATCGCTCCTTGACCGCGGGAATGTCTCCGCGCCTCGAGAGGTCCAAAACGCCGTCGTCGCTGGTTCCGACCTTGAACCGGACTCCGCTCGCGATGGTCATGTTGATGGCGTCGGTCAGTTCGAGTTCGCCCCGCCCGGAAGGAGTCAAGTGGCGGCAGGCCTCGAAGATCGAAGGAGGAAAGCGCCAGCAGTTCATGCTGACCCGACGCTCCGGTCCGATCCGGGCGAGGGCGGCGGCGTCCGGTTTCTCGATGAGCGCGTCAAGGCAGCCGTCCGCGCCCACCTTCCCGAGAGCGAAGACGAGTATCCGCGCGGGCTCGATGTTGGAGCGCTGGGCGAGTCCTTCGGGCGTGAAGAAGACGGTGCCCGGACGGCCCATGTCGACGAGGGCGCGGAGCACCTCCACCGGGTAGTAGTTGTCGCTGTTGGTCATCAGGAATTCATCGCCGGCCGCGAACCTCTCGGCGGCGAGCAAGGCGTCGCCCGTTCCGCGCGGCCTCTCCTGAGTGGCGAACGCGATCCGGAAGCGGCGGGGCGGAACGACCTTCGTATAGCGATCCCTGATGACGTCGTGTTCCGGACCGATGACCAGGCAGATCTCGCTGCAGCCCGCATCGGCGAGGGCGGAAAGGAGGTAATCGAGGAACGGCCGGTCCGCGTCGAGAGGCACCAGGGACTTGACTCCGCTATTAGCGACGGAGGCCTGATCCGCGTTGATGGCCGCTCCTTCGTCCGCGGCCATCATGCGCGTGCCGAGGCCGCGAGCCAGAATGACGGCCTTCACGCGGGCGCGCCCAAAGACTCGCTCAGCCTCGAGTACTTCATCGCCTCGTCTCCATGAAGGCCGCTAGTCTAGGGGCGGATCCTCTTGAGGAGACGCACTTCGACCAGAAGAACGGCCACGGTCCGTTACCAGACGCGGCAGGCGTTTTCGCGGATCATGGGCGACGGGGACTTGCATCCGAACGCCCTGGCGAACTCCTGCGAGTTGCTCACTGCGCCTATGGTCCGGAACTCGCCCGGCGAATGCGGATCGGTCTGGGCGAGCTGACGGGACGAGGCCTCGGTGGAGTTCTGGCACCAGACGTTGGCGAAGCCGAGGAAGAAACGCTGCTCCTCGGTGAAGCCGTCCACGAGCTTGCGGGGCTTGCCCGCGAGGGTCTTCTGGAGAGCGTTGTACGCGACGTGTAGTCCCCCGTTGTCCGCGGTGTTCTCGCCCAGAGTCAGGCGGCCGTTCAGGTGAACGTCGCCGTTCTTCGCGTCTTCAACCGCCACGAAGCCGTCATATTCCCTGGCGATGCAGTCGGTGCGTTCGTTGAACGCCTTCAGGTCCTCCGGTGTCCACCAGTTCTCGAGATTGCCGCCGGGGCCGAACTTGCTGCCCTGATCGTCGAAGCCATGCGTGTACTCGTGGCCGATGACCACGCCGATCCCGCCGAAGTTCACCGCGTCGTCCATGTCGCGATCGAAGAAGGGCGGCTGCAGGATGCCCGCGGGGAACACGATCTCGTTGTTGTTCGGCGAGTAGTAGGCGTTCACCGTGGGGGGCGTCATCCCCCACTGCGTCTTGTCGGTGGCCTTGCCGATGCGCTCCATGTTCCGGTGATCCTCGAACATTCGCGCGCGGCGCGAATTGCCGATGAAGTCGTCGCGCTTGACCACCACGCTGGTGTAGTCCTTCCAGACGTCCGGGTAGCCGACCTTGCTGCGGTCGAAGGCGGCGAGCTTGGTGAGCGCCTTCTTCTTGGTCTCCGCGGTCATCCACGGCAGCTCCTGGATGTCCTCGCGCAGGGCCTCGGTGAGGGCGTCGATCATGACCTTCATGCGCGCCTTGCCGTCCTTGCCGAACGTCTTGTCCACGTAGATCTGCCCGAGCGCTTCGCCGAGGGCCCGGTCGGTCGATGAGGCGCAGCGCTTCCAGCGCGGCTCCATCTCCTTCGCTCCCGAGAGGTACGCGCGGTTGAAGGCGAAGTCTTCCTCCACGAACGCCTTCCCGAGATACGGCGCGGCGGAACGGACGGCGTGCCAGCGCATGTAGGTCTTCCAGTCCGAAAGCGGGGTCGCGTCGATGAGCGCGTTGGTCTTTTCGAAGTAGGGCTTGCTCGACACGTTGACCTTCGTGAAAGCGGGCGCCTTCGCGGCCGCGAAGAAAGTGTCGAAGTCGTAGGCGGGAGCCAGCTTCTTGAGATCGTCCACGGACATCGGGTTGTCCCGGTTCTTGGGATCACGCATGGAGACGCGGTCGAGGTAGGCCTTGGCGAGGCTTGTCTCGATTCCCATCACGATGTTCGCGTCCCTGCCCGCCTGCTCCGCGGAAGTCCCCGCGAGCTGAAGCATCTTCGCCATGTGCTCGACGTACTTCGCGCGCTTCTCCTTCGACTTGGGGTCGTCCTTGAGGTAGTCGTCGCGGTCGGGAAGGGCGATGCCGCCCTGGCCGACGTTCGCGATCATGGACTTCGAGTCGTGCAGGTCGGGCGCGCCGCCGAAGCCGAACAGGGTCGGCAGCGCGGTGGCCTCGTGCTCGCCGAGGAGCCTGAAGAGGTCGGCTTTGCTCGCCACCTTGTCGATGCCGGCGAGAACCGGGGTGAGGGCCATAGCGCCCTGCGCCTCGATGCCCGCCTCGTCCATGCACGCCGCGTAGTAGTCGCCCACCCTGGCCTCGATGGGCGTCCGCTTCTTCCTCGGATCGCGCGCGCCTTCGAGGATCTCGTGAAGGACGTCGCGATTGCGATCGGCGAGCTGGTTGAAACGCCCCCAGCGCGTCTGGTCAGAGGGAATGGGATTCGCCTTTCGCCAGCCGCCGCACGCGAACTCGTAGAAATTGGTGCAGGCGTCGGCGCTGCGGTCGAGCGACGACACGTCGAAGGCCAGGGGGTTCCTTTCGGAGGCCCGGGTCTCGGGATCACCGGTCACACCGCTCATGGCCACGCCCACGACAACGAACAAAAGGGTCTTTCGCATGGTTCCTCGCTCTATCCGCGCCTACTTCAGCGTGTAAGTCAACTCGACGTTTCCGGCCGCACCCGCCTTGACCACGACCTTGCCGGTCATGAGCTTGAGGGTGGGGTGCTGCGCCTCGATTTCGTATTCACCCGGCGGGACGTTGGGAATCTCGAAGGAGCCGTCTTCCTTCGTGGTGGTGAAGAAGGGATGATCGAAGACCGCGATGTACGAGCGCATCCAGGGATGGACATCGCAGCTCACCGGGAAGAAGGTCTCGGGCTTGTCGAACTTCTTCTCCGTCTCCATGCCCTTGCGCGGCTGGCCCACGTTGAAACCCTCGTTCACCACCGGCCGGGGATGGATGTTGTGGAGGGTCTCGTCGCTGTTGCGCATCTTGAGCGGCTGGCCGACCATGAGACCGATGACCGCGGGCGTGTACATGCAGCCCGACTGGTCGAGGAGGAGCGGAGTGGTGAGAGGCGGGAACGTGCCCTTCACCTTGGTCTTGATCGAGACGATGACGTTCATGAGGCCGCCGTTCTTCCCGTCGATCTGCCGGCGCTCGGCCCCATTCGGGTTCGCCTGCTGGCATCGCGGATCGGCCGCCATCCGGATCTTGATCGGCTCGGGAACGACGCCCTTGAAGAGGATCCTCCCGGTGATCCTTCCGTTGGCCTGAGCCTGAACGGGGGGGGTGGCGGCCGCCATCACCGAAAGAGCCGCGGCGGAAGCGAGACCGAGAAGGGATTTGGATCGCATGGGCTTCATGATAGCGGGGCTCCGCGGCCCCCCGCTATCTCGCCAGGGCAACCGCGATGAGGATCGCGCGCTGCGTGCCCTTCCACGAGCCGGTGGTGTCGAACCGCTCGGTCAGGGCGTGGGCGTCCTTGCCCTCGCCCCCGCCGTCGATGGTGATGGCGGGAATGCCGAGGCTCATGGGCACGTTCGAATCGGTGGAGCCGGTGCTCCATTCGATCGGAATCCCAAGCGCCCTGGTGACGGAGGCCGCGGCGGTAACCGCGTAGTCGGTGGCGGGAGTGGCCCCGGGAGGCCGTATGCCGACGCTCTTCTTCTCCACCGTGATGGCGCCGTCGGTCCAGCGCTGGTTCTCCGCGGCCGCGGCGGCATCGGCGGCGGCCAGGAACTTCGCGTGCACCGCGTCGAGCGAGGCCTTGTCGTGCGAGCGCATGTCGACCTCGGCCCAGGCTTCGAAGGGGATCGAATTCACCGATGTCCCGCCCCCGATCCGGCCGACGTTGAACGTGGTCTTGGGCTCATTCGCCACCTGGAAATCGGAGATCGCGGCGATGGCGCGCCCGAGCGCGTGGATGGGATTCACCCGGCCGAAAGCGCCGTAGCTGTGGCCGCCGGGGCCCTTGTAGATGAGGCGGTAGCGGTAGCTGCCGACCCCGACGTGGGTCATCCCGAGACCGGTGCCGTCGACCGAAACGAAGCGGTCGATCTCACCCTTCAGGGAGTCGTTGAACAGCGCCTTCGTGCCGCGCAGGTCCCCCAGGCCCTCCTCCCCGACGTTAGCCACGAACGTGATCGGTCCCTGCGTCACCACGTTCGCTTCATTCATCGCGCGGATCACGCCGATCAGCACGGCGAGGCCGCGGCAGTCGTCGCCAATGCCAGGGCCCTTCAGCCACGTCCCTTCCTTCGTCACCTTGACGCTGGTCTCGGCCGGGAAGACGGTATCGAGATGGGCGGCGAAGGCGAGGTGCGGCTTCGGGCCCTTGCCCGGACGCTCACCCAGGACGTTTCCGGCCGCGTCGATGCGAACATCCTGGAGGCCGAGTTTCGTGAAGATGCTCTTGAACTCGAGGCCTCGCTTCTCCTCGCCGAAAGAAGGCGCTGGAATCTCGCACACCCGGATCTGCTCGGCGATGATCTCGGGTTCGTTGGCCTTCGCCCGTTCGAGCGCCGCGGCAATCGTCTTGTCCGCCATCAGAAGAGCGCCGACATCGGGGGTTTGGGCGGTCGCGAGCGCCGGAGTGAGTGCGGCCAGAGCGAGGGTAAGGAGCGCGGAAGGGTTCTTCATCTTGGGTCCTTGAGGGAGGGTGCGGCGGCTATGGAGCTTTGACAAAGGATATGTCGGCGAGCGGGGGGCCCGCGGCGAACAGGTCGAGGATGGGCCGCAGGTTGGCCAGAAGGCGCCGGTGCTCGGCCGCGCGAAAGGCGTCGGTCGTTCCCAGGTGCGCTTCGGAGAAGTCGGCGAGGAACGCCGGCAGCGCCCCGTAGAAGTCGAGAACGGTCGCGAGGGTATTCAGGTGATCGATGCGCTCGAGGTAGCGGCCGGGAATCACTTTTCCCTCGGGACCCGCGAAGAGGGTGACGATCGGGTCGTTCCCGTAATGCTCCGCGGCGCCTTGGGACGCGTCGGTGGAGCCGTCTTCGTCGGCGGTGATGATGAGTATCGAGTTGTGCGTCTTCGCCCAGTCGGCATATGGCCTGATGTTGGCGGAGAGCCAGGCGTCGGCTGCGGCCTTGGCGCCGGTGTGGATGTTGTCGTCGTTCGTGGGAATCACGAGGGACACCGTGGGAAGCTGGGCGTAGTCTCGCGGGCGGCCCGCGCTGTCCCTCGCGAAGCCCGGATACGCCCTTCCGTCCACGGGGTCCTGAGTGGGATCGAAGCCCAGATTGCTCTCGACCGGTATCAGGAATCGTTGCTTCTCCGCAGGCACATTGGCCTGCGTGAGATTCATCCAGTTGATCGCGGGATTGTGCCGGCGGGCGTAACCATCGACCGAACCCGGAGGGTTGAAGCCGGCCTGATCGAAGTGGGGATAGGGCAGCCCCGAGGAGTACGTGGCGAACGTCCGTGAAACCCCGGTCATGGCCGCTCCGAGGTTGGGGGTGGTGAACGGACGCCGGGCCGCGGGAATCAGTTCGTTTGCGACACCCGTCGGGGTGTTCCTGATCGAGGCGGAGAGGCGGGTCCCATACTGGTCGTGCCCTGCAGTTCCCTGATACGGCGAGCCGGGGGACTGGAACCACGCAGGCAGCGTGTTCTGGTTGTGCCCGCCCAGGAGCATCAGGTAGTTCGGTTGGGAGGGTCGCGTCGGAAACGGGCGCGGGAACCCCGGCGAGGCATAGCGATAGGGCGTTTCGGACGCGTAGGCGTTAGTCATCAGCGCATTCGCCTGGGCCAGCGAATTGAGGTACGGCATCTCGCGCGAGCCGATCAGTTCCTGAAACGACTTGTTTTCGAAGATCACGATCACCACGTGATCGGGCGCCCAGCGGGTTGAGACCGGCGCCGGCGGCGAATTCGGGGCCGACGGTTGGGAGCTCGAGCCACCGCAGGCGGCGACCAGGAGGCCGGCGGCCAACAGCAAGCCGGAAAAGGACGCGCGCAACTCGTGGCTGGCCCGCATTCGGATTCTCACCCCTGACTCCCGGGCGGCGCCCTCACCTAGACCGTGATCTCGCCTTTCAGATACGGCACCACTCTACCGCCGATGTGAACGCGGTCGCCCCGCAGGTCGCAGAAGAGTTCGCCGCCGCGCGCGGAGCGCTGAAGGGCGGTGAGCGAGTTCCTGCCCAGGCGCCCGGCCCACAGGGGGATCAGCGAGCAGTGCGCCGAGCCGGTCACCGGATCTTCATCGATGCCCACCGCGGGGAAGAAGCAGCGCGACACGAAGTCGACATTGTTGCCCCTCGCGGTGGCGAGGACGCCGAAGGTGGAGGTCGCCGCGAGCCTCCCGAAATCCGGCCGGAGCGCCATCACCTCGGCCTCGCTCTTGTAGACCAGGACGAGATCGCGAGCCTTCAGCACTTCGATCGGGCGCTTCCCCATCGCCTCCACCAGCGCGGGCTCGATATCGATGGGAAGGGGCGGGCGCGAGGGGAAGTCCAGGATCAGCCGGCCCTCCCTGGCGTCGACCTCCAACCGCCCCACCCCTGAGTCGAAGAGCACGCGCTCAAGCCCATGCTCGAGCTCGTTCAAAACCACCCAGGCCGCGGCCAGGGTGGCGTGGCCGCACAGGTCGACCTCGACCGCGGGGGTGAACCAGCGGATCCGGTAGTGCCCGGGGCCGGTCGCCTGAATGAACGCGGTCTCGGAGAGGTTGTTCTCCATGGCGATGGACTGCATCAATTCGGCGCTGAGAGGTTCGGCGTACGGAACGACGGCGGCCGGGTTGCCCCGGAAGACCTCGTTCGCGAATGCATCCAGCTTGTAGATCGGAAGTTTCATGGCGGACGAAGGTTACGCCCGGGGGACTGGTTAGCCGTGCTTCCTGATCAAGCCCATGAAAGCATCGCCGAACTGGGTGAGCTTCGCGGGCCCGACCCCGCTTACCGCCAGAAAACCGTCGTTGGTGGTGGGCTTTTCGCGAGCCATCGCGCGCAGCGTGGCATCGCCGAAGATGACGAACGCGGGCACGTTGCGTTCGTCGGCGTAGGTCCGACGAAGAGCCTTCAGCTTCTCGAACAGAGACTCATCGAACGGAGCCTCGTCCGCATTGGCCTTGGCGCCTCGGCCGCGCTTCTCGCCCGCCGCCGCCACCGCCTTCCTGGACGCCACCGGCCGCGGCATTTCGAAACTGGCCCGCGTCTTCAGGAACTCGGCGCCCGTGGAGGTGAGATCGACGGTGGGATAGTCTCCGGTCATCTGGTTGAGCAGGCCGCGCCGTATGGCCTCGCGGCCGATCTGCTGCCACTCCTCGCGCGAGAACTCCTTGCCGATGCCATAGGTGGAAACGGTCTCGTGGCGCCAGCGCGTGATCTGGTCGGTGGTCCGGCCGGTGAGGATGTGGGCGTGATGCATGAGGCCGAAGGTGGGCGACCTCCCCATCGACGAGCCCGCTGACCGGACCCGGTACACCGTGGAAAGGAGCTTCTGCATGGGGATGCTGGCATCGAACAGCTCGCGCGGGGTGAGACAGTTGTCACAACCGCCGCAACTGGGCTCGGCGAACGTCTCGGCGAAGTACTCGAGCAGGTTGACCCGGCGGCAGCCCGTGGTCTCGCCGTAGTCGATCATCCGGCGGAGCTGTGCTTTCGCCACCCGCTTCTCGGCGTCGTCGGTGATCTCTTCGATGAAACCGAGCTGTTTCGCGACGTCGGAGGCTGAGAAAAGGAGGACGCACTCGGAGGCGAGACCATCGCGGCCGGCGCGGCCCGTCTCCTGGTAGTAGCCCTCGACGTTTTTGGGCAGGTCGTGATGGATCACGAAGCGGACGTTGGGCTTATCGATACCCATGCCGAAGGCCACGGTGGCGCAGATGACCTGGACGCGGTCGCGCACGAAGGCCTCCTGGTTCTTCGAACGATCAGAATCCGAAAGGCCCGCGTGATAGGGCTTGGCGGGAATGCCCGCATCGCGAAGGCTTTCGGCCACCGATTCGGCGGCGCGCCGGCTGGCGCAGTAGACGATTCCCGCCCCGCCCTTGTGCGCGGCAATCAGGCGCCGCACCTGGTCGGCCGGCTTCGACTTAGGGATGACCCGATAGGAGAGGTTGGGGCGGTTGAAACTGCCGATGCAGACGAAGGGATCCTTGAGCCGCAGCTGGGTGACGATGTCCTTGCGCACTCGCTCGGTGGCGGTGGCGGTGAGGGCCATGAACGGGATGGCGGGAAAGCGTTCGCGCAGCTCGACGAGACGCCGGTACTCGGGCCGGAAGTCGTGGCCCCATTCACTGATGCAGTGGGCCTCGTCGATGGCCACGCGATCGATCGGCCATTCGGCGAGGGACTTCATAAAGCTCGGCTGGAAGAGGCGCTCGGGCGCCACATAGAGGAGGCGATACTGATTGCGCCAGAGGCCGCGTAACCGCTCGCGCGCGTCGTCGGAATCGAGCGAGGAGTTCAGGAAGGTGGCCTCGACGCCGTTCGCCTGGAGGGCGTCGACCTGGTCCTTCATCAGGGCGATGAGGGGCGAGATGACGAGGGTGAGGCCCTGGCCGAGGACGGCGGGGAGCTGGAAGCAGAGGGACTTCCCTCCCCCGGTGGGCAGGAGGGCAAGAACGTCGCGCCCGCCAAGGGCCGCGGATACGATGTCTTCCTGATACGGTCGGAAGCTCGAGTATCCGAACGAGTCCTTCAGGGCCTGGAGCGTCTTCATTGAGGTGGGGGGCCGCACAGTATCTCGCATGCCTGCTCAGCCCCCCATCCCCCGAGGGGAGGCTGGCGCGCCACCCCCACACGCTCCGGCCGAAGTGAACTCGGCCTTCGCTGGTTCCCGCCCAGCCGTAATGCAGTTTGAGCCTTCGTGCGAATATGAGACGGCCATGGAAGAAACAGCGAAGCGGACATCGTTCGAGCATTTTGTCAGCATCATCGATCGGTTGAGGTCCGATGGCGGATGCCCCTGGGATCGTGAACAGACCCATATGACCCTCCGGCAGGCGACGCTGGAGGAGGCCTACGAGGTGGTTCATGCCATCGAGACAGGCGACGCGATGAACCTTAAAGAAGAGCTGGGCGACATCCTGCTGCATGTGGTCTTCCATTCGGACATCGCGAAGCGGGCGGGCGAATTCACCATCGACGACGTGATCGCCTCGGTCGAGGAGAAGATGGTCCGCCGGCATCCCCATGTTTTCGGGACGGTCGAGGCGGCAACCTCGGAGGTCGTCCTGCGGAACTGGGAAGAGCTCAAGCGGCAGGAGCGGGCCGCCAAGGGAGCCGAAGATCATGCCTCGCTGCTGGACGCCGTTCACCGCCATACCCCGGCGGTGATGGAGGCGCAGGCGATTTCCGAGAAGGCCGCGAAGGTCGGCTTCGACTGGGCAAAGCCCGAGGACGTGCGCGGCAAGATCGAGGAGGAGTTGAACGAGATCTCGGCCGCGATGCTCGAACCCGAGGAAGGCAGGCCGGAACAGCTCGAGGACGAGATCGGCGACCTGCTCTTCGCGGTCATCAACCTCGGCCGCAAGCTCGGGGTCGACGCCGAGGTGGCACTCCGCGGGACAAACCGCAAGTTCCGGTCGCGATTCGCGCACGTCGAACGGGAGCTTCTGAAGGAAGGCAAGACGCCGAAGCAGGCAACCCTCGACGAGATGGAAGCCCTCTGGCAATCCGCGAAGGTCAGGTAGCGCGGCGAATCGCGGAGAGGCGTACGTGCAACAGCCCCGCGACCAGTCCCGCGTTGCCCACGGTCACGAGCGCACCGATGACGGAGAGATGGCGCCAGAGCTCATACCCTTCCACCGGCAGGTAGAGACCGGCCGAGACGATGGCGAGCCACTCCGCCCAGGGCCGCTCGTGCCAGAGGCCGTAGGCCTCGACCAGTCGGAAGGTTGCGTAGGCGAAGGCCCCGGCGGCGAGAAAGCCCATGCGGCCGTCC
>JANMVV010000090.1:0-9678 GCA_031392925.1 Vicinamibacteria bacterium
GATTCGATGCGGAAACGCCGCGCTCAGGGCTGAACCAGGCCAAGCGGCATCCCTTTGGCTCCGGGTCTACGTCAACGCCCTGTTCGTAGCTCGCGTGGAAGGCTCCTCCGCCTATGGAAAACCGGGAACGGACCCGGTTTCCCACAGGCCGAGCCTTCCACGCGACCCGATGATCGGCTTGACTCTCCCGCCCAACAGACCCAGACTCCGCCCCGTCCCGGAAATCCCTTGGCTGGTTTCTGCCGGAATGGGTGGCTGGCATCAGCCGGAATCGGTGGCTGGCTTCAACCGGAATCAGTGGCTGGCATCGCCGGAATACGCATGAAAGAACGCCGCGTCATCCGTATTCAATGTGAGCCGGGAGATGTGCGCCGACTGGCGACGGTCGATATCGGTGAGCATTCTCTCGATGCTCTCGACGCTTGCCGTATCCTTCTCGGCCTTGAGGCGATCGCGAATTGCCGCCAGAAGGATCAGGGTCGTTGCGATACGTTGCTGCCCGTCCACGACCTCCAAGAAGCCAGCCCGGGCGACCGTCACAACGGTCCCTAGGAAGTACTCATCCCATCGGCCGTTGATCGCCGTGCCCAAATCTTCGAAGAGACCTGTGACTTCGCGCTCGGTCCAAGAGTACTCTCGCTGATTTGGGGGCACCCTGAGGACGTTGTGGGCGATGACCGCTCCTATGCCCTTGTGCTCGAAATCGAAGACGCTCTTGCCGCTCATTCAGGTAACTGTCCTGCGCCCCTGGGGTGGACTCCGATCAGACCGTGAGGTGCTCTCATGACCTATGGGGTTAGAGCCACTGAGACTATGAAGTCGAGGAAGGTGTCGTATGCCCATGACACGGTACCTGTTTCGTGATCCCAGAACACTACCGCCGCCTCGCATCTCCCGCTCGCGACGGCGAATCCGTAGTAGTCGCCGACACCGTTCTCAGATACCGCGAGAAGGTCATCTCCCACGACCCTACGGGCAGCAGCGTTCTTTGCAGCCACGTTCCAATCGCTCGACTCCCGCGCGGAGAAGACGTTCCCAAACGCGAAATAGCCAGCTCCGAAGCGCCGTAGAAAGTATCGGTACTCGTCGGGAAACGTGAGGCCCATAGCCGCTTCGGCGGCGCCGATCTCCGCGTCCGTGGCGGGCGGATCCGAATCGAGTTCGAACCATAGAGACCGCTCACGCTTCAAGCGCTCAACGAGCTCCTCAAACTCAGATCTACTAATGGCCACCGGACCCGCCAACGTTATCGTAGATCCAGTCCGGGAGAAGTTGATCGGCCCCTTGCTCCCTTGCCCGATACCACCAGTGAAGTCTCCTGTCTGATTCGCGCATCTCCCTGGTCACGCCTTGGTTGAACTTGTTCGGGTGGAGGGCCGGGTTGCCGCGATGCTGCCAGTCCAATACCTCATGAATACCCGATCCCGGCATTTGATGGGCATGGTGCAGATCTGGCGAACCCAGTCCCCGGGGGGAGTGGCCGAGCAGCGCTTGTTTCATGTCGTTCAAAGACCAGGGGGCCTCGATCCGGACCGGCGGATCATTCACGCCATAACCGCGGCCTGTTGCAGAGTCCCTTGCGGCTCGTTCCTCGGCGGCAAGGTACCTATCCCACCCTCCGGCGGCTTTCGCCATCGCGCGCTCGTACTCGCTGACGCGAACGACGGCCTCGATTGAAGCTCGCTGCGCAGCGTTCCGCTCTGCCGCCAGGACAGTAGGACTGTTCGCATACTCCGCGAAGCGACTGCTTTCGCGCGCAGCCTTGCTTGCGTTGATGTTCGCTAGAACCCGCGCCCTTAGGACCGCTTGCTCCGCCGCGGCAGAGCTCGCTCCGGCCGCCATCGCTGACTGACCCTCAACGATCGCCACCCCCTTGGCTGCTGGAGCGACGAGAAGAGCAGTGTCGAAGCTCGCCCCTCCAATCGCCTCACCGATACCTTCCGGGCCCAACTGTGCAGCGGCAGCAACGACATCGCCGGGATTCGTAACACCGTGGTAGAGAAGCTGACCGCTTTCAACCAGGTGCGAGCCAGCACCTGTGACTATCGACCCAAGATCACCGAGCGCTTCCCGTTTCTGATCGAAGGATCCAAACTTCAACTTGTAGTCGACCTCGGCCGCCTTGACGCCTAGCTTGACGATGCCGGCACCGAACTCATAGCCACTCTTCGCAACGCCTTTTCCGAAGCCGTAGACACTCTTCGCGCCGTCAGTGATGTAGTCGATCGCCGCGTGCCCGGTTGGGTCTGCGAAAAACGTCGGGTTGTCCGCTGCGTAGAAGTACCGATGCAGACTGGGCGGGTCGTCGATGGTTCCGGGGAAGGAGTCGGCCTGCGTGAATCTGGCCGTGAACGGGTCGTAGTAGCGCGCCTTGGCGTAGTAGAGGCTCGCCTCCTTGTCCCAGTAGTGGCCCGTGAAGCCGAAGCGGTTGTGGCTCGTCTCGAGTTCGCTCGTGAAGCGGTAGTTACCCCAGGCGTCTTCGGAGCGTCTTGGGGTTTCGGCCGACGGAACACCAAACGGATGAGCCTCAACAGCGGCCGCGATGTCACACAATGCAACGCACTCCGCAGCCTTGCTCGCCTTCGCCTCAATCGCCCTCAGTTCTTCAACAAGCGAGGGCGTCACCAGCTGAGGCGCAGCGGCAAACGAAGCGGGCTTGAACGAGGTGTCTCTCGACGTGGACGCTTCGGCGGCTAGCGGCCCAACGAGCCCAAGAGCTAAGGTGAGAGCGACCCGACGAGCAGCCGCGGCGCGCGTCATTCGAAGAAATGCACCTTGACGGACTTGGTGCGATACATCGGCTTCCTCGGATTCTCGACGGTGATCAACTCAGCGCCGGTCCGGGCGGCGGCGGCGATGTGAAGCGCGTCGAGGGCATGAAGACCGTAGGTCGAGGCCTCACGTAGAGCCGCGTCGACCAAGCCGTTCTCATCGGCCCACACGCTGACGGCCTGAAAAAAGCGTTCGAAGAAAGCGACCTGGTCGACCTTCTTGTGAAAGGCCGCCAGCGGAATCACTTCCAGCCTCAGGTATGAGCTTGCGGCGAAAGTCCGATCCGGATCATCAATGAGGTCTAGCGCTCGTTTGGATGGTCCTTCTTGCGCACGCGACGCCAGGATCAGGACCGAGGCATCAAGATACGTCAGCGTCACTCGCGAGACTCGAGCTCGCTGTATCCGCCTCGGTGCGAGTGCACTTCTTCGAGAACTTGCTCTCGGGTAAGAAGCGGGACGCCGCTGGCCACGATACGCGCCCGAATCGCGCGCAAGTCTGCGCCCAGTGCCGTTCTCGATTTCGGTGCTTCATCGACGATGACAACGTGGACGACGTCGTCCTTCTTCAGGGCCACAGGCAACGGTCCCTGGCGCTTGAAGCCATCCACGCCGTCGTAGACGAGGGTCATCGGGGTTCCTGTGGTTTCCACGAGAGGAATTGTACGCCGGTCAAGCGGGCCGCCGGCGTCGCCGAGGCCGTTCTCTGGGGTGCCGCTTCTCGACCATTCGCTTGAGTGCCCCGGTCTCGACCCTTGTATAGATCTCGGTGGTTCCGATGCTTTGATGACCGAGGAGTTTCTGCACGTGAGCGATCGACGCCCCGCCATCGAGGAGATGCGTGGCGAACGAATGCCGCAACACATGAGGGCTGACCCTCACACCAAGGCTGCGGCCTGCCCGCTTGACCATGATGCGGATCGACTGGCTGCCAAGACGACCGCCACCCGTGGCCAGGAACAAGGCCCCGCAATCACGCCGCTCAGCGAAGAGCGGACGAGACTCCATCAGGTACGCCTGCAGCGCATCCCGTGCCCGGCCCGTCACCGGGACGTAGCGGTCTTTCCGGCCCTTCCCGCTTCTCACGAGAATCGTGCCTTGCCGGAGGTCGATGTCGGAGAGATCCAGGCGTTCGCATTCACTGAGCCGTAAGCCCGTGCCGTAGAGCACCTCGAACAACGCGCGATTCCTCTGCCCTATCGGCGTTTGAGGACTCTGGAGAGTGATGAGGGCTTCTACCTTCAGGGCAGAGAGCGCTTTCGGAATGGACTGGATTCTCTTGAGCTTGATGCCCTTCATGGGGCTCAGCAGGATCCACCCCTCACGTTCCAGGAAACGAAAGAAGGTCTTCAAGGTGGCGAGGATCTGGAACTTCGAGGAGCGCTTCATTGGCTTGCCAGATCGCCTGACGATGTGGGCATCGAGCGCTTTGCGGAATGCCCTGATATCCGTCTCCCCGATCTCTCGAACGTCTTTCGACGCGGTCCATGGACTCACGCCGCCAAAGAGATTCGAAGCGGCGCGGACGGTGGACTCTGAAAGGCCGCGGCCCTTCACGTACGAGACGTAGGCCCGCACGGCCTCCTTGAGGCGATGGCTCTTCACCTGCGGCCTCCTCTGGGGTGGGACTTCTCAACCACCTTTCGCAGATCGTGAATCTCGACGCGGGTGTAGCGCTCGGTGGTCTGGAGCGACGCATGACCAAGAAGAACCTGAATGTGGCGGATGTCGGCGCCGGCTCGAAGCAAGTGCGTCGCCACGGTGTGGCGAAACACGTGCGGCGTCACGATCTTCTTGACCCTTGCCTTGACCGCGCAACGCCTCACCAATTGCGCTACCGACGTTCTGGTGAGCGATCCCTTCCTCCTCAGGAATAGCTGAGGCGCCTGGTTCCAGGAAGGTGACGCTTGTCGGCGCGTCTGCACATACGCCGCGATGGCTTCGGCCGCCGAGTGCGTCAGCGGCACGTTGCGGTCCTTACTGCCCTTGCCCTGGATCACCCGCACCACTCGCTCTTCCACGTCCACGTCTTCCGGCCGCAGTGCGATCAACTCGGACACCCGGATTCCCGTTGCGTAAAGCGTCTCGAGAATCGCCCGCTCCATGGAGCCAAACTCCTGCCGCTCCACGATCCGCTTCGCTTCACCCAGGGTGAGCGTCACCCTCGGCAAGGTTTGAGGCACGCGCGGCATTTCAAGCGACGAGCAGGGATCGAAGATGACGTAGCGACGCTTGAGGAGAAATCGAAATAGGCACCGCACCGTCTCCAGCTTCACCGCGATGGTGGCGGGTGCGAACGGCTTTCCATTCAGCTTCTTCTTCGCGAACAGATCGCCCTGGTAGCGCTGGACGTCTTCGTAGTGCACATCGGCAAAGCCGAGCCCCGCGTGCGCCATCCACATCGAGAAGCCCCGCGCGTCCGCCGAGTAGTGCTCGCAGGTGCGCGGAGTGAACTGCTGGGCGCACCATTCATCAAACTGGTTGAGGATCTGATTGACCTTCGCAAGGGCTCCCGGCTCGACCGGCTCGGGGCTCGGGCGACGCCCACGGCCCCTTGAGGGGCGGGCCTGCCTGACCTTGGACACAGTGCCCTGCTGGTTTCGCTCGCTATCTCGCATGTTTGGGGTTAAGTGCTTCATGCTCAATCACCTAAACCTGCGAAACGGCTTTCGCATGTTTCCGCATGTTTCGCATGTTTGGAAATCGGTCACGAAATCGAGCCATAGCGATGGCGACCGCCAGCATCAAGGCCGGGAGCGGCTTTGTGGCCGGTTGCAAGATCCTCAGGCGTGACCAGGCCCAGAATCACGTTCGGCCGAGGGCCGGTCTTCGCGACGCGATAAAGAGCCTTGTTTCCCTTCCCGCCCTTGCTCGATTCCACTTCCAGATACTCGAGCTCGACGAGTTCAGCAAGCCACCCGCGCACCGTCGAATCAGGCAGAGCCAGAGCCTCGCGGATCTCGCGCCGCGAGACCCCGCCTTCGGTCGCTGGAATCGCTTCAATGCGCGCCAGAGCCTCGCGCAGAGGCTTTCTCAGGTCGCCGAGGGTTTCGATCAGCACTTCGCCCGCAAGCGAGTAGGCGACCGCGTAGTCGGCCACGCTGGCCACAATGGCACCATGGCTTCTCTCACGTTGATGCTGATGCAGAAACGCCGACGCCTCGATCAAATTCAGGAACCGGGCGTTATCTCGCCGCGTCCGCAGCCAGGTCGAGGGAAAGGTCAGCCGCTCCGCATAGGGAATCACCACCGGCAGCGACTCCAAAAGCCGCTGAGCGTTCCAGTGCTTGGAGGCGATGGCCTCCGCTTCCTTTCTCAAAGAATGGCCCTCTCCCGTCCGCATGATCCGCTGCCGATCGTGAATCCGCTGCGTCTGAGCCGGGCTCTCATCCATCGAGAGCTCAAAGCAGCGCGTCGCGTTCTCGTGATTCACTGAGCCCGCGGTGGTCGCCTCCATAAACGCCGCCCGCGCCTCCACGGTGAAAATCTTGGTCCTCATGTTGCCGGTGGTTGGATCCTTGATGGGAGCCGCCACCACGAGCTTCTTCCGGCTCTGCAGAACGCGAATCGAGTAGTCGGCCTCTATCGACCCATGCCTCTCCTCGATGATGAGGAGCTTGTGATCGAGAAACCCTGGCTCGATGTAGTACAGACTTTGAGGCGTCAGCCTGGTGAAGAGCACCACGTCCTCCCGCGGGGTCAGCCTCTCGATCACGTCGGTGAGGCCGCTCTTTCCAGATCCGGATTGAGAGATCACGATGACCGAGAGCGGATCGTCCGACTTCCGAGAGACGGCGATCAGGTAGGCAAGACGCGGCGTCGAGCCCTCGCCGACGTAGCCGAGAGCATCAATGTCTCTGGCGATCGCGTCGAGCAAGTCCGGACGTTTCAAGAATGCGAGAGCCTCGCGCCGCTCGCTCTCGCTCATCGGCTCGGGCTGAGCGTTGACGACGTCGCCGGCGTCGGCTTCACCCGCCCGCTCGCACTCGACGACCAGCGAGAGCAGCGCCGACTCGACTTGAGCGGCTTCGGCCGAGAGCATCTTCTCCACCTTCTTCGCAAACTCGGACCGCGCACGCGACGCGTAGAGGTCGATCGAATCAACATGGAACGCATCGCCGCGATTGACCTTGACGGTGACGCGCAGTCGGCCGAGCAAAGTCGATTGCACACGAGCTGAGAAATCGAGCCCATGACGAGACAGCAGTATCGAGCCGTCTTTATTGGTCGGAATAGGCATGGCCGCAGGAGCAACGGCTACGGAATCAATTAAGGGAAAGGAGTCGACGCTGGCCACGCTCTCGCCCTGGCTACCATCCAGGGTCCCGGCCCGAGCGCCGGACGCAATCTCTCTCAGCAGATCAGCGCTCCAGGAGACGAGGACTTCGTTGGCGTCCTTCACGCCCTCGGGCCACTCGACGGCTCGGACTTCAACGCCGGCCGCCGTCAGTCTTTCCTTAATCGAGTCCGTAGCTCTGCGCCCCGCCTCGTCGTTGTCCAGGGCGAGGACGACCCGCTTCACGCCTTCACGCTTCAACAAGTCCAGGTGGTCGCTGGTGAATCCGTTGATGCCGTAGAGAGGAATCGAGTTCCTCACCCCGGCCTGGTGGAAGGAGCAAGCGTCGATGACCGATTCGGTGAGGATGATTTCTTCACCGGTTCGAGCCGCTTGGAAATTGAAGACGCCGCGGAGCGGCCCCGGCAGGTAGCAGTGACGATCGCTCTTCACGCCTCGGCCGTAGAGGTTGATCCAGGCGGCCGAAATCGGATCAGCAAGCGGAAACACCACGCACCCGCCCATGAGCTCACGACCTTCGGCGGTGATCACGCCCAGGGCGGTGAGCCCATCCCGCACCTCGCCGCTCTTCGGCAGAGTCTTCAAGAGCGAGCCGTCCGCATAGCCGACCTTCCAGGCTTTTAGGAGTTCGATGTCGACGAGCCCGCGGCCCTTCAAATACTCCTGAGCGTCCGGCCGCTCACAGAACGTCCGGTGGTAGTGCCCCACCACTGAGCCAAGCAGCCGCCGCGTCGTCGCCGAATCAACGGCCGCGGTCTCGATCTGTGGGACCTCGTGGCCATGGCCATTGGCGCCGTTGGCGTGTGATGCCGGTTTCTCGTTCATCAGCTCCTTCAAATCCAAACCTCCCCTTCTGGCCAGAATCTCCATGGCCCTTGGAAAACCCACCTTGTCCCGCTTCGTGATGAAGCCGAAGACATCGCCACGGGCGCCACAGCCGAAGCAGTGATAGAGCCCCTTGGCCGGCGTCACCGTGAAAGACGCCATCTTCTCTTCATGGAACGGGCACCGAGCCAGCAGCACCCGCCCTTTCTTCCGAAGCTCAATCCCTCGATCGGCCAGGATGACTTCAAGCGGATTCGCCGCCTTCAGCCGGTCGATTCCTTCCTTGGTCACGTGCATGGGGAAATCCTTTGGGAGTGGAGGAGGCCCCCTTCGCTCTCCCAAAGATTCGAAGAGGGCCTCCACGGAAAACCTTGTCAAGCGATTTCTTCGCTTTTCTGTTTGAATTATTATTATCCAGTTATATCACTTGATGCTGCTTTTCGAAATCATGACGCCATTCCACTCTGAAACAAGATCGAAAATCTCCACCGAGGAGATTGCCCTGCCCACCCCAACCAAAAACCCTCTGCTTTCCAAAAACGCTATCGGATCCCGCATCCGCGCCGCGCGCCTGGAGCGAGGTCTAAGTCAGATCGAACTTGCAAAGGCTCTCAATTCACACCAGTCAGCCCTGTCTCAAATTGAAGTCGGAAGGCGAGGTGTTTCTCTGAATCAGATCCTCAGGATTTGTAAGGCGCTCAAGGTTTCGTCCGAAACAATCCTGGGCGAGAGTGAACACCAGACCGCCGCGCCACAGCTTCGACAAAGCCGGGTAAGACGCCGCCTCGAGAGGATCGAAACGCTCCCACCCGCAAAGCACCGCGCCCTCCTCCAGATGATCGACGCGTTCATCGACCGGCACGGCCGACAGGGCGCCGCCGCCTGAGCCCCTGGCTTGGTCCCAGCCGGAATCCGTGGCCGGTCTCAACCGGAATCGGTGGCTGGCTGTGCCGTAATCCGTTGCGTGAGCGCCTACGAGGGCTCACGCTGCCCGCCCCAGAGCCCAACCGATTGACCCCGCCACGGTCGCGCCACTCTTCCCTTAACTGATTCCGTTCTCTCATTCCCACCCCCCAACCTGGTTGGACCGCGCTTTGTCGCGCCCGGCTCTCACCAAAGGAGCCGGGCGTGGCAAAGCCGAGACGCGGTTTCGCGAGCGGAGAAAAGCAAGGCCCGTGACAGCGGCCAGCGACGAAACGAACAGGCCGCTGGCACAGGAACACGGCGCGCACGAGCTGAGGGCGACGCAGGAGCCCGCAGCACGGGCACGCCGACGAAACCACGGACCACGAGCCACGCGAGGCCTCGGCCTCCATTTTGACGCCGCAGGCGCGCGGACAACGGGGGCGCCGGCGTGAAGCGCGCACAAACCACAGACGAGGCCTTGCGGCCCGAAGCCGCAAGGCCGACCCAAACCGGCAAGGGCCGCGAAGCGGGCCGCAGACGAAACGCAACCAGGGCTCGGCGCGCAGCGACGAGCCCACAAGAACAAACGCGATCTGCGCGCTTCATGACGGTGCCCCAACGAGCGCGCGGCGCTTGCGGCCACGGCGGCGGCTCCGAGAACAGACCGCGAAAACCACGCACCAACGCGAGGGCGAGGCGTGCGTGTCCGAGAACGTGACTTATGTACGAGGAGCCTCAACGACGATGGCCGCGCAGCGGCCACACCTCAGCGCGACGAGCTTGAAGCTGGACCCGGGCGCGGGCCTTGCCCCACCACGCGAGGTTTCGCGCGCCGCCTGGGGCGGCGGGCGAATGATGAAACCAACGCGATCAGCAAGG
>JANMVV010000099.1:0-7824 GCA_031392925.1 Vicinamibacteria bacterium
GAGCTTTTCGAAGAGCGGACCGAGCAGAGCGAAGGCGACCGCGAGGGCGATGATGGCGCCGGCGGCCAGGCTCCCCGCCCACAGGCCGGTGACGATCACGAATGAAAACCAGGCCGGGCTGGTGCGAAGGCTGCCGCCGAAAAGCGACTGTTCGACGCGACCCGCCCAGAAAGCGCCCGAGAAGATGCCGAGCATGAGCAGGATGGCGGCCACGATCAACGGAGAGATCGCCACCGGCCACAGGCGCGGATTGCGGAGGAGGAACATGGCACCTCCCGGGATGTACGAAACGCCCGCAAGGAAACGCACCAGCGGAGTCAGGGGGCGAGGCACGGGCATGAAGGTGAGAGGCTACACTTCGCCCCCGTCTATACTTCTCCCCAGGAGCCCCAATGACCCTCACCAGGCGAACCGTTGTCCGGGTTTTTTCGGCTGCCCTGGTTGGATTGGGGCCGGCAGGAGCATGGGCCCAGCCGGTGACGGAGACGGCGGTTTCTCGTCAGACGCAGTCGGACGACTACACCCGTTACGAACTGCTGGATCCTTCCTCGGCCAGCTTCCGGATCGTCTACGAGGTGACGGCCACGACTCCGAGCGCCCGCTTCTTCTGGAACCCGATTCGAAAAGGCAGTGTCGCCAGCAACGAGAGCGTATCGGATCCCACGAACGGAAAGCCCCTCAAGTTCAGCGAGGTGTCGGGCGCCGAAGCGAAGGCGAACGGCCTCGGGAATGCCGAGCTCGACACCCGGTACATCCAGATCGAACTGCCTCGGCCGGTCCCGCAGGAAGGCGAGATCCGTCTCTTGATCGACAAGACCTACAAGGATGAGAAGAGCTACTTCACCGAGGAGAAGACCGGCTTCATCGTGTTCTCGCGCTCGCTCGGGATCAAGCGGAACTCCGTGGTTCTGCCCGCAGGTTACGAGCTGGTCTCCTGCAACTATCCCTCTCAGGTGGTGGCCGAGCCGGGGGCCGCGGGGCCGCGGCTCCGCGTGAGCTTCATGAACATCGGACCCGACGCGGTTTCCTACGTGGTCAAGGCGCGGAGGCTGAAGTGATCTCCCTTCCCCTCTTCGCCCTCGTCCTCGCCGCTCAGGCCGTGACTCCGCCTCGAGCGGGCACGGCTTTTGACCCGGCCTTCTCCGAACGCGCGCGGCAGGATCGCGAGATCGTGTATTTCCTCAAGGGGCCCGAGACGCACTCTTTCGAGCTGTATCACGACGTCACCATCAACGAGGTCGGCCGCTCGACCTACATCAACGTGGTGCGCGCGGGCAGCAAGGTCTCCAACCCGAGCGCCACCTGCCTGGACACCGGCGAGCCGCTCAAGGTTGAAACCCTCAAGGGCGACGAGATCACGAAGGCGAAGATCGACATCGGCGAACCGGTGAAGCCCGAGAGCGAGGCCGCGGTGGTCCGATTCAGGGCGGTGACTGCGGGCACGACCACGCGCATCCGCATCCGCGAGACCTACACCGACCCCGCGCGGTATCGAATGGAAGGCGACCTGCTGGTCTGGGATCGCTCGTTCGGCCGGCCGCGGAATGCCGTGATCCTGCCCGAGGGTTACGCGCTCGTGGGTTCGGCTTTCCCCGCGAAGATCTCACTCACCGAAGACAATCGAATCCGGCTGGACTTCGACAATCCGCGCAATGACGAGGTGCGGACGCTGATTCACGCGAGAAAGCGTCCATGAAGGAAGTCCTGGCCGTCATCCTGGGCGGCGGGCGAGGCACGCGGCTGTTCCCACTCACCGCCCACCGGTCGAAGCCCGCGGTTCCGATCGGCGGCAAGTACCGGCTGATCGACATCCCCATCTCCAACTGCCTCAACTCCCACCTCCGGCGGATCATCGTCCTCACCCAGTACCTCTCGGAGAGCCTGAACAAGCACCTCGCCCAGACCTATCGCTTCGATCCCTTCACCGAAGCGTTCGTTTCGGTGATCGCGGCGGAGCAGACCGAGAGCGAGCAGGAGTGGTTCCTCGGCACCGCGGACGCGGTCCGCAGGGCCAACCGGCACATCCGGCATCACGACTTCGACGACGTCCTCATCCTGTCGGGAGACCAGCTCTACCAGATGGACTACCGCAAGATGCGCGACACGCACCAGGCCGCGGACGCCGACATCACGGTCGCGGTGACCCCGGTGGACGCGGCCGCCGCCCCCGGCTTCGGCATCCTGAAGATCGACGCCGCCGGCCGGATCATCCATTTCCACGAGAAGCCCAGCCCCGACGAACTCGGGGGCCTCAAGTCGGAGCTGCCCGGCGGCGGAGAAGGGTATCTCGCGTCCATGGGCATCTACATCTTCAAGCGGGGCGCCCTCGAAACGACCCTCGCCTACGATGCTTCCATGGACTTCGGGAAGCACATCATCCCGGGCTCAATCGGGGAACTGAAGGTGCAGTCGCACGTCTTCCACGGCTACTGGGAAGACGTGGGCACCATCCGCTCCTACTACGAAGCCAATCTGGGCCTGTGCCAGCCGGTCCCCCGCTTCGACTTCTACGACGTGTCCCAACCGATCCACACCCGCGCCCGCGCCCTCGCCGCCACCAAGATCGAAGGCGCGCGGATGACCAACGCTCTGGTCTCGGAAGGCTCGATCATCGTGGATGCGGAAATCGAACGCTCCCTCATCGGAATCAGAAGCCGGATCGGCCGGGGGTGCGTGATCAGGAACAGCCTCATCCTGGGCGCCGACTTCTACGAGAAGACGACCCCGGATCCGGCGAGTGGAAGGCCCTCCATCGGCATCGGAGACAACTCCGTGATCGAAGGCGCCATCGTCGACAAGAACGCTCGCGTCGGCGCCAATGTGAGGCTCCTCAACGAGGCTAAGGCAGAGCACGCGGACGGCCCCTGCTGGCACATCCGCGACAGCATCATCATCGTCCCGAAGGACACGATCGTCCCCGACGGGACCGTGGTCTAGGAGAGAAGACGGCCACCCAGGCGCCCCGGACCGACTAGAATTCGCCGCGCCCCAGAGCTTCCTCCGATTCGTCAGTTTCACGTCCGACCCTTAAGGACCTCTTCAAACCGATGACTGCCATTGCACCGCCTCTGAGCCCCCCCGGCCTCCTGGCTACAACCGTCGCCAGGAAGGTGGTCATGGCGCTCACCGGCGTCATCCTCACCGGGTTCGTGCTCATCCACATGACCGGGAACCTGCTCCTCTACCAGGGTCCCGAGGCTCTGAACGACTACGCCGAACTGCTTCAATCGAAGCCCCCGCTGGTCTGGACCGCCCGGCTGGTCCTCCTCGCGAGCGTGGCCCTCCACATCTGGGCGGCCACCACCCTCACCCTCGCGAACTGGGCCGCTCGCCCCGTCGGCTACCGGAAGACCGCCTACGAGGCGTCCACCTATGCCTCGCGCACCATGCGCTGGGGCGGGCCGCTGCTGCTCCTCTTCATCGTCTATCACCTGCTGCACTTCACCGTCGGGGCGGTTCACCCCGACTTCGTTCGCGGGGACGTTTACCACAACGTGGTCATCGGCTTCCAGAACCCGCTGGTCGCCTTCTTCTACGTGCTCTCGATGGTGGCGCTCTCCCTGCACCTCTTCCACGGCGTCGAAAGCATGCTCCAGACCATCGGCCTCTCCCACCCGAAATACAACGGCCTCCGGTCGATGATCGGGGCCGCCTACGCCGCGGTGGTAACCGTCGGCAATCTCTCCTTCCCCCTCTCCGTCTTCTTCGGCCTGGTCCGCTAGTCATGAATCTCGATTCGAAGTCACCGTCGGGGCCCATCGACAAGAAGTGGGAATCCCACCAGTTCGAGATGAAGCTGGTGAATCCCTCGAACAAGCGAAAGCACACGGTCATCGTGGTGGGCACCGGTCTCGCCGGCGCCTCGGCCGCCGCGGCCATGGGTGAGCTCGGGTACAACGTCCTCTCCTTCTGCTACCAGGACTCGCCGAGGCGCGCCCACTCCATCGCGGCCCAGGGCGGCATCAACGCGGCGAAGAACTACCAGAACGACGGCGACAGCGTCTTCCGCCTCTTCTACGACACGGTCAAGGGCGGCGACTTCCGGGCGCGCGAGGCGAACGTCCATCGCCTTGCCGAGATCTCGGTCAAGATCATCGACCAGTGCGTGGCCCAGGGCGTGCCCTTCGCGCGCGAGTACGGGGGCCTCCTCTCCAACCGGTCGTTCGGCGGCGCCCAGGTATCGCGCACGTTCTACGCCCGCGGCCAGACCGGCCAGCAGCTTCTGATCGGCGCTTATCAGGCGATGGAGCGGCAGGTGGCGGCGGGCACGGTGAAGGCGTTCTCGCGTCACGAGATGCTGGAACTCGTCGTCATCGAGGGCGTCGCGCGCGGCATCGTCACCCGCGACATGGTGAGCGGCAAGATCGAGTCGTGGTCGGCCGACGCGGTGGTTCTCGCCACCGGCGGCTACGGCAACGTCTTCTACCTATCCACCAACGCCAAGGGCTGCAACACCACCGCCATCTGGCGCGCTTACAAGAAGGGCGCCGCGTTCGCGAACCCCTGCTACACCCAGATCCATCCCACCTGCATCCCGGTGAGCGGCGAGCATCAGAGCAAGCTCACTCTGATGTCCGAGTCGCTCCGCAACGACGGCCGCGTCTGGGTGCCGCTCAAGAAGGGCGACAGGCGATCACCCGACCAGATCTCCGAGGCGGAGCGCGACTACTACCTCGAGCGGAAGTACCCGAGCTACGGCAACCTGGCTCCGCGCGACATCGCGTCCCGGGCCGCCAAGCAGGTCTGCGATGAGGGTCGCGGCGTCGGAGAAACCGGGTTCGGCGTCTATCTCGATTTCTCCGATGCGATCAAGCGGCTCTCCCAAGCGAAGGTGGCGGAAAAATACGGCAACCTCTTCGAGATGTACGAGCGCATCACCGGGGAGAACCCTTACCAGGTGCCGATGCGCATCTACCCCGCCATCCACTACACCATGGGCGGGCTGTGGGTCGACTACAACCTGCAGAGCAGCATCCCCGGGCTGCACGTGATCGGCGAGGCGAACTTCTCCGATCACGGGGCCAACCGGCTCGGCGCCTCCGCGCTGATGCAGGGTCTCGCCGACGGTTACTTCATCCTTCCCTACACGATCGGCCACTACCTCGTGAGCGCGAAGGTGGGCAAGGTCGGTACCGACCATCCCGAGTTCAAGAAGGCCGAGGCCGAGGTGGTCGCCCGGAACAAGCGCTTCCTCGACATGAAGGGCAAGCGCACCGTCGATTCCTTCCACAAGGAACTCGGAAAGATCATGTGGGAATATTGCGGCATGGCCCGCACCGAAGCCGGCCTCCAGAAAGCCCTCGAGCTGATTCCCAGGCTGCGCGAAGAGTTCCACACGAACCTCAATGTCCTCGGCTCCGCCGAAGAGATGAACCAGTCCCTCGAGAAAGCGGGACGTCTGGCCGACTTCCTCGAGCTGGGCGAATTGATGTGCCGCGACGCACTCGAACGTCGCGAATCCTGCGGCGGGCATTTCCGCGAAGAGTTCCAGGACGAGGGTGAGGCGAAGCGCGACGACGCGAACTTCGCTCACGTGGCGGCCTGGGAGTACACGGGCGACGACAAGGCCCCCAAGAGGAACACCGAGCCATTGAACTTCGAATACGTCCATCTTCAAACCCGGAGCTACAAGTGAAGCTCAAGCTCAATGTCTGGCGCCAGCGAAACCGCGAGTCCCGGGGCGCCTTCGTTTCCTACGACGCGAACGATGTCTCGCGGGACATGTCGTTCCTCGAAATGCTCGACGTCCTCAACGAGGAGCTGATGGGCAAGGGGCAGGACCCCATCGCCTTCGACCACGACTGCCGCGAGGGCATCTGCGGCTCCTGCAGCATGGTCATCAACGGCCGGCCGCACGGCCCGCAGAAGAACACCACCGCCTGCCAGCTCCACATGCGCCAGTTCAAGGATGGCGACGAGATCACCATCGAGCCGTGGCGCGCGAAGGCGTTTCCGGTGATCAAGGACCTCGCGGTCGACCGAGGCGCCTTCGACCGGATCATCCAGGCCGGCGGCTACGTCTCCATCTCCACCGGCAACGCGCCCGACGGCAACGCCATCCCCGTTGCCAAGCCCGACTCCGACCGCGCCTTCGACGCCGCCGCCTGCATTGGCTGCGGTGCATGTGTCGCCGCGTGCCCCAACGCCTCGGCCATGCTGTTCACTTCGGCCAAGGTGGCGCACCTGGCGTTGTTGCCGCAAGGGCAGCCCGAGCGCATGGAACGCGTGCTCAAGATGGTGGCGGCCATGGACGCCGAGGACTTCGGCGGCTGCACGAACCACGGCGAGTGCGAAGCCGCGTGCCCGAAGGGCATCTCCCTCGAGAACATCGCGCTCATGAACCGCGACTTCGTGAAAGCGACGCTTGGAAAGCGACCAGAGCGGGCCGTCTCCGGAGACTAGCGGGGCGGGGCCGCCGGCCTGGCCCATTCGCGCAGTGGTCTATGGACTGCTGCTGATCGCCTTCACCGCGCCGGTCAGTCTCGATCCGGGCGCGCGCACCTTCGCCCAGGGGCCGGACACGCGCCTCTACCTTTGGACGCTGGGGTGGGACCTTCATGCGCTCAAGACCGATCCGCTCCACGTCTTCAACGCGAACATCTTCTTTCCCGAGAGGCAGTCGCTCGCGTACTCGGAGCACCTCATCGGCGCGGCCCTACTGGCGTTTCCACTGTCGCTCCTCACCGACAATCTCGACCTCATTCTGAACTTCGTCCTGCTCCTGGCGACGTTCCTGACCGCTCTGGGCTGCGACCAACTGGCCCGCGCATGCGGGGCCTCGCCGCGGGGCGCCCTGCTCGCGGGCATCGTGGGAGGCTTCTCCGGTCCGCGACTCGCGCGCCTCACTCAGGCCCACCTCGCGACCCTGCACTTCATTCCCTGGGCGCTCGCCTTCGCGATCCGGTACCTGCGCGAGAGGCGGCGTCGCGATCTGCTTGCGACCCTCGCGCTCTTCACTCTTCAGGCGATCACCAGCGGCCACGGCGGATTGTTCCTCGCCCTGGCCCTGGCCCTCCTCTTCGGGGGAGCCCTGATCTCGGGGAAGCTCCGGCCTGCGCAGGCCATCCGCGACTGCGGCATCGCGGGGGCTCTGCTCCTGCTCGTGAATCTCCCATTCGTGATTCCCTACTATCAGGTCCGAACGCGGGTCGGCCTCACCCGCCTTATCGAGGACGCCGAGGGCTACGCGCCCTCGCAGGGCAGCTGGCTCCAGTCGCCCACACGGACACAGACCTTCATCACGTCCGGGGTCGACTCGCTGCGGCCCGGCATCGAGTCGGCAAACGCGTCCCTCTTCCCGGGCTTCGTCTTCATCGGGCTCGCGGGCCTCGGCGGCATCACGATTCTTCGGCATCGGGAGCATCGCACCATGGCCAATGTCAGCATGGCCGCGCTCGCCGCGCTCACCTTCTGGCTCGCCCTCGGCCCGAGGTTCGGCCTTTATCGACTGGGCTACGCGATCGTCCCGGGATTCGACCTCATCCGCGTCCCCTCACGCTTCTTCCTTCTCACCCTCACCGCTCTCTCGAGTCTGGCGGCGCTCGGTCTCGATCGCCTTCGCCGGCCCGCGATGGCGTGGGCGCTCATCGCGGTCGCCGCCCTCGAATGCGTCCCGGTGGCCTGGGATGCCCCTCACGATCCCATCGAGACGCCTTCCATCGATACGTGGCTCGCGGCGCAGCCGAAGCCCTTCCGCGTGGTCGAGCTTCCCATCCCCCTTCCCGACAATTCCGTGCGTCAGGCGCGCTTCCACTCGGAGTACATGATCCACGGGGCCGCGCACTGGCAGCCCATGGTAAATGGCTACTCGAGCCTGGTGCCACC
>JANMVV010000153.1:0-8440 GCA_031392925.1 Vicinamibacteria bacterium
TCTCTCGCTGGCGACGCCGGTGCGAGAGCAGGCGATCCCCGAGCCTCATCCGGGGTTCGCCCTCCACGAGTACCTCCGGCGCACCGAGATTCAACTCGTCATCAGAGCGATGGAGATCGCCGAAGACAGACGGCCCGAGGCAGCCAAGCTCCTTGGAATCTCGGAACGGGCGCTCAAGTATCTCCTCTCGAAGCTCAGACCGGAATAAGGCTCGCGTACAATCTTTGTCCAGGCCGAAACAAACCTTGCCCCGGTTGCTGTGATACATGGGCCTTACTATCAATGACTTAGGCGCGACAAGGACGGGCACGCTTCCTGCTAACAAGTCCCGCCAGTACGGGCCGGATCGTCCGACCTCTTAATTTATCTATTGAAAGACCCCAAAATGAAGAAGAATCAAAAAGGCTTCACGCTCATCGAGCTCCTGATCGTCGTTGCGATTATCGGCATCATCGCCGCCATCGCGATCCCGTCGCTCCTCCGCGCCCGCGTCTCCGCCAACGAGGCGGGTACGATCGGCGACATCCGTTCGGTCATCTCGGCTCAGGCCGCTTTCCAGTCCGCCGCGAGCGGCTGGTATGCGCCCATCACCTGCTTGAGCACGCCAGCCCCCTGCATCATCGGCTATCCCTCGACCGCGCCCACGTTCTCTGACCAGACCATCGCGGCGACCAGTCCCAAGAGCGGCTACAACCGCACCTTCACCCCCGGCAATCTTCCGAACCCGGTTCCCCCTGCCACGGTGCTGGTCGGCGTTGTTGACGGCTACTGCTACGGCGCGGTTCCGAGCACGATTGGACAGACGGGCGTTCGCGGCTTCGGTGGTGACGCTTCCGGTCGCGTTTGTCAGAGCATCGCGGGCTTGAACCAGTGTACCGGCCCGGCGATGGCCGCGACCTGCGCGGTCATTCAGTAGGTCTATCCGTCCCGTTCTGTTGTTCTGTGGAGCCCCGGGCCTATCGGCCCGGGGCTTTTCGACTTTAGGCCTCACTCAAAAAGACATCATCGTCGATCTGGGATCCAAGGCTCAGGGCGCTCAAATATCTCCTCTCGGCTCCGACAGGAATAAGGCTCGCGTACAATCTTTGTCTGCGCCGAAACAAACCTTGTCCCGGTTGCTTTGATTCATGCGCTTTATTATCAATGACTTATGGGTGACAAAAAACGGGCACGCTTCCTGCTGCCAGTGGGTCCAGTACAGGGCGGATCATCCGACCTCTTTTCCCATCTAGAAATTGAAGGACATCAAAATGAAGAAGAATCAAAAGGGCTTCACGCTCATCGAGCTCCTGATCGTCGTTGCGATTATCGGCATCATCGCCGCCATCGCGATCCCGTCGCTCCTCCGCGCCCGCGTCTCCGCCAACGAGGCGGGCACCATCGGCGACATCCGTTCGGTCATCTCGGCTCAGGCCGCTTTCCAGTCCGCCGCGAGCGGCTGGTATGCGCCCATCACCTGCTTGAGCACGCCAGCCCCCTGCATCATCGGCTATCCCTCGACCGCGCCCACGTTCGCTGACCAGACCATCGCGGCAACCAGTCCCAAGAGCGGCTACAACCGCACCTTCTCCCCCGGCAATCTTCCGAACCCGGTTCCCCCTGCCACGGTGCTGGTCGGCGTGGTTGACGGGTACTGCTACGGCGCGACCCCGAGCACGATTGGACAGACGGGCGTTCGCGGCTTCGGTGGTGACGCTTCCGGTCGCGTTTGTCAGGACATCGCGGGCGTGAACCAGTGTACCGGCCCAGCGATGGCCGCGACCTGCGCGGTCATTCAGTAATTCCGGAAGGAAGGCAGCGCGTCTTCGTTGCCTGACGACCCCCGGGGCTTACCCAGCCCGGGGGTTTGTTTTCTTGGTCAGAGCCTGATCCCCTTTCCCTGTCCCTGTCCTGGTCTTGCCAGACTGTAGACTCGATCGCAGTTCATGACTTCTCCCTCCCGGGTACTTGCGCTCGCCGGCCTCTCGAAGACGCTGCGGACTCCCTTCAGCCGAAAGCCGGGCTTTCGTGTCGGACCCGTCGATCTGGGCATAAAAGGGGGCGAAATTGTCGGCCTGATCGGCGCCAACGGCGCGGGCAAGACGAGTACCATCAAGATGATCCTGGGTCTGCTCGTCCCCGATGCCGGGCGTGTGGAAGTGGAGGGCGTCTCCACCGCCGACACGGGTTGGAGGGCCAAGGTCGGATACCTTCCCGAGCAGCCGGCTTTCTACGACTATCTCTCCGGTCAGGAGTTCATGACTTTCGTGGGCGATCTCTTCGGGCTTGATGCCGCGATCCTCGGCCCGCGCGTCGAAAGCCTGTTGAACCGCGTCGGGCTGTTCGAGAGTCGGCGGCGGCCCATTCGCACCTATTCCAAAGGCATGCTTCAGAGACTCGGTATCGCCCAGGCCCTCCTCAACGAGCCGAAGCTGCTCATCATGGACGAGCCGATGTCAGGGTTGGATCCCCTGGGGCGGCGCTTCGTCCGCGATCTCATGCTGGAGCTCCGGAGCGAGGGGAAATCCATCCTCTTCTCCACCCACATCATTTCCGACGCCGAATTCGTATGCGACCGGGTGGCGCTCATGCGGGCCGGCCAGCTCGCCGCGGTCGGCACGTTCGACGACCTGCTCGGTCTGCCCTCGGAATTTGAAGTCACGAGTGTCCGGCCCTGGCACTCGTCAGCGGGCGCCGAAGCGGAGCGTGGACGCGTGAGCGTGCGCGTCGGCCAAGAGGACCTGGCTAAAGCCATCGGGGACATCGTCTCGCAGGGCTCGAACCTCGTGGGGGTTTCTCCCGTGCGCAAGGCGGTTGAGGATCTCTTGGCCCCGCCCCCTTCAAAGGAGGGGGGACGATGAGACTCCATCTGCGGCGACTTCGGGCGGTGGCGTACAACACCTACCTCGAATCCGTTCGGCAGAGATTGTTCCTTGGCCTCGTGCTCTTCGGATTCCTGCTCATGGCGGCCAGCCTGATTCTCAAGGACATTTCCATTCGGCAGGACACCAAGATTCTTGAGGACGTGGGGCTGGCCGCAACCGAGTTCTTCGGCACCCTCATCGCCCTCTTCCTGGGGGCGGATCTTGTGGGACGCGACGTCGAGCGTCGCACCCTCCATCTTCTCATCGTCAAGCCGCTGACGCGGACGGAGTTCATCGTGGGGCGCTACCTCGGATTGTGCCTCACGATCCTGACCAGCGTGGTCCTCATGGCCATGGGCGTCGCCCTCGCGCTCCTGACCGCCCATGGGTCTTTCTCCTGGGCTCTCACCCAGGCGATTTTCGCCATCTTCCTCCAGTTGTGTCTCACCGGGGCGATCAGCGCGTTCCTTTCCGCCACCGCGTCCCGCCCGCTGGCCCTGCTTGGAGCCACCGTGATCTGTGTGCTTGGCCGCATGACCGACGTGCTCAAGAACGCCTCCCAGATCCTCGAGGGCTTCCCCGACTGGCTGGGAAAGGGCCTTTACGCGAGCCTTCCCAATCTGTTGAACTTCGATCTCAAGACGCGGGCCATCTACGGCGACCCGATTCCCATCAGTCTCCTCCTCTTCCTCGTCTTCTACGCGTTCGTGTACATCACGGCTCTGCTCGCGCTCTCCGCGATTGCTTTCGAGCGGCGCGATTTGAAATGAACCGGCGGGTCGTCATCTTCGTCTTCGCGGCCCTGCTGGTGCCCCTGGCCGAGGGTCGGATCGACGGCGTGGTCGAGAAGATGGGGCCGGAGCCGGACGTTTCGAGCGTTTGGACCGGTCCCGTAGTGCGCGCCTTCAGCCTCGGCTTTTCGAACGTCCTTTCGGATCTTTACTGGCTTCGCGCCATCCAGTACTACGGACGCCAGAAGCTCGCCAATGCCCCCACCGGATACGCCGACCTCGCGCCGCTCCTTGAAACCGCGGCCGAGCTCGATCCCCGGTTTGAGATCGTCTACAGATATGGAGCGGTCTTCCTCTCGGAGCAGCTCCCGGTTGGCGCCGGCCAGCCGGAGAAGGGGGTCGCATTCCTGAGGAAGGGCGCCGATCGGAATCCGCGCAACTGGAGTCTGAGACAGGATCAGGGACTCTTCATGTCCGTCTACCTCAACGACGCCGCGGGCGGATCCGCGGCCCTTCGTCAAGCGGCCGAGATTCCAGGGTCCGCCCCGTGGCTGAAGCCTCTGGCCGCGAAGGTTCTGTCCGACGGAGGGGACCTCGAAGCGTCTCTGCAACTGTGGGCCATCATCCGCGACCAGTCTGAGTTAGGCGTGCTTCGGGAGAATGCGGAAACCCAGATTCGCGTGGTCAGGAACCGGCTGTTCGCCCGGCAACTGCAGCTGACGATCGCCGACTATCGAAACCGGACGGGCGACGAAACGGCGACGCTCGAGGAGCTTCGGGCCAGGGGCGTGATCTCCACCACTCGCGACATGGCCGGCGCACCGTTCGACTTTGATCCCGCCACGGGCATCGTGGCGATATCGACGGCTTCACCGCTGTGGCGGCGCTTCAATTCGCCCAACTGATCAACGAGGCTTCGCCTGGAACACCCAGTACGTGTAAGCCGCGTATCGTCCTTCGATCAGGAATCGCGTGCTTGGGCCTTCGATGAGGGCCGCCGGAATGCGGTAGACAACCTCGTTCCATCCCGGCTCGAGGGCCATGCGCAACCAGTCCGTCCGTCCTTTCGACGTTCCCACCCGCAGTGCGCTCTGGGCCAGGGCAAGGTCCATGCGTCTTTCGCCGCTCGCGTGCCTCACCCGGGCGGACGGGCTTCCGTTGGTTCGCATCACCAGCAGGACGTCTCCTTCATGCGGGGTCGCGAGTCTCATCTCCTCCTCGCCGAGGATCACCCGTCCGCCATCCGCGACTTCGGTTCCCGCGTTTCGGCCGGAACCCGCGTACTTGTCGAGCTTCAACGCGGCGAAGAGACTCCGGGTTCCAACCGACGAGGAGAATCGATAGTCGTGAAGGCGTTCATCGACAGGGTCCGCGACGTTGAGCGAATCGACCAGGGTCCACTCCGAGGGCGGCTCCAGACGGATGAGACCGCGTTGCCGGCCGAGCAGCTCGGTGCGGGTCGGATAGATGGCGAACTCAGCGCCGTCGAGACTGGCGGTGACGAACACGGGCGGCCCGCCGACCAGGGCGCCCCATGCGGGGGAACCCTCGATGTACGCCTCCTGGGCGATGAGGAAGGGCGGAAGCTTTGCGTCGGGCCGGCTCAAGATCTCGAAGGCTGAGGCTTCGGTTTCGACGGGGAGGATCTCCGCGAAGCCGGGAGTGACGACACCGCTCAGGTTGAGGCTTCGCCTTTCGGTTCGATACTCGATGGAAACACCGTTGCTCAGGAACGTGGCGTCTTCGGGGAGGCGGGAGCGGATGAAGTTGAAAAGCGCCTCATCCTTCCGGTAGGTCGTGGCCGCGAAGTCGGCATACACCAGCGCGAATCGCGCGACACTCAGGAGGGAGAAGACACACGCCACCACTCCGATGCGCTTGAACGCACGCTCCCGGGAAGAAGAGAACGCGGTTCCCAGGAGGCCGGCAGCGCTGTCCATGCCCAGGGCCGAGAGCACGAGAAGCGGAGGAAGGGCAAAGAGGAGGTAACGATTGAAGTGCACTCCCATGTGGATGGACGGAGTGGTGGCTATCGCCGTCAGTAAAGCCGCGCACAGGAAGGTTCCCGCTCGAGTAAGCGCCCGCGACGCCCCTAGAAACGCCAGGAAGACGAACACCATGAGAAAAGGAGCCGAGTAGTAGGGAGCGTTGGCATCGCCGAGGCCCAGACGCTGACTGGAAGGATAAAAACCCAGCAGAACTCCTCTAAGAATGTCGCTCCAATAATCGATGGAAAACACCGCTGCGCTGAACGCTCCCCAGTTCGCGGGCAGGAACTTCCGGGAGAACGAGGTATTCGCGGCCGATGCGGTGAAGAGCCGCAGTCCCAGGGGCACCAAAGCCGCCACCACGGTCGGGAAGAACCACTTCGGTCGCATCGACCATCGACCACCGACCTTTCGAGCATCCCACGCCGCGGCTACGCCCAGGGCGGTGACAAGAATCGCGGCCTCGGGCCGGGTCAGGGCGAGAAGGCAGGCGGGCATGACGAACCTCGTCGAGTCGTTCGCCCCATCGCCTGCGCCCTGAAGCCAGGCGGTGAAGAGCCAGGCGGAGAGGAAGAGCACGAGTGCGATGTCGGCCCCGTAGTGAAACGACCAGGCGAGCGGTCCGTTCAGGATCACCAGCACGGCCGCGAGCTTCGCGATACGGCTCGACCCGGAGACGATGAGGCCCGCGCCATAGACCTGCACCGCGGTGAGGAACGCGAAACCGCCTCCCGAGAGGATCGCGAACGCGATGAGCCCCTCTCCCCGGAACCCGATGAAGTGGGCGAGGGCGAGAAACAGGGTGTGAAGGAGGCTGGTGGCGCCCGTGGTGGTCGCCTCGCCCGGGTTGTACTGGAACGGATGGCCTTCGGCGAATCCCCTGGCGTACTGCGCGATGAGATAAAGATCGGAGACCTGGGGCACGAAGTGACCGTCGGTGACCGAAAGCATCGAGAGGATGTACAGCGTCGAAACTCCCACGCACATGAGGGCCAGGAAGAGAAGCGGCTTCCGTTCGACGGTTTCGACTTTGGGGACGGTCTCACTCATCGGGGTGCCTACGCCCGCCCCTGCTTCGGCTTCCTCTGGTCTCGCGACGGGAAGGCGACCACATTGACCGAGCCTCCGTCCGGAATGAGAGACCGAAGGGCGGCGGGGTCGGTCGGAAGTTCCCGACTCGATCCGAGGGGCCGGAAGATGTAGCCCGAACCGGCGAGCAGGATCACCATCTGATCGAACTTCCCGGGCGGGTGAAAGACATAGGGCGCCAGTTCCATCACGATGATGGGCCGGCGGCGTTCCAGCAGGAGCTGCGCTCCCTCGAGCACTTCGAGCTCGTGGCCATCGACATCCATCTTGATCAACTGGATGTCCGGATCGCCCGAGGCCGCGATCACGGAGTCAACGGTCATCGCCTTTGCCCCCGACACCTTCATGGCGCGGCTTCCCATCTGCGCATCGTCCGCCGCGGTTCCGTCGACCGGCCAGCTCGAGGCGACGGTCGCATCGATGGGGGCGCCGGCCTTCGCCACCAGAAACGCCTGATGGAGTTCGACGCGCTTCGCCAGTTCGGGATTCGCCTGGAGATTGGACACGAGCTTCGCGATGGCGAAGTCCGTGGGCTCGAACGCGATCACCCGCCCCTTCTCCCCGACCAGGCGCGCCATATGCAGGGTGTGGGCGCCGATGTTCGCGCCCACGTCGAGGACAGTGGCGCCGCTTAGCACCAGCCCTTCGAGGGCGCGGAAGGTGTCCCGTTCGAATGCGCCCAGCACGAAGATCGTGAGGTCGATTCCCTCGCGCAAGTCGAGGTGCCAGTTGACCCCGCTCCGCCGTGCCCGCACCTGGTCACGGCCCCCGAAGGGACGGCGAACCGCGTGGAGGAGGACGTACAGCATCCGCGCGATCCGGATCTTGGTGGCCGTGCTCAACATCGAACGGAGAGCTTCGAGTATCCAGGATCCAAGGTCAACCTGAAGCTAAGCTCCATTTCCTGGAACCATGCTCGGCTTTCTGACTTCGGTCGCCTTCGTCGCTGCTCTGACCGCCTTTCCCTTCGGTCTGATCGTGGGCAGTTTCGCGAACGTGGTCATCCACCGGCTTCCCCTTGCCGAGTCGGTCGTCTCTCCCTCCTCTCGCTGCCCCAAGTGCCGCGCCGCGATCCGACCGTGGCAGAACCTCCCGGTGATCTCCTGGATTCTCCTCCGGGGCCGATGCGCCGCCTGCCGCGAGCCCATCTCGGCGCGGTATCCAGCGATTGAACTCCTTCACGGCCTCGGCTTCGGGTTGATCGTCTGGAGATTCGGTCCCGAGCCGTTCACGCTTGTCCTTCTCTTTTTCTTCTCTGCCCTCGTGATCCTCGCCCTCATCGACTGGGATCATCAGATCCTCCCCGACGTAATCACCCTGCCTGGCATCCTCATCGGCATCGCCGGGTCGCTTCTGCCCGGTGCAGTGATCGACTGGAGGGAAGCGGGCCTTGCGGCGGGCTTTGGTTACGTGGCGTTCCTTCTCGTCGCCAAAGGCTACGCTCGGCTTCGGGGTATCGAGGGCCTGGGCCAGGGCGACTGGAAGCTGGCCGCGATGATGGGCGCTTTCCTGGGCGTTCAGCGCCTGATGCTCACCGTCTTCCTCGCGAGCCTTTCCGGAATGACCTACGGCCTGATTCAGGCGTGGCGCCAGAGGCGCGAGGAACTTCCACTCCCGGTCGCGGCAGAGGGCGCCGAGACTCCTCTCAGCCCCGAGCCGGTCTCGATCGGGAAGTACAAGCTGCCCTTCGGTACATTCCTCGCCGGCTGCGCCATCTTCGTCCTCTTCTGCGGCGATCCGATCCTCATCTGGTACCTCTCGTTTTTCAGGTTCGAGTAGCGTTAAGACC
>JANMVV010000396.1:0-7610 GCA_031392925.1 Vicinamibacteria bacterium
CGAGTCGAACAGGCGGTTCATGACCGCGGTACCGCGAGTGTCGGTGAGAACCTCGGTGCGGATGCCGATGAGGCCGCGGGTGGGCACCATGAAGTCGAGCAGCACGCGGCCCGAGCCGTGATTCACCATCTTGGCCATCTCGCCGCGCCGCAGCGCCATCTTCTCCATCATGACGCCGGTGAAGGCCTCCGGGATGTCGATGGAGACGAGCTCGAACGGTTCGTGGCGAACCCCGTCCACCATTCGCGTGATGACATCCGGGTTGGAAACCGCTAGCTCGAACCCTTCCCGACGCATGTTCTCGATGAGGATCGCGATCTGGAGCTCGCCCCGGCCGATGACCTTGAACGAATCGGCGCCGTCGGTGGGCTCCATCTTCAGGGCAACGTTGGTGAGGAGCTCCTTGTCGAGCCGGTCCTTGATGTGGCGTGAGGTCACGTACTTGCCCTCGCGTCCGGCCATGGGCGAGGTGTTGATCGAGAACACCATCGACAGGGTGGGCTCGTCGATGTGCAGGGGCGGCAGTGGCTGGGGGTCGAGCACACTCGTCACCGTCTCGCCGATGTTGACCTCGGAGAAGCCGGCGAGCGCCACGATGTCGCCGGCATGGGCCTCCTCGCACTCGATGCGGTGGATCTCTTCGAAGGTGAAGAGCTTGGTGATCTTGGCGTTTGTGGTCGTGCCGTCGCGACGAACGAGGGCCACGTTCTCGCCCGTCTTCACCGTGCCTTCGAAGACCCGGCCGATGGCCAGGCGCCCGAGATAGTCCGAGTAATCGAGGTTCGCGATCAGCATCTGGAGGATCTTGCCGGGATCGCCTCCGGGCTCCGGCACCGTTTTGATGATGGCATCGAAGAGGGGGCCGAGATCCTTCATCTCTTCGTCCGGAGTCATGCCCGCAAGACCCGCGCGCGCATTCGCGTAGATCACCGGGAAATCGAGCTGCGCTTCCGTCGCGTCGAGGTCGATGAAGAGGTCGTAGACCGCGTTCAGGACTTCCTGGATGCGGGCGTCCTTTCGGTCGATCTTGTTGATGACCACGATGGGCGCCAGTTTCTTCTCGAGCGCCTTGCGCAGGACGTAGCGGGTCTGGGGGAGAGGACCCTCCGAGGCGTCCACGAGGAGGAGGACGCCGTCGACCATGCTGAGCGCGCGCTCGACTTCGCCGCCGAAGTCCGCGTGGCCTGGCGTGTCGACGATGTTGATCTTCGTGCCCTTGTAGCGGACCGCCGCGTTCTTCGCGAGGATGGTGATCCCGCGTTCGCGTTCGAGATCGTTGCTGTCCATGACCCGCTCGGCGATTTCCTGGTTTTCCCGGAATCCGCCGGCCTGACGCAGGAGGGTGTCCACGAGCGTGGTCTTGCCATGATCGACGTGGGCGATGATGGCGATGTTGCGCAACTGATTCATTGGGGGGCCTTTAAGGGCGTCGTCCTCTCTCTGATCCCCCGCAGATTGGAGGGGGGAAGCCAGCTAGTTTACCGAAAAGTCCGGTTTGAGACTCGCTCGAGGTCTTCTTTCGTGTTGACGCCCATGACCGCGCCCCCTGAAACCGCGACTTCGACCACTCGCTCAGGGTCTCGACGCACAATGTCCCGCAGAGTGCCCGCGGATGGATCGGTCACGATTTCGCCCATGACCGCGCGGCTGATCCCGATCGGATGCCCTCTGCGGCCGCCATGGGTGGCTACCACCACCGCGGCTCCCGCACCGAGGCTCGTCACCACCGCCTTCACGTCTTCGATGGTGATGAGAGGGAGGTCCACCGGCAGGAGGATGGCGCCGCTCGCGCCGAGCCGCAGCGCCTCCGAGACTCCCAGCCTAACCGAACCGAACATGCCGTTTTCCTGATCGGGATCGGGGTTCACCACCCGGTGGCCTCGGAAACCGGCGGTGGCACTGGCTTCGCTGACGCCGGGATTCATCACGACCACGACCTCGAGGCCCGCGCCGCTCAAGGCGCCGACCGCGCGCTCCAGAAAGGTCCGGCCGTCCAGGGTCAGGAGTGCTTTGGGCGTGCCGATCCGCCGCCCCAGGCCCGCGGCCAGGACTATGCCGCGGATCACCGGGAAAGACCCGCCTTCGCCCTATACTCGGACCTGAGTCGATCCATGAAACCGAAACACCTCATCTCCCTCAAAGACTACTCGCGAGAAGACATAGAAGAGATCTTCGCGCTCGCGGAAAAGATGAAGGCCGACCCGGGCTCGTTCAATCAGGCGCTTCTCGGCAAGACGCTGGCCATGATCTTCCAGAAGCCCTCCACGAGAACCAGGGTGTCCTTCGAAATCGGCATGTTCCAGCTCGGCGGCCTGGCGGTGGTGTTGAACCACGACGAGATCCAGTTGAGCGTGGGGGAATCGGTGCCTGATACCGCGCGGGTGCTCTCCACCTTCGCCGACGGAATCATGGCCCGCGTTTTCGCCCATCAGGATGTCCTGGACCTCGCGAAGTTCGGCAGCAAGCCCGTGATCAACGGTCTCTCCGACCTGCTCCATCCCTGCCAGGCTCTCGCCGATTTCTTCACCCTGCGCGAGCGGTTCGGGTCGCTCGCCGGGCTCAAGCTCGCCTACGTGGGCGACGGGAACAACGTCTGTCACGAGCTGATGATCGGCGCCTCACGCCTGGGAGTCGAGATGGTGGTCGCGACACCCAAGGGCTTCGAGCCCAATCCGCTCATCACCAAGAGCACCGCCCGCGACGCCCAGAAAATGGGCACACCGCCCGCGAAGCTCGTGAACGATCCCGCTCAGGCCGTGGCCGGAGCCCGCGCGGTCTACACCGACGTGTGGACCTCGATGGGTCAGGAGAGCGAGACGGAGAAGCGCAAGACCGCCTTCGCCGCCTTCACCGTCGACGCCGCCCTGATGGCCCGGGCCGCGGGCGACGCCGTCTTCATGCACTGCCTTCCCGCTCACCGTGGTCTCGAAGTGACCGACGAAGTGATGGACGGGCCGCGGTCGGTGGTCTTCCAGCAGGCCGGCAATCGCCTTCACGCTCAGAAGGCCGCGCTGATGCTGCTGATGGGTGCTTAGGGCTGACGTCGTGCGCGGTCGCGCGCGACCCCCGTCTTCGAGCCAAGCCAGGTACCCACCAGCGCCGCGAAGGCCTTGGCATCCATCCGATGCACGATGGGCCGCTGCAGACCGCTGAGCAGGATTTCCTTGAGTTCCCTTCCCTCGCGCTTCTTGTCGCCCAGCGTGGCCTTTCGCACCGCCGCCACCATGGAGCGGTCGAGCGGCGTCCGCCGGCCTACGGCCCGGATCGCCGTGCGCATGCGTCGAGCCGCCGCTGAGTCCGTCACCCCGAGCCTTGCCCCCAGGTCCACCGCGAACTCCATTCCGTAACCCACCGCTTCGCCATGGGTGAAGCGGCGATAGGACGTGGCGGCCTCGAGCGCGTGGCCCAGGGTATGGCCGAGGTTCAGGAGCACCCGCTCGCCGACTTCCCGCTCGTCGCGTTCGACGATCCTCGCCTTGATACGCACGGCCGCGGCGATCGCGGTTTCGAGGTCTTCATCCGTCGCCTTCCGGAGGCCTCGCGTCCTCTTGACCAGGCGGAGCAGCCTTTCATCCCTCAGGAGGGCGCACTTCACCACTTCGTAGACCCCGCTCTGACGCTCGCGCGCGGAGAGGGTTCGAAGAAACGCGAGGTCTGCGAGCACCAGGCTCGGTTGATGAAACGATCCGACCAGGTTCTTGCCCTCGACCAGATTCACACCGGTCTTGCCGCCCACGCTGCTGTCCACCATCGAGAGGAGGGTGGTTGGGACCTGAATCAGACGGATCCCGCGCATGTAGGTGGCCGCGGCGAAACCCGCGGCGTCGCCGATGGAGCCTCCTCCAAACGCGATGACGTAACTGGATCGATCGAGCCCGGCCTTCGCCATGGCGCGAATGGCCCGCTCCCACGCACGCGTGGTCTTGGCCGCTTCGCCGTCAGGCAGCAGCAGGAGCCGCCGGATTTCAAATCCGGCGCTGTCCAGAGCGGCCAGAATCGCCGGCCCATGGAGTTGCATGACCCTCGCCTGGGACACCACGATCCCGCTCGCTGTCTTCCCGAGGCAACGTCGCAGTTGAGGACCCGATACGACCCCTCTTCCGATAAGGACGTCGTAGGGAGCCCGGCCGGCGACCACGCGCACTCGTCTCATTGCCGGGCGAGCGTAGCAGACGGCCGGTATGCCCTAGCGCGCTTTGGGCCGCAGCCAGCCGGGAAGGGCGCCTTGCCGGCGAGCCCTCTCCTGGAACTCGTCCTCGAGTTCCCTGGCCTCGGCCTCGAGGCTCCTGGCCCGGCTGATCAGCAGGGTCGGGGATCGGCGGCCCGCGGGCTGCTTCTTCGGATCACGCGGGGTCTCGCCCGCTTCCTGACGAAGCTCGCGCGCCTGCTGCCGCAGCTTCCGCGCCTTTTGATCCACCGATCTCCACCTGGCCCTCCAGTCGCCCTCGATGGCGTCCGTGTCGGATCCTTCGGCCAGAAGTGAATCTTTCGAGCGACGGGCGGGACGAGCCGCCCGCTCGGGCGTTCTGGCTCCGATCTCCGATTGGGCGCCCGTCTGGTAGCGACAGGCCGTCATCCTTTCGAGGTCGGCGTTGGTGAACACCCTCGGTTCCGACTCCGACTTCGGAGGCAGAGAACAGTCGGGTGATTGCGGCGTCGCGACGAGAACGATCGCGGCGATGGACAGATTGAGTAACGTCATTTGCGTCTCCTTGATTCGGGGAGGGACACCGAGATGAGGAGACGACCCGCAAGCCGCGATGATTGTAGCCGATCTTCTCCGAGCGACTAGAATGCGCGGCTCTCATCATGATCGCCGCCCGCCTGTTCCCGTTCGACGAAGTCTGGTGGGTGTATCTCGCGGCCACGCTGATCATCAGCGCCCTTCTCGCCATCGACCTGGGCTTCTTCCACAAGGAGGCGCATCGGGTCAGCCTGCGCGAGGCGACGAGCTTCGCGGTGGTGTGGGTCGCGGTGGCCCTCGCCTTCAACGTCCTCCTCTATTTCTGGTCCCTTTCCTTCCTGACCAGCCACCCGCCTTCAGGAATCAGCGTGCCGGATGCGGCGAAGCGAACCGCCCTCGAGTTCCTCGCCGGCTACGTGGTGGAGTATTCGCTGTCGATCGACAACCTCTTCGTCTTCGTCGTGGTCCTCAACTACTTCAGGATCCCGCCGGAACTGCGGCATCGGGTGCTCTTCCTCGGCATCCTCGCCGCCCTGGTGTTTCGGGGCGTTTTCGTCATGGTCGGGGCCGCCCTGTTCCAGTTCCAGTGGGTGGTGTGGGGGCTCGGTCTCTTCCTCGTCTTCACCGGAGTCAAGGTCATGACCGGGGCCGACGACGACCAGATCGATCCCGAGCACAACTGGGCGATGAAACTCCTCCGGAAGATTCTGCCCGTCACCCCGAAGTTCCACGGAGAGTCGTTCTTCGTCCGCGAGGGCGGGCGCCTTCTCGCGACCCCCATGTTCGTGGCCCTGATGTTCCTCAACATCGTCGACACCGTCTTCGCGGTGGACTCGGTGCCGGCGATTTTCGGTCTGACCAACGAGCCGCTGGTGGTCTTCACCTCGAATATGTTCGCCATCCTCGGCCTTCGAAACCTGTACTTCCTGCTCGCGGGCGCGGTGGACATCTTCCACCTGCTGAAGTACGGGCTCGGGATCGTCCTCGTCTTCGTCGGCTTGAAGATGACCCTCCTCTCCTGGCTGATGGACGGCCATGTGCCCATCGGGCCCTCCCTCGGATTCATCCTCGTCGTCCTCGTGATCTCGATCGCCGGTTCGCTGCTGTATCCGAAGCGGGATCGCCCCACAGAAAGCGCCTAAAGAGACCCGTCATGGAAGAACGCACCCTCAAAGAAATAACCCCGCCATCCGTGGACTTTTCCCAGTGGTACCTGGACGTGGTCCTGAAGGCGGAGCTTGCCGACTACGGCCCGGTCAAGGGCTGCATGGTCATCCGTCCCTACGGCTACGCGATCTGGGAGAACCTGCAGGCCGAGACCGACCGTCGGATCAAGGCGCTCGGGCACAAGAACGCGTACTTCCCGCTCCTCATTCCCAAGAGTTTTCTCCAGAAGGAAGCCGATCACGTCAAGGGGTTCGCACCCGAGTGCGCGTGGGTCACCATCGGCGGCGGGGAAGAGCTCGAGGAGCCGCTCGCCATCCGACCGACCTCCGAGGCCATGATCTGCTCCATGTACGCGAAGTGGGTGAAGTCGTGGCGCGACCTGCCGGTTCTCCTCAATCAGTGGTGCAATGTGCTGCGATGGGAGAAGGTGACCAGGCCGTTCCTGCGAACCACCGAGTTCCTCTGGCAGGAGGGTCACACCCTCCATGCCACCGCTGATGAGGCCCAGAAGGAAACCCTCTCGATTCTCGACATGTACCGCGAAGTGGCCGAGGATGTTCTGGGCATGCCCGTGCACTTTGGACCCAAGAGCGAGTCCGAGAAGTTCGCCGGCGCTTCGATGACGTACGCCATTGAAGCGCTCATGGGCGACGGCAAGGCGCTCCAGGCCGGCACCTCGCACAACCTCGGCCAGCACTTTTCCAAGGCCTACGGGATCGAGTACGTGGATCAGAACCAGCAGACCGTGATGCCGTGGTCGACCTCCTGGGGCGTCTCCACGCGTCTCATCGGCGGGATGATCATGACCCACGGCGATGAACGGGGCCTCGTGATTCCTCCGAAGGTGGCGCCGTATCAGGTGGTCATCGTTCCCATTCCGCCGCGCAAGGGCGACTGGAACGAAGCGGTTCTGCCAAAGGCGCGGGCCCTCGCGAAGGAACTCACCGAGGCGGGCATCCGCGTTCACCTCGACGATCGCGACAATCACCAGATGGGCTTCAAGTACGCCGACTGGGAGATGCGCGGCGTGCCCATCCGCATGGAACTCGGACCGAAGGACATCGAGAAGGACTCCTGCGTCCTGGTTCGACGCGACACCCGCGAGAAGGAATTCGTTCCCCTCAAAGGGCTCAGCGACAGCGTGAAGGCACGGCTCGACGCGATCCAGAAGAACTTGCTCGAGAAGGCGCGGAAGTTCCGCGATGAGAACACGTCGGAGCCCGCGAACTATGAAGCGTTCAAGGAAGTGATGGCCACGAAGCGCGGCTTCCTGCTCGCCGGCATGTGTTCGAGCTCCGAGTGCGAGGCGAAGATCAAGGACGAGACGAAGGCGACGGTGCGCTGCTTCCCCCTGCTTCGCGACGAGGCGCGGGCCTGCATCCGCTGCGGTTCCGCGGGAAAGCTCGCCTACTTCGCCCAGGCCTACTAGCGAACGGCGCGCTCAAGCGGCTTCTACTCGCGCTCGAAGACCAGGGTGGGAGCGTCAGAGGCCTGCGATCGACCTCGCCACGATCAGGCGCAGAGGTTCCTCGAGATTCTTCAGGACCCTGGACCGCGATGTGAACCTCTCGCGTGCGGCGATCAGGGAGATGGCAGCCGCGGCTTCGGGCCGGACTTGCGCCATGCGGGCGAGGGGAGCCAGGAAGTCTCCGTCGCCGAGCAGACCTGCGGCCTCGCAGTAGAGGCGCGCGCGGTCGGCGCCCAGGGTGTCGAGGCTGAGGAGCAGATCCTTACGGGCCAGACGCGATCCGATTCGGGC
>JANMVV010000191.1:0-5089 GCA_031392925.1 Vicinamibacteria bacterium
GAACGCGCGCGCACCAAGAAGCTCAAGGTCGAAGAAGTCCAGGGCGGCACGTTCACCATCACCAACCCGGGTGTTTTCGGGTCGCTCTTCGGCACGCCCATCATTCCGCAGCCCCAGGTCGCGATCCTCGGGGTCGGCACCATCGAAAAGCGTCCGGTGGTGCGCGACGAAGCGATCGCGATCCGGACCATGGCCTACTTCTGTCTGACCTTCGATCACCGCATCGTCGACGGTTCGGAAGCCGACAAGTTCATGGCCCACGTGAAGAACGGCCTGCAGAACTTCGACGAATCGGCCCTCTAGTACGACCGCGAGCGACCCTCCAATCCACGCGCCGGCCGGCCGGCCCGGGCCGCTCGAGATCAGGCGCCTGGGCCGGATCTCCTACGCCGCGGGACTCTCGCTTCAAGAGAGCCTGGTCGACGAACGCAAACGGGGCCTCGTCTCCGACACCCTGCTCCTGCTGGAGCACGACCCGGTGGTGACCATGGGGCGGAACGCCCGAGCCGAGAACCTTCTCCTCTCCGAGGCGCTGCTGCGCGCGCGGGGGGTGGCGTTGTTCGAGGCCGGCCGCGGCGGCGACGTCACGTATCACGGCCCCGGCCAGGTCGTGGGCTATCCCATCCTCGAGATACCGGAGGATCGGCGAGACGTGCACCGCTACGTTCGAGATCTCGAGGAAGTGATGATCCGGGTGTGCGGCGACTACGGCTTCGCGGCCCGCCGCATCGCCGGCAAGAGCGGCACCTTCGTCGGCGAGAACAAGATCGGGGCCATCGGCGTGCGAATCTCGCGCTGGGTGACGTCCCACGGCTTCGCGTTCAACGCGAACACGAACCTCAGCGCTTTCGACCTCATCGTTCCCTGCGGCCTGCGCGACCAGGGCGTCACCTCGCTCGCGAAGCTCCTGGGCGCCGAAGTCCTTCAGGCCGAGGTCGAGGACCGCCTCGCGTCGCATTTCCAGGAAGTCTTTGGCTACACACCCGCCGCGAGCAGATAGAACCAGTTGAGGGTCGCGAGGGCTATGGCGAGGACGGTGGCCAAACGCAGCGCGCGACCCTCCAGACGAACCGCGGTCCGCTTCGCGGCCAGAACAAGCGCCGCATCGATGGCGCCCCACAGGAGAAGGCCCAGGGTTCCCGCAGTCACGAGCGGCTGAATGGCGATGGCGCCGGGAAGATCGAAACGGGCGAGGTGCCCGAGGGCGCGCGTGGTGCCGCAGGTGAAGCACGCATAGCCCGTGAGCGCCTTGAAATAGCAGAACGAGACGCCGGCATGATCGAGGCCGGAAACCCGCGTCACCGCGCCCGCCGCGAGGGCCAGGGCGGCGAGGGTCATCGGTCCGGTCACCACTTGGTCCCGAGGCCTCGGAGCGATGGCGATACCGAAGGAGCTCCCGGTCATGGGCCGCTATAGTACGCGGGCTCTATGGCCGAGATCCAAGACAAACTCCTCACCCACATCGCTACTCTCGCGCGCCTTTCGCTGTCAGCGGAGGAAACCCACTCGCTCGCTCACGATCTCGCGGAGATCCTCAAGTACGCGGCCTCGCTCGAAACCCTCGACCTCACGGGCGTCCCGCCCATGAGCCACGCCACCGAGGGCGAACGCTTCCGGCCCGATGAACCGACTCACGACCTCACCCGCGAACAGGCTCTCCAGAACGCTCCGGATCAGGACGCGGGCCTCTTCCGGGTGCCGCAGGTGATCGGAGGATGAGCGCCCTCACCTCGATGGGCATGGGCGAGCTCGCCGCCGCGATCAAGGGAAAGAAGGCCTCGGCGAGCGAGGTCGTCGAGGCGCACCTGTTGCGCATCTCCGAGAAGGATGCCTCGATCGGCGCCTTCCTCGCCCGCGCCGACGACTCGGCGCGGAGGGACGCGAAGGAGATTGACGCTCGAATCGCTCGAGGCGAGGATCCAGGCGCCCTCGCCGGGGTGCCCATCGCGATCAAAGATGCGATCCACGTGAAGGGCCTCGCCACCACCTGCGGCTCGAAAATCCTCAATAAGTTCGCGACTCCCTATGACGCGACGGTTATCCGACGTCTCAAGAGCGCGGGCGCCATCGTCCTCGGCAAGCTCAACATGGACGAGTTCGCCATGGGCTCGTCGAACGAGAACAGCGCTTTCGGCCCGGTCAGGAATCCGTGGGACCTGACGCGTGTGCCCGGTGGATCCTCGGGAGGCTCGGCCGCGGCGGTCTCCGCGGGCTTCGCGGCCATGACCCTCGGGTCGGACACCGGCGGATCCATCCGGCAGCCTGCCGCGTTCTGCGGCGTGGTGGGTCTCAAGCCCACCTACGGACGGGTGAGCCGGTACGGACTGGTCGCCTTCGCGTCGTCGCTCGATCAGATCGGGCCGCTCACCCGTTCATGCGCGGACGCGGCGCTCGCACTCTCGGTCATCGCGGGTCAGGATCTCCATGACGCCACCAGCAGTCCGCGACCGGTCGGCGACTACGGCGCGTCTCTCACCGCGCCAACGAAAGGCCTTCGCGTGGGCGTCCCGCGGGACTTCCTGAAGACCGGCGTCGAGGCCGGGGTGATGGCGGAGTTCGACCGGACCATCGCCGCCTTGAAGGCCGATGGCGCCGAGATCGTGGAGGTGTCGTTGCCGAACGCGCCGCACGCCATCGCGACCTATTACCTCGTGGCCACCGCGGAGGCTTCGTCGAACCTCGCGCGCTTCGACGGCGTGCGGTATGGACTGCGTACGGATTCGGCGGCTTCGAGAGCCTCGCTCAAGGACATGTACGGCGAGACTCGCGATGCTGGCTTCGGTCCCGAGGTCAAGCGCCGGATCGTGCTCGGCACCTTCGTCCTCTCCTCGGGTTACTACGACGCGTACTACCTCCGCGCGCAGAAGGTCCGAACCCTGATCCGCCGCGACTTCGAGACCGCGTTCGCCTCGTGCGACGTGATCGCGACGCCCACCACCCCTTCGCCCGCGTTCAAGCTCGGCGAGAAGACGGCGAACCCGCTCGAGATGTATCTGGCGGACGTTTTCACCGTGCCCGCGAATCTCGCGGGAGTGCCGGGGATTTCGGTGCCCTGCGGCTTTTCGAACGGCCTCCCCGTGGGACTGCAGTTCGTGGGGCCGATGTTCGAGGAAGCGACGCTGCTTCGGGCCGGTCACGCGGTGGAACGCTTGATGGGCGTGAGCGCGGCCCGGCCCGGGCTCTAGGACGGGCTCGAGGTTTCGCTTTCCGCCGCGGCGGAAGGCTGCGGATTCGATTCTTCGCCTTTTCGATGGGCGCGCGCTTCCAGGAATCGTCGGCCGATCGCGTAGGTGATGAGACCCGCCATCACCGCGAGGATCAGGTTTCCGGTCACGAAGGGCCAGAGAAGCGGGCCAAAGGACTTGAGGAGCGAGCGCAGGGAGCGAAGCGCCAGCTTCCAGTCGCCCACGACCATCGAGGAAAGGGCCGACCATACGAACGAGTGAGCGCGATCCCAGAAACCGGCATCGAGCCTGCGGGAGTGAACGCTGAGCAGCCGGGTGCCGATGAAGGTGCCGAACATGTAACAGGGAACGAGCGCCCAGACATTGATCCAGGCGCCGGCCAGAACGGCCACGCGGTTCAAGCGGAACGCGAAGGCGATCGCGATCGCCATGACCGTGTGCAGCCCGAGCACGGGCGAGAACGCGATGAAGACACCGGTGCCGAACGCGATGGCGGTGCGGCGGGGAGGGTCCTTCAGGTGAAGAAGGCTCTGCAGCGCGTCACGCATAACGTCTCAAGGTCAAACTCGGGCGAGCGAAGCCTAGGTGACCCCGAAGACCGGCGGCCGCTGCATCTCGCTGAAGCCGAAGTGGTCGAAGCCCTGCGACTTGAGAGGCTCGATCCACTCGCCCACCTGCACGGAGACCACCGGCGCTCCCACCACGAACTGCCCGATAACCGTGATCGGCAGATCCCAAACGAAGGCCATGTCCCGGACCGCGTCGATGCTATCGGGCGAGATGGCCATGAGGAGCTGGTAGTCCTCGCCTCCGTGAAGGGCCAGGGGCAAAGGGTCCCCGCCCCGGGCGCGCTCGATCATGGCCACCGCGGGATCCACCGGAACCGCCAGGGGATCGATCACGGCGCCGATCGAGTTTTCGGCGCAGAGCCTGATGAGGTCGATCGAAAGACCGTCGGAAATGTCCATCATGGCGCGGACGGTGCCGGGCGTTTCCGACATGGCGCGGGCGAAGGCGAGCGGCGGGGTCGGATCGAGATGGGCGCGAACGCAGCGCGCGAGCGGGCCCTCGGAGGAAGGAGTCCAGATTCCGGTGTCGATCACCATGCCGTCGTCGGCGAGCCGCACTCCTTCACGAAGCAGGCGCAGGCCTTCGGCGGCGGCGCCCAGCCCGCCGGTGATGACGACAAGGTCGCCCACCTGCACACCCTGGCGGAGGATGGGACGATCACCCACGCCGAGGAGCGTGACGGCGACGGTGATGGGACCGTTCGTCGCCGAGAGATTCCCGCCCACGATTCCCACACCCACCTCGGCGGCCCGTTCGATCAGCCCTTCGTAGAGGCCGTCGAAGAACTCGACCGTGCAGGTGGGGGGAAGGATCAGATTGACGAGGGCGTAGCGGGGAACACCTGACATGGCGGCGATGTCGGAGAGATTCACGGACATCGCCTTGCGGCCGAGCAGACGCGCGGGGGTGAGGGACCGATCGAAGTGAACTCCCTCGACCAGGGTGTCGGTGGTGAGGAGGGAGACTGGAGGAGTCTCGACGAGAGCGCAATCGTCGCCGATGCCGACCTTGACGCCCTGCGTTTCGGCGATACGGGACCGCAGACGCGCAACCAAGGCGCGCTCCCCCAGGGAGGAAACTGTTTCGATCCGTTCGTCGCTCAAGCAGCGGTCACTCGTCCGGCGACTTTACCAGCGTCTTTGTCCCTTCACGGGAGGGGGCGGCGGGGGCTGCTCCGCTCCGGACCTTCGGAAGCAGTGGTGAACACTCGTGAAGCCCTGATCCACGGGCCGGTCTTGCCGTGTGGAAGCCGGTGTATCCTGCCTCGCACGCCCGACCCGCAAGAAGTTCAAGAATGGCCCACGCGACTTCCCTGAAGAGATTCTCCGCGGTCT
>JANMVV010000201.1:0-6033 GCA_031392925.1 Vicinamibacteria bacterium
TGGCCGCGCAAGACACCATCCGGACGGGCGCCCCGCCGGCCCGCACGCCTGGCGACTATGTCCATGGCCCTGACTCCCTCCCGCAAGCAGGCGTGCCGAAAGGCCGACTCGATGGTCCCTTCGAGTGGAACAGCAAGATCATCGCCGGCACCGTGCGGCGCTATTGGATCTTCGTGCCTGCCCAATACACCGGCGCAAAGGCTGCGTGTCTACTCGTTTTCCAGGATGGTCAACGCGCCACCAATCCCGCCTCCAACGCCTCGCTGCGCGTCCCGCAGGTCATGGAGAATCTCATCTACAAGAAAGAGATGCCCGTGACCATCGGCCTCTTCATCACGCCGGGCAACCTGAGCGATCATTACCCCGACACCCTGGGCGTTTCCAACCCCAACAACCGCGCCCAGGAATACGATGCTTTGAGCGATGCCTATGCCCGCATGCTCGTCGAGGAACTGATCCCCGAAGTCTCCAGGTCCTACAAGATCACCGTCGATCCCGCAGGACGCGTCATCGGCGGCACGAGCAGCGGCGCGATTGCCGCCTGGACGGTTGCGTGGGAGCGCCCCGACCAGTTCCGCAAGGTCATCAGCATGATCGGCAGCTATACCTCGATCGGCTATCGCCCCGCCCGGGGCAACCAGCCCATGATTCCGGGCGGCGACCTTTACCCCGGAATCATCCGTAAGAGTCCGATCAAACCCATTCGAATCTTTCTGCAGGACGGTTCGAACGATCTGAGTAACGAGCACGGAAACTGGTTTCTCGCCAATCAGCAGATGCTGTCGTCCTTCGAATACGCGAACGCCAAACTGGACAGCAAGAAGGACGCTGGCCCGCGCTACGACGTCAACCACGTGTGGGGCGACGGGAATCACTCCGACCAGCACGGGGGCACCATTCTTCCCGACATCCTCCGCTGGATGTGGCGCGACTGGCCGAAGGAGTAGAGAACCAATGATCAACAGGACCACGCCAGACTTGAATCGCCCGGGCCGGAACCGACGTACCTTCATAGGCGCCACCGTCGGAACCGCCAGCGCCCTGCTGAGCGGGCAGGCCGAAGGGGAGGCCAGCGCCCGAACAACTCCCGCTCCCGCCGCGGAAGCCACCGTCGCGAACACCTTCCCGAGCAACTTCTGGTGGGGCGCGGCCACCGCGGCGTTCCAGATCGAAGGCGCGGCGCGGGAGGACGGCAGAGGCCCGAGCGTCTGGGACACCTTCAGCCACACCCCCGGCCGCACCAAGAATGGCGACACCGGGGATGTCGCGGATGATCACTACCATCGCTATGAGGATGACGTGAAGCTCATGGCTGAGTTGGGCATCAAGCACTACCGCTTCGGGATTTCCTGGACGCGTATCGTCCCCGAGGGTCGGGGTGCGGTGAATGAGAAGGGTGTTGATTTCTATCGTCGGCTCACCGATGCCCTTCTGAAGCACGGCATCACGCCGCACGCGACGTTGTTTCACTGGGACGGGCCGCAGGCCCTGGAGGACCGCTACGGTTCCTGGCGCAGCCGGGAGATAGCGAAGGACTTCGCCGACTACTGCTCGGTCACGGTGAAGCGATTGGGCGATCGCATCACGAACTGGATGACCATCAACGAAATCATGTGCTTCACGTACCTCGCCTACGGCGTCGACGCGGTGCCGCAGCACGCTCCCGGCACGATCGTGAAGACTCGGCAGGAGGTCCTGCAAACCGTCCACCACGCGTTGCTGGCGCATGGGATGGGTTGCCAGGCGATCCGCGCGGCGTCGCCCAAGCCGTGCAGGGTCTCGCTGGTGGTGAATTTCGACGCCTACATCCCGGTGATCGAGACGCCCGAAAACATTGAGGCCGCGAAGAAGGCCTTTGTCGCTGAGGAGCACAACGGCACGGTGCTGGTGCCCGCGCTGACCGGGCAGTACAACCCGGTCGCCATCGAAGCGCTCGGCCCCAACGCGCCCAAAGTCGAGGCCGGGGACATGAAGATCATCGGCCAGCCCCTCGACATGCTGGGCTACAACATCTACACCGGCTCGTACGTCCGCGCCGCCGACAATGGCCGGGGGTATGAGCTGTTGCCGCTGCCGAAGGAATACCCGCAGATGCACATGCCCTGGCTGAACCTGCTGCCCGAAGCCCTCTACTGGGGCGTGCGGTTGACCAAGGAAGCGCTCAAGTCGAATCTTCCGATCTGCATCACCGAAAACGGATGCGCCACCGAAGATGAAGTCACGGACAAGGGCGAAGTGTTCGACCTGGCGCGCATCCTCTACATGCGCTCTTACCTGAACAATGCTCATCGCGCGATCGCCGAGGGCTATCCCTTGATCGGCTACTTCCACTGGAGTCTCATGGACAACTTCGAATGGTCGTGGGGTTACACGCGTCGCTTCGGCCTCACCCACGTGGACTTCAAGACCCAGAAGCGAACGCCCAAGCAGAGCTTCCGCTGGTATCAGCAGACGATAAAGGACAATTGCGTTCGTTAGGCTCGAGGCCCCGCTCGCGTGAGTAGCCGCCCGATCAGGAATCTTCACTGTTGGATGATCGGCCTTCTCATGGTGGGCTCGATCGTCAGCTACAACGGGGATTCCAGGCAAACCCGACAACGTGAGATCGATGAAGAATCAGAACCCACAGCACACGGCTTTCGCCCTGTGCCTGCTTTCCGCGACCGCGCTCCTGGCCGCGCAGGGCAAACCCGGCCCGGTTACTGACAAAGGATCTGATGGTCTCGCGCTCGTGGACCTCGAGACCCAGGCCTCCCGCGAGCCTCTCGGCCTCGCCAGTCCCGCGCCGAGACTGAGCTGGAAGATCACCAGCAGCCGGCGTGATGTTCTCCAGAGCGCCTATCGGGTCCTCGTCGCCTCGAAAGCGGATCTCGCTCGCGAGGGCAAGGCCGATATCTGGGATTCCCGGCGAGTCGCTTCCGCGGACCCATGGGCGACGTACGCCGGGCCCGCGCTCGCTTCGCGCACGCGCTACTACTGGTCGGTTCGCGTGTGGGACAAGGACGCGAAGGAGAGCGGGTGGTCGCAGCCTGCGTGGTTCGAGACGGCGTTCATGCGTGCCGACGAATGGAAAGGCCAATGGATCGCGGGTCCGGAACGCGCGCGGATCGCGACGCCCGGCGAGGGCGAGGCCGACGACGCCGCGGTTCGCGAGGCGGGAGAGTTCTGCCGGCCGGTTCGATGGCTGACCACCGGTTTCGCCGCGGCCCGGGTCAAGAACGATCAGGGAGAGTGTCGCGAGATCAGGCCGGCGCCCATGCTGCGCAAGTCGTTCCTTCTGACCAAGCCGGTGGCCCAGGCCCGCGTCTACGCTTCGGGGCTCGCGTACGACGACCTCTCGATCAATGGAACGTTAACCTCGGACGACGTGCTGGATCCGGGCTTCACTGATTACAGCCGCACCGTGCTCTACACGACGCGTGACGTCACCACGCTCCTGCGCCCGGGTGAGAACGTGATCGCGTCGGAACTCGGATCCGGCCACTTCGACGACGCGGCAAGGTCCTGGGACTGGGGATGGGACGTCGCGCAGTGGCGCGCGACTCCAACCCTGCGGCTCGACCTGTACATACGCTTCGTGGACGGGACCGAGCAGTTCATCGGATCAGACCCTTCCTGGAAGGTCAGCACGGCCGGCCCGACGCGCTATGACAGCTACTACCTGGGCGAGACCTACGACGCGCGGCGAGAGATTCCCGGCTGGCGCCAGTCCGGCTACGACGACTCGGGCTGGGCCGCGGCCAGAACGTCGCCCGCGCCTGCGGGAGTCATGCGCGAGGAGGCTCACGAGCCGATCCAGGTCGTAGGTCGTCGCCCGCCGGGCACGCGCTCGGAGCCTGCCCCCGGCGTGTTCGTCTACGACATCGGGCAGAACCTGACCGGCTGGGCGGTGATCAACGTTCACGCCCCCGCGGGCACGCCCATCGAGATCTTCTACTCCGAAAAGCTCACGGCCGATGGCAAGGCCAGCGTCGTGGGCAACGACCTCGTGTTCGGCCAGTTGCAGACCGACTACTACGTGGCCAAAGGCTCGGCCAACGAGAGATGGTCGCCTCGCTTCAGCTACAAGGGATTTCAGTACGTCCAGCTCAGCGGTCCAAACGGAGAGGCGCTCCCGGAAGGGGTCACGGTCACCATCGAGCGGGTCGAGCAGGTCCGCACCGGGCTGGCGTCAACCTCGACTTTCGAGTCCAGCAACGAAACCCTCAACCGGATTCACGGGAACACGGCGTGGGCGATCCAGAGCAACCTGCACGGCATCATCACCGACACACCGGTCTACGAGAAGAACGCGTGGACCGGAGACGCGCAGCTCACCGCCGGCACGGCGTCGCTGCTCTTCGACACCGAGCGCCTCTACCGGAAGATGTTCCAGGACATGCTCGACGCGCAAACGGAGCAAGGTGAAGTTCCTCTTCTCGCTCCGAGCAACCAGAACTATGGCTACCTCGGGAAGCCCGCGTTCAAGCCGGTCGCCTGCTGCGGCGCCACACCCGCGTGGGATGCCTTCTGGTTCGTGATCCCGTGGGAGAGCTACAGACGCTACGGGAACCTGGAGGCGCTCCAGAAAACCTATCCCGCGATGCAGAAGTACCTCGACGTCTGGATTCCGCAGTGGACCGGGAAGGATGGCGACGCGTACTCCCACACCCTGACCTCAGGTCTTGGGGATTGGGTCCCTCCTCAGGGAGTGCCGACGATCAACGCGATCGTCTCGACCGCGTACTACGCGCACCTCACGCGCATCGCGAGTGACGCGGCCCGCGCCCTCGGCAAGCCGGACGATGCGGCGCGCTACGACCGGCTCTTCGCGGACATCCGCACCGACTTCAACGCGCGTTTCCTTTCGCCGGACGGCATCTATCGCGACCAGGACACCGACCCGTACGTTCAGACCGCGCAGATCCTGCCGCTGGCCTTCGGTCTCGTGCCGGAGGCCCAGCGTGCGTCCGTCGCGGATCGCCTGGCCGACGACATCGTGAAGGCGCGGGGTGGCCACGCCTGGGTCGGTGTGATCGGCGCGCGCTATGTCCTGCCCGTGCTGACCGCGACCGGCCATCACGACGTGGCCTTCACGGTGGCGACGCAGACGACGGAGCCCAGCTGGGGCTACTGGACGGACGTGGCGAAGTTCACCGCGCTCGGAGAACACTGGCCGGCCACCACGCGCTCGCGCAATCATCATTTCTTCGGCGCCATTGTGCAGTGGTTCTACGAGGACCTCGCGGGCATCCGGCCGCTGGAGCCCGGCTACGCGGCCATCGAGTTCCGCCCGCAGGTCCCGGAGACCGGACTCGAGAGCGCAAAGGCGTCGTACGAAAGCGTGAGGGGAACCGTGGCTTCGAGCTGGCGTCGCGCCGACACTGGCCTGGAGCTTGACGTCACGGTCCCTGCGAACTCTCGAGGTCGCGTGTACATCAAGGCGGCGAGTGAAAAGGCCGTGACGGAATCGGGAACCCCGGCTGCGAAGAGCGGGGCGAAGTCCGTCCATTTCGTGGGGCTGGAGGGCGATCGACTGATCTTTGACATCGGCTCCGGTCAATACAAGTTCCACGTGGCGCGGGAGCCGTAGCCCTCAGGGCAACCGCATCTCCACCGCGGCACCGGTGTAGCGGATCGTGGCCACGGGCGTCGATGCCTCGGAGTAGCCGGTTGGCTGATTGGGCGAGATGAGAACGACGTTCAGCGTTCGGTCCTTCACCATGCCCGGGAAACTGCCTTCGCGCTTGCCGATCCTGAGTGTCCGCGCAGCGTCGTTCCATTGGATGGCGATTCGCGCGAAGGCGCCTTTCTCGTAGCCATAAGTGAGACCATCGTCCTCGTACAGGTTGAACCGGCCGGAAGCACCCTCGTAAACCCGGAGCATGATCGGAGAGTCGGGTTTTTCACCAGCGTACTGAACCTGCGGGCCGGTCGGGATGATCGAGCCCGCGCGGACATAGAGGGGCATCGAGTCGAAGGGCGCGGGCGCTTCGAGGGTCTGGCCGCCCTCCAGGCGTGCACCGGTCCAGAAGTCGTACCATGGCGCGCCGC
>JANMVV010000243.1:0-27415 GCA_031392925.1 Vicinamibacteria bacterium
GCCACGGGAAGCTTGCGACGACGGCCCTGACCCACGATGTAGTCAGCACCGAAGCGCCGGGCCAGGGCCACGATCTCTTCGTCGGTGTACTTGCCGAATTCCTGGGCCATCACGATCTCCATCCGGCGTCCCCATTCCTTCGCGAAGGAGTCGTCGAAGTACTGCTGGGTTCCGTCCTTCCATTCGCCCACGATCGCGCGCTCGGAGAAAACACGGAATCCCGCTTCCTTCGGGGGGGTCAGGAAGATGGCACTCTTCGGCGTGTGTTCTCTAGCCCAGTTCTGCGCGGCGCGGAAGGAGCCCTGCTCGACGCGCAACTGCTGCCGCCGATAGTTGTCGGCGAAAAGCGGCCCCAGGGTCAGGCCGAAGGCGAGGACGGAGAGCGCCCGGGCGCGACCGCGGCTCCTCTGCGAGGCCGCCAAACCCACGAGCAGGGCGACGCCAAGGATCGCGAAGATCGCGGGATTCTGGAGCCGCCGGATGAACTCCACGACATAGTCGGTCCACTGCACCGAGCGATCGGGCCATTCGAGGGTCACGAGCACCGCGGCTCCCAGGAGGCGGATCCACGCGGGAAGCGGCGGCTCATTGGCCGCGAAAACGGCGATGAGCACGAGAGGGCCGAGCTGTTCCATGCCCGTCGCGAAGATGCTCAGGAAGTAGAGGGTCGACAGAACGCGCATGAGAGGTGAGGCGCGCCAGAGGCGGACCATGTCCGCGGCCATGAAGGCGAGCAGGATGACCGAGAGGAATCGCCAGATCCGGTGCGGTTGAAACTGGAGGACGGCTTTGACCGGTATGTATTCGGTGAAGACCGTCCCGCCCACGAACAGGAGGGCGGTGGCGAAGGCGAACACCCCGAGGTTCAAGAGGCGGCCGGATTCCGATCGGGTGGCGGCGGCGATTCCCAGGAGCAGCCAAACCGCGGCGTCGGGAAGGGCGTCGCCGAATGTCCCCGGAAACGAGTGGTGAGAGGAACGGAGGATCAGCAGGTCCAGCCACTCCCGGGTCATCGGCTTTCCCTGGGCCACCGCACTGACGAGGAAGGGCAGCACGGGAAGCCAGGCGACGGCGAGCTGGATCAGCGTGGTCCTTCGGGTCTGCGACCTTGCCTCCCAGAGAATCATGAGGGTGAAGGGGACGAGGAGGTAGAGCGAATAGAGCGCGTGGTTATACACGCCCAGCGACAGGATCAGGAGCGGCGCGATCCTCTGGCCTTCGAGGAACAGAGCCATCGCCATCAGGTCGAGGCCGGAGGCCAGGTGGGAGTGAGAAAAGGCGACGCGATAGAGCGCTTCTCCGGCCAGACTCGTCCGCACCGGCATCGAGAGAAGAGCGGCCAGAACCCCGGTCCCCCGGTCCCCTCCTCCGGCCCATACTCCCATTCGGTAGACCGCCGCGTAGGTGAGGGCGATCGAAATAACGTACAGAGTGAAATAGGCGAAGGGCGCCCAGTCCACGGAGGGAAGAAGGGCGGCCAGGACGCGGTAGAAGAGAGTCGGAAACCGATCGCCGGTCGCGACGAGGAGGTCGCTTTCGTAGAGCGACCGGTCGATGAACCTTTTGAGGATCGGAACCGTGATCCCATGGTTGCTGTCGCCGAATCGATACCCGATGAGGGTCAGACTCGCGAGAGACGCGAGAACGGCGAGGGTGGCTCCCTGGATCCAGGACAAAGATCCGGAAACCGGCCGTTCGGGGCCGTGGGCGTCGCTTGGAGAGAGCAAGAGGGGGTGAGTCTAAGTTTGATTCCGCTTGCCTCGCCAGTCGGCGAGGCGCCTGAGAGAATCAGGCCGGATGCCTCAGGCCGTGGACCGATTCCGTCGCATGCCGCTTATCGAAGCGCTTGCGTACTCGATCCTGACCGTCATCTTTCTCATCCCCCAGAGCCTGGCGCCGGCCTCGCGCGTCGCCTACGTGGGCGACTCTCTCGAGAGCGTCGCGATCGTGGGCTTCCTGGGCCGGCAGATCGTGTCCGATCCAGGGCATCTCTTCGACGCGGGCTTTCTCCATCCGCAGCCGAATGCTCTGACCCTGACCGATCATCGGCTCCTCCCCTCCGCCCTGGCGGCCCCCGTGCTCTGGCTTTCCGGCAATCCCGTCCTCGCCTACAACGTGGCGCTCCTGATCGCATTCGTGTGGGCGGCCCTCGGAGGCCGATCCCTGGCCATGGCCCTCGGGCTCAGCCGGATACCTGCGGGTTACGTGGGAGCGCTCTTCGCGTTCCACACCTACGCGATCAACGAAGCTCCGAGGCTCAATATCGTGAGCCACGGTTTCGTGGCCTTTGCTCTGGGAGCCCTGGTGGACTGGCTTCGAACCGGAGCGAACGCAGCGCGCTGGCGCTTCGCGCTCTTTCTGCTCCTTCAGGGCTACTGCGCCAACTACCACCTGCTCTACGGTGTGCTTGTCTCGTCGCTGGTGATCCTCATCTGGAGCGTGGCTCGTCCCCGTCTCGCCCTCTCTCGCATTTCCGGACTCATTGCCCCGGGCTTCACCGCGGTGCTGCTGTTCCTCCCCATCCTCGTTCCGTATCTGAGGACGATGAGAGCTCTTGAGCTCCTGCGCTCGAGGCCCAAGGGGATCGATCTGCTTCACTATTTCTCGACCTCGCCGTCGAACTGGGTGTGGGGCGCGATCGGACCGCCGGCCCGATTACAGCAGCAGGGCCCGCACTTCGTCGGTTTCGCGGCGCTGAGCCTCGCGCTGATCGGGCTGTTCCTCTCCCTGCGAAAGGCCGGGACCGCGTCAAGGCACCGAGCATGGGCGATGGGAGCAGCCGTGCTGGCCGGTCTCCTGGTGACCCTTTCTCTGGGCGACCGATTTGTCGTCGCGGGTGCGGATCTCGGGCCAGGACCGTATGGATTGCTCTACGACTACGTGCCTGGCTTCAAACTCGTGAGGATTCCCGAGCGCCTGGGCCTGTTCGTCATGCTCGGCGCGGGCCTCCTGGGGGCGGTCAGCATCGAAAGACTGGCCGAAGGCGGGGGCCGAGCGGCGGCCCTCGCTCTCGCGATGATCGCCATCTTCGAGCATCTCTCGCCCATCGCGCTCGTCACCGAGATCCCGAGGCCCGCCGAGCTGCCGGCCGTTTACAAGTGGCTGGCCACGCAGCCTTCCGAGCCGGTCGCCGAGGTTCCGGTCCGGGGCGAGGCGTTGATCCGGCAGGAAACCATCGAGATGTTCTTCGCGACCTATCACCGTCAGCGAGAACCGCTCGGCTACACCGCCTATCCGACCCTGCTTTCCAAGGTGGTCCGCCGCGCTCTCCTCGAATTCCCTTCCGAGCCCTGCCTCAGCGTCCTCGATCGGATCGGGGTGCATCGGATCATCGTTCATGAAGGCCGGGAGATCGCTCCCGACCTCCGCAATCAGATCTTCAACTTCGGTCCGCAGGACCGGGAGAGGCGCTTCGCCGAGGCGGTGGCGGACGCGGGCCTCGATGTCGCGGCGAACGTAGCCCTCGCCGCGCGTTCGGGTCGTTTGTCGCGCGAGATGCGCTTTGGGCCCTGGACGGCGGGCTCCTTGTCCGAGGCGGGAGAAAGCGTCTATCGATTCGACGCGGGGGCACCGCTGAGCGCGGCGCCTCGGCCGCGAGGAAGGCGGGTGGATTCGGCCCGCCTGCGCCTCCGGACGAAGGAGGGCGACGCCGCTCCGGCGTTCGACGACCGGACGGACACGAGCTACATCGTGGACCGGCCGTTGCGCGGCGACGAGTTCATCGAGGCCCGATTCGACAAACCGATCGCGGTTTCGGGAGTGGAACTGGTGCTTCGCCACGAGAGCGCCTGGCCCACCCGCTTCCGGATCGCGGTGATGCGCGACGACGGCCAATGGGTCGAAGCCGCGCGCTGGGACGGAGCGCATCTCGTCCAGCTCGTCGAAGGGTTGTTGAAGGATCCGCGCATGGGTACGGTGGGCTTCGTCCTCAGCGGGGAACGTGTTCTGGGCGTGGGCCTGCTGCCCCAGATCGGCGCAACGAGTGCGGCCGGCTGGAATCTCCCGGAACTCCGGATCCTCGAGAATCCCTGAGATCCGCGGGGGCGTCTAGCGGCGCGAGGCTCCGACGCGCAGCCGCTTGAGCGCGTCGGCGAAGTCTTTCGGCGGGTCGCTTTCACAATCGATGGCCTCGCCGCTGAGGGGATGCGGGAACGCGAGTCTGCACGCGTGAAGGAAGGGCCGGCTTCCCGACGACCGCTCCTTGCTGCCGTAGACGCCGTCGCCCACGATGGGATGACCGATGGCGCGCAGGTGGAGGCGAATCTGGTGCTGCCGGCCCGTATCCAGTTCGACCTCGAGAAGTGCTCCTCGGGGAAAGCGCTCCTTCACCCGGTAGTGCGTAACCGCGTGGCGGGACGGCTCGTCATCGTCCCTCGCGATATGGCGCTTGCCGGATTCATAGTCGTCCGCGATGGGAAGGTCGATGGTGCCGGAAGACGCCTTCGGCCCTCCCTCCACCAGGGCCAGATAGCGCCGGCGGAACGCGTGTTCCCGGAAAGCGGCGCGTCCTCTCGCGTGGCATTCTCTCGAAAGGGCGATGGCGACAAGGCCGGAGGTGCCGCGATCCAGCCGGTGCAGTGCGCCCACGTAGGCGCGAGGCCCGCGGGCCCTGGTGAGATCCGCGCGCAGGCGGCTCAGCACGCTGTCATCGTGAGTGCCGCCCTCGGTGGGAACGGTGAGGAGACCAGGGGGCTTGTCCACGACCACGAGATCCTCGTCCTGAAAGACGGCGGTCAGACTGAGACGGATCGAGACTTCGCGCCGGCGATTCGGGTTGAACGCGACGGGCTGGGAGGGTGAAACCCTGTGACCGGCGTCCCGGGCCCTCGAGGGACCGACGTCCACCTGCCCCGCGCCGATCGCATCCTGGGCCCTTCTCCTCGACAGGCCAAAGTCGCGGGCCACGCGCACGTCGAGGCGCTCGTCATCAGACATCAGGGCGCGAAGGATAGTCGGTGCGGCGCCTCGGCCTCTTGGAGGAGCTTGTCAGTGCTGGATCTCAACCTCGGCGGCCTTCTTGGCGTGAGCCGAAATCGCGGACTTCTTCAGGGACTCGATCAACTCATGAGTGATCGTGGCCTTGACGTGAACCTTGTCGTCTTCGGTGGCGACGGAGATCGAGTCTGCGATCTGCGCCAGTTCCGCGCGCTGACCGGACTGCAGGGACAGCATCGCGGAGAAGCCGCGAAGGACGTCGGCGATCTTGGTGGCGGACTTCGCATCCGCGGCTTCGGCGGTCGCGGTCATGCCGACCTCGGGATCGAGATGGCCATACGCGACGACCTGCTTGATGCTCGGAAGATTCGCGGCGGGGCCGCCGATCTCGGAAGTCACGCGGGAGAGGACCGAGGGTCCGCCCACCGCCCAGAACGTGGAGCCGGGCTCGATGCTCTCGAGCTGGGTCACGAGCTGCGCGCTGTCGCGGATGCCATGGCCGGTGGAACGATTAGCCAGAAACGTCTCAACCGAGGCCGCATCGCCGGCAACCAGGATGCCCGCGTCGAGGAGCGCGACCGCTCCGTTCGACTTGCCGGTGGCTTCCCGATAGATGGTGACGCCGTCTCGGCGCTCTTTTGAGGCCTTGCCGCCTTCGGGGATCGAAGCCTCGAGCCGCGCGGCATCGAATCGACCGGTGACGAACACCAGGGCGTTCTCGGGGCGATGCGGACGCGCCCCCTCGGCCTTGGCTTCGGTCGCATTCGCGCGGATGGCGATCACGACGGAGTCGATGTCGCGCGCGGGATTAAGGCCGGTCTTGCGCTCGATCTCGGCCAGGGCGTCCACGCGACCCGGCTCACCCTCGCCTCCGAACTTCGCGTAGAACTGCGAACCGGTCAGGGCCTTCACGTCAAACCCCATGACCACCGAGCTGTCGGCGGGAAGGGCCAGAGCCTCGGGCGGGACGGGACCAACGGCGGCGCGCGCGGTGCCGGTGAGGCGGGTCGAGAAGGCCAGACCGACGCCCAGAACAGAGACGGCGGCGGCTAAAGCGACGAGTCGACGAGATCGGTTCATGTAGCTGAACTCCCTGTAAGAAGGCTTCTACTCTGGCACGGGGGGCGTCTTGGGACCTATTCCCGCGCCCTCATGAGGAGATAACGTACTCGCGTCTCGAAAAGATCCATATGGCCAAGGCCAGGGACGCAACTCCAACAATTCCAAGAACTAGAACGGACTCGCCCACCGGGAAGAACTTTGAGAAGATCTGGGCGAGTCCTTCCTCGGATGGACGGTGTCGGATGAGAGAGCGCGCGTAGGCAGTCAGCGTGTAGTTCGGGGCGTCTCCCGGGAAATTGGCGACGAAGCCTTCCCAGACGAAGAGGAACAACAGCCCGGGGATGAGTGGACGCTTGAGGCTCACGCCGAGCAGGGCGAAGACACTCCCGTAAGTGAACAGGGTGAGCGCACAGGCGCCGAGATCCTGGACCAGATCGGTCGCTCCGAAGCCGGTGCCCTGAGGCGTGCCCACGCACAGCACCAGATACGTGAGGACCACGCAGGGGACGGTGAGAGTAAGCACGCTGACCATGTAGGCCATGAACTCTCCAAGGAAGATCGATAACCTCGAGATGGGCCGGGTCAGAAAGTAGGTGAGGGTCTTCGAATCGACCGCATCGGAGACGAGCGCCGATCCGAAGAGCAGGGCCACCAGGGGCAGAAGGTTCCTGATGAAGAAGAGGGCGATGACGATTCCGTACAGCTCGAATCCGGTAAGGGGGAGGCCTTTGGGGGGATAGATCCTGAGGAGGAGGCCGAAGAACACGGGCAGGGCGAGGAGCATGAACACCCAGAAGCTGCGGGGCCGCGGAAGCATGCGCTCGACGGAGATGAAGAACACGTCCTTCGAAGCTCCCCAAAGGGGGCGGGTTGCGAGGCCTGCTTCTTCGGTCGTCACTTGCTCACCAGATAGGAAAACACGGACTCCAGATTCTCGTCGGTCACCCACATTTCGAGAACGCCAAAGGTCGCGGACAGTTCCTGGACCTTCGAGAAGAACGCATCGGGCTTCCTGATCTCGGCCAGCAGATGGCCGGTCGCGTCTTCGAGGTTCAGGGACACGAGGTCGGGCAGGGACACGAGCTCGCGCGCGAGTCCGCGTGGATCCGCGGCCTTGATGCGCACCGACCGGGGATGTCGATCGAGGAGGTCGCGGATTTCCCCGAGATCGCCCTCGGCAAGGACGCGGCCATTGTGGATCAGGAGAACCCGGCGCGTGACCTGTTCCAGCTCGTGCAGGATATGGGTCGAGACCAGTACGGTGCGGCCCTCCTCGCCCAGACGCCTCAGGAGGTCGGAGATCCGCTTGCGATTCTGCGGATCCATTCCGGTGAGCGGCTCGTCGAGAAAGAGGACCTCGGGGTGGTGCGCGAGCGCCTGCGCGAGCTTGATCCTCTGCCGCATGCCCTTGCTGTAGCCGCCCACCTTGCGATGCATCGCGTCCTTGAGGTCGACGGTCTCGATGGCCTCCGTGGCCAGTTTCCTGGCCTGCGCCTCGTCGAAACCGCTCAGGGACAAAAGCGCGCTCACGAACTGAAGGCCGGTGAAGTCCTCGAAGAGAGCATCCGTATCGGAGCACAGTCCGACTGAGCGAAAGACTCCCGGGGATCCGAAGGCCGACCGGCCCAGAAGCTCGACCGTGCCCTGGCTCGGGCGAAGCTGGCCGCTCGCAAGCTTCAGGAGCGAGCTCTTTCCCGCGCCGTTCGGCCCGAGCAACCCATAGACCCCGGGACCGAGTTCGAAGCTCACGTCGTTCAAAGCCATCACCGGCCCGTACCAGCGCGAGGCCTTCTTGAACACGACCCGCGCGGTCACTTGACGATCTCCACCGCGCGCACGCGCGTCTTCAGGACGAAGAGGCACCCCGCGCAGAGCACGACCAGAACCAGAAGGGCCCATTCCGCCGGAAGGTCCGCGGTCATGCGCGTGGGCGTGACCTGGAAGATCCACTCGCCGACGCGACGCATGGACGCTTGGATCGAGGCGAGGCCGGCGTAGGGGCTGCGGGTGGCTTGCCAGGCAATTCCTTGAGCCACCGTGGTCCCGACGAAGACGAAGAAGAAACCCAGACCCGCGAACCGGGGATTGCGGGCGAGCGCCGACATCACCAGGACCAGGCCGGTCGTGGGCAGCATCATGACCAGGGCGAAGGCGATGATCTTGGGAATCAGCAGAAGGTGCGAAGCATCTCCAAGCACGTCGGGCGCCAGGGACCGCGCTCCGAGAAAGAGCACCAATCCGGGAATCAGGGTCACCATGGAGAGAGAGGCGAAAAGGATCGAGACCTTGCCCAGGATGTAGTCGCCCAGGGTGAGCGGCCTCGAGAGATAGAGGAGAAGGCCGCCGGTTCGCATGTCGTTCGCGATCAGTCCGGCGCCCGCGTAGGCCGACATGAGGAGCATCCACGGAATCTGCATGCCCATGAAATCGAAGAAGAGCTTGTCATCCACGGGAACGATGCGGCGGGCCTCGGGGAACCGGGTCGTGAAGTAGACCTGCACCAGGCGGCCGAAGACCGGGAGCCAGGCGATGGCGATGAGACCCAGGAAGGCGCGAAAACCGACGAGGGCCTTAAGGCCCTCGCGCGCGATCGGGGTCCATCTCCGAGCGCGGAGAGGGATCGAGGCGTCGAGCCTGCGATAGTGCTGCTCGTAGATCTGGCTGGAGCTCATGTCGGGTGAGAGGTGGCCCGAAGGAAAATGTCTTCGAGCGTGTCCTCGGCCTTTCTCAGATGCCTCATCTGAGTGCCGCTCGCGGCCGCCGTGTCGAAGATCCAAGCCACCGAGGCACCCTCCGGCAGCGCCACTCGCCAGGCATCGGGGCCGGGTTGGGCCTCGCCTCCGCGTCGGCGAACCTCCGCCACGAAGTTGTCGGTCTCGCCCTTGACCCGGACCACGTACCAGTCACGGTCGAGCTTCTTCAAATCCTCCACGCGGCCCTGGGTGCGGATGGCGCCGCCCGAGATGACCAAAATGCTCTCGCAAACCTTCTCGACGTCGCGCAGGAGATGGGAACAAAGAACGACGGAGAGGCCGCGGAGGGTCACGATGTCTCCGATGAGATGGAGCATCTCCTCACGGCCCGCGGGATCGAGGCCATTGGTGGGCTCGTCGAGAAGCACGATCTCCGGATCGTGAACCAGAGCGGTCGCGAGCTTGGCCTTCTGCTTCATGCCCGTCGAGTAGGTCTCGACCTTGCGGTAACGCTCCTCGCCGAGGCCGACGAACTGGAGAACCTCGTGCGCGCGTCGCATGGACTCGCTCTGGGGCAGACCCGAGAGCTCCCCGGCGAAGGCGACGGTCTGCACCGCGGTCAGATCGGGAAGGTAGGCGTCGACCTCGGGCATGTAGCCGATGCGACGTCGAACCTCGAGCGGGGAGACTGAGGGGGAAAGGCCGAAGGCTTCGATTCGACCGGCGGATGGCGAGAGAAACCCGAGGAGTGCTTTGAGGAGCGTCGTCTTCCCCGCCCCGTTCGGGCCGAGAAGCCCGGTGGCCCCGCGCGCGAACCGCCCCGACGCCGCGTCGAGAGCCACGCGAGACCCATACCGAACGGTGAGGGCTTCGAACTCGACAAGGGTCTCGGTCATGGGAGGAGCGATCTAATCACGATTCGGGGCGAAAACCGCCGGAGGCCCCGTCCCAAGCCCTAACGAGAAAGCCCCAAGGGTTGTTCCTTGGGGCTTCTTCCCGGCATCGCGCACCGAGGCGCCTCTGATCAGGCGGCGGAGATCTCGTCCTCGAGGAGGACCACCAGCTCGTTGTCGAAGACCGAACCGGCATTGCGGTTCAGGCTCTCCGCGTACTTGATCACCATCTCAAGTTGCTCGAAGGTGAGCGTCTCCAGCATTCGCGTCACGCGTTCTTGAAGTTCTTCCATGTTGACGTCTCCTCCGTTTCTGTCGTCCGCCCTCGTACTGCGTTTCCCGGATGCCGCGGTTAGGAGCACCCGCTCGTGGCGCCGCAGTTGGCGCAGCGATAGCACGCGCCATTGCGAACCATGAGCGAGCCGCACTCGTGGCAGGGCGGGGCGTCGGCCTGGACTTTGAACGCGACCTGTCCCTGAGCGACGAGGGGCGCCGGACTGCTCGGAACCGTGGCCGCGGGCTTCGGCGCCTGAAGAGCCATCGGACGGGCCGTTTCCGAGGTGACCGCAGGAATCAGCGTGGGCTCGCCCGCATCCTCGCGGGTTCGGCCCAGGAACTTCACCGCCATCCAGCGGGCGATGTAGTCGGTGATGGACTTCGCGTAACCGATGGCGGGATTCTTGGTGAAGCCGGACGGCTCATAGCGGGTATGGGAGAACTTGTCGACGATCGCTTCCAGCGGAACGCCGTATTGAAGCGCGAGGGACAGGGAGGTGGCGAACCCGTCCATGAGACCGGAGACGGTCGAGCCCTCCTTGGCCATGACCAGAAAGACCTCGCCCGGCTTGCCATCTTCATACATGCCGACCGTGATGTAGCCCTCGTGTCCGGCGATCGAGAACTTGTGGGTGATGGCCTGACGCTCGTCCGGCAGTTTGCGACGGATGGGCCGGCCTTCGACCACGCCGATCCCGGGAACCGCGACCACCTGCGGCTCGCCCTGCTTCTTTTCCATGGAAGCGGGCATCGAGGTGGAGAGCGGCTGCGAGCGCTTGCATCCGTCGCGGTAAACCGCGACCGCCTTGAGCCCAAGGCGCCACGACTCGATGTAGGCCTTCGCGATCTCCTCGGGGGTCGAATCGGTGGGCATGTTCACGGTCTTGCTGATCGCCCCGGAGAGGAAGGGCTGGACCGCGGCCATCATCTTGATGTGTCCCATGTAGGCGATCGAACGCTTGCCGTTCGCGGGTGGGAAGGCGCAGTCGAAGATTTCGATGTGCTCTTCCTTGAGGTGCGGCGCACCCTCGATCATTTCCTTCTCGTCGATGTACTTCAGGATGTCCTGAACCTGGGCGGCGTTGTAGCCCATCCGGCGAAGCACGGTCGGAACCGACTGGTTGACGATCTTGATCATCCCGCCGCCGACGAGCTTCTTGTACTTGACCAGCGCGATGTCCGGCTCGATGCCGGTGGTGTCGCAGTCCATCATGAAGCCGATGGTGCCGGTGGGGGCCAGGACGGTGACCTGGGAATTGCGATAGCCGTGCTGCGCGCCGAGGGTGTAGGCCTCATCCCACACGTCGAGGGCCTCGCGCATCAGCGGACGCGGGACGATCGAGGCATCGATCATGTGCGCGTGCTGGCGATGCTTCTCGATGATGCGAAGCATGGGCTCGGCGTTCTTCACATAACCGGGGAAAGCACCCATCGACGCGGCCACCCGCGCGCTCTGCGCGTAGGCCTCGCCGTGCATCAGAGCGGTAACCGCAGCGGCGTAGGCGCGGCCTGCATCGGAGTCATAGGCGAGGCCGCGGTCCATGAGGAGAACGCCGAGGTTGGCGTAGCCGAGGCCCAAGGGCCGATAGTCGTGGGAATTCCTCTCGATCGCGGGGGTCGGGTAGCTCGCGTTGTCGACCAGGATCTCCTGGGCGGTGATCATGGTGCGGCTGGCCGCGCGGAAGGACGCGGGATCGAATTCCCCGTCCTCGCGAACGAATTTCATGAGGTTGAGCGAGGAGAGATTGCACGCGGTGTCGTCGAGAAACATGTACTCGGAGCAGGGGTTGCTCGCATTGATCCGGGCGGTGTTCGGACAGGTGTGCCAGTCGTTGATGGTGGTGTCGAACTGCATGCCGGGATCGCCGCACTGCCACGCGGCCTCGGCCATCAGGGACATGAGGTCGCGCCCGCGCTTGACCTCCGCGGTGGCGCCGTCGCGGACGAAGTGGGTCGACCACTCCTTGTCTTCGACCACCGCCCGCATGAACTCATCGGTGGCGCGCACCGAGTGGTTGGCGTTCTGGAAGAACACCGAGTCGTAGGCGCCGCCCTTGACGTTGAAGCCGCCGTTGTAACCGGCGTCGATCAGCGCCCAGGCCTTGCGCTCCTCTTCCGACTTGCTGGTGATGAACTCCTCGATGTCGGGATGATCGGCGTTCAGGATGACCATCTTCGCAGCGCGACGGGTCTTGCCTCCGCTCTTGATCACGCCGGCGAACGCGTCGTAGCCGCGCATGAACGAGACCGGGCCGGAAGCGGTGCCGCCGCCCGCGAGATTCTCCTTCGAGGAGCGGATGCTGGAGAGGTTCGAGCCCGTCCCCGACCCGTACTTGAAGAGCATGCCTTCGGTGCGCGCGAGGCCGAGGATCGAGTCCATGGTGTCCGACACGGAATTGATGAAGCACGCCGACGCCTGGGGGTGCGGCTCGATGCCCACGTTGAACCAGACCGGCGAATTGAAAGCGGCGTACTGGCGAACGAGCAGGTAGGTGAGATCGTCCTTGAAGGCGGCGAGATCCTCGGTGGTGTCGAAGTAGGCCTGCTTCGCCGCCCAGCCCGCAATGGTCTCGACCACGCGACCGACCAGTTGCTTGACCGAGGTCTCCCGTTCAGGCGAGCCCATGGCTCCACGGAAGTATTTCGAGGCGACGATGTTCGTCGCCTGCTGGCTCCAGCTCTTCGGGGCCTCGATGTTCTTCTGCTCGAAGACCGGGCGCCCCCGCTCATCATTAATGATGGCGCCGCGCAGGTCCCACTCGATCTCATCGAAGGGATGCACACCCTCCGTCGAGAAGAAGCGCTTGAAGGACAGCCCCTTTGATCGTTTCTCCGGCCGAGGGTCGGTTCTTGACTCCGTTCGCGGGTTCTCGACTCGAACGGGTGACTCTGCCGGGACGACCGGGGGCTGCGTAGCCATATTCGACTTCCTCCTGCCCCTTGCGAGGCAACCTTACTCTCGGGGCTGTTTGGGCCCGGTCCCTGACGACATTGTCAAAAACGACTGGTCAAAAACGACTTTGAATTTCAACTACGAGCGCTTTCGTGGGAATTCGCCGGAATCGTCCAGGGCGCGCCAGATCACGTGAGCGCTCTCTGTTCCAGTCCGGCTACCTCCCGTCAAAGGCCGGCTCGAACTGCACACCAAGCCGCCCTCAAACCTCGTCGTGTGGCAACGACATTACTGCGACTTCTTGGGGTCTGTCAAGAAATAAACCCAAGATCTTGTGGTATCAGCCCAAATCAAGGTCCAGTAACAATTTACGGCGGTCAGATGCGGCCTGGAGTCGCGATCGGGGCCAGCGGAGATCCGATTTCCAATCTGGATATGATGTGGTTTTATTCAATATTGTCAATGGTTTATGAGCAATGTCTCTGGCTACTTCGAGAATCGATTCCACAAGTCGTCACAGAAAATAAAATTTATGTCATTTTGACTGGGGCGAATCGTGTTGAAAATCACCCAAAAATGAACTCTCGGTGCGCCAGAAAGAGAGATCTTGCGCTGTATCGTGTTTATCGAAGATGGCTCTCCCTCTGCGCGTCGGACTCTTCCCTTATCTCAACGTCCAGCCTCTCATTCATGGACTCGGAGGCGATCCTGATGTTGATCTCATCATCGACCTTCCCTCGCGGATCGCGGATCGATTCAGAAAGCACGAACTCGATCTCGCCATGGTCCCGTCATTCGAAGCGGCGACGCTCGATGCTCCGATTCTGAGTTCGGTCTGCATCGCGAGCGACGGTGAAGTGGAGACCGTGATCCTTCATCATCGGGTTCCGCTCGAGCGCGTGGAAACGCTTGCGGTTGACGAAGCGAGTCGAACGAGCGCCGCACTCGCGAAGATTCTGATCGCCGAGGTCTCTGGAAATCTTCCGCGAACCATTCCGTTCTCGCCGAGGAGCGTGGAGCGGCCGGACGCGGACGCCGTCATCGTCATTGGCGACCCCGCCTTTCTCTGGCGAGCGGAAGGGTTCACGCGAATGGACCTTGGCCGGGAATGGAAGACACGACGTTCTCTGCCGTTCGTGTTCGCGGTCATGGTTCAGGATTCCCGCGTGGCCGCCGACCGAATGGTCGCTCGAATGGAAGAAGCGAAAAAGCGCGGCCTGGAAGCGGCTTCAACCATCGCCCGTTCGTATAATTCGGGGGTCGATGCGGCGCACGCCGAGCACTATCTGAGACACGTGATCCGATACGATCTGGGTGAACGCGAAAAGCTTGGCCTCGCCCTCTTCCATCGACTGGCGCAGGCGAAAGGCCTGCTGGCCGACGTGAAGGAGCTTGAGTACCATGCAATTTGACGCCATTTCGAAGAAGGTCTTCGCGGGCGAGCGCTTGTCGCGGGACGAAGGCGTCTTTCTCCTTCGCGACGCGGACCTCCTCTCATTGGGCGAACTCGCGGACTCGACCCGGCGGCGACTTCACCCCGAGGGCCTGGTCACCTACATCATCGATCGCAACATCAACTACACGAACGTGTGCACCGCGCAGTGCGCCTTCTGCGCCTTCTACCGCGACCTTCCCGCCAAGGACGGCTACGTCCTCTCGAAGGATGAGTTCCGCCAGAAAATCGAGGAGACCCTCGCTCTGGGCGGAGAGCAGATCCTCCTGCAGGGCGGCCTCCATCCCGATCTCGGGATCGAGTACTACGAGGACCTGTTCCGGTGGATCAAGGCCACGTATCCGAAGCTATGGGTCCACGGGCTCTCTCCCGCCGAGGTGAAGCACATCTGCCGCGTCTCGAATCTGACCACGGAAGAGGCGGTGCGACGTCTGATCGCGGCCGGGCTCGACTCGATTCCGGGCGGCGGCGCCGAAGTTCTCTCGAACCGCGTGCGCAACATCATCGGCATCGCCAAGGGCTCCACCGAAGACTGGATCGAGGTCATGGAGGTGGCGCAGAACCAGGGCCTGAAGACCACCGCGACCATGATGTTCGGTCACGTGGAGACACTGGAGGAGAGGATCGACCATCTCCTTCATCTGCGGGCGCTGCAGGACCGGACGAAGGGCTTCACCGCCTTCATCGCGTGGACCTTCCAGCCGGAGAACACGGCGCTCGCGGGCGATGAGGTGACGTCCTTTCAATATCTCCGCACCCTGGCGGTGGCGCGGGTGATGCTCGACAACTTCCCGAACATCCAGGCGAGCTGGGTCACCCAGGGAGGCAAGATCGGGCAGATGTCGCTGCGCTTCGGCGCCAACGACTTCGGCAGCCTCATGATCGAAGAGAACGTTGTGTCGTCGGCGGGTGCCGGGTTCCACCTCACCGAAGCGGACATCGCGCGCAACATCCAGGGCGCGGGCTTCGTCCCCAAGCGCCGGACCATGCACTACGAGGTCATCGGCGACCCCTACTGCTGGTCGCACGCCGTGCCCGCCATGCCCGCCTCCCGCCACCAGCTGGCGGCGGTGTAGGTCCTTGGCTCCCGGGCGCTACTTCATCTGTTCGAGGGCCCTTTTGGCCTTCTCTCCATTGGCGCCGGTCGGATCGAGCTCCACGACCTTCTGCATGTCGGCCTTCGCTTCCGCCATCTTCTGCTGCTGGACGTAGGCGATGCCGCGCCAGTAGTACGCCTCCACGATCTTCGGATCCTTGGCAAGCGCCTTGGTGAAGTATTCCACCGCGTTGCCTGAATCGCTCCGGCGGAGAAATCCCACCGCGAGGTCGAAGTAGCCGTCGCCGTTCGTGACCTTCGTGTCATCGATGGTCGCGAGGAAGGCCAGGGCCTTGTCGGCCATGCCCGCATCCATGGCAGCGTTCGCGGCCACGATCTTCATCTGCTGGTTAGAGGGATCGGCGTCGATCGCCTTCTGCAGATACTCGATGGCCTTCTCCGTGTTCTTTTCCGCGGCGTAGATGCGGGCGAGGCGCGGATAGAGCTGGGGTGAGAGGTCAGGGCGGATGGTCGCCACCTTCTCGTAGTTCTCCCGGGCGACCGGCCACTGTTGGGCGGCGAAGGCGGCGTCGCCGTTCTTGAGCGCTTCCACGAGCTCGGGCGGCGGTCCCTTCGGTTTGTCGAGCTTGAGGTCGATCGGCGCCATGCGGGCCTGTTCGCTGCTCATGGGCACGGTGACCGATTTCACCTGGAAACCCTCGGCCTTGACGTCCACGTTCCAGTTGCAGGCGGCGAGGCCCTGGAAGGCCCAGCTGCCCTTCTTGTCCGTGGTGAGGGTCGTGCCCCCGCCCCGAGAGGGACAATCGAGCTTGACCGACGCACCGACCACGGGCTTGCCATCCGCATCGGTGACCTTGCCGAAGAGACGCCCCATGCCCTTCCAGTCCTGGGCCTGAAGCGGAGCTGCGAGTGCCACGGCAATAAGCACTGGAGAAAATCGTTTCATGCGGCTCATTTTGCCACGCGCAGCCTCTCCGCGCGATCCGAAAGGAAGGGAAAGCCCCATGTGAGAAGGCTCTCAGGCGGAACGGAGGCCTTCCCGTATGCTTGCCCCGGCAGGCTCGAAGAAATGAACGGCTCCACTCGACACGGTTTTTTTCGCGTCGCCGCCGGTTGTCCCCGCGCGCACATCGCCGACCCCACGGCCAACCTCGCGGAGATCCTCGACCTCGTCTCCGAAGCTCGGGCCAAGGGCGTCCAGCTTCTGGTGACCCCGGAGCTCGGCCTCACCGGATATACCGCGGCCGACCTCTTCTTCCAGCAGGCTACCCTCCTGCGCTCGGCCGAGGACGCGCTTGAAAAGCTCTGCGCCCGGACGACCCGCCTCGACATGACGATCGCCGTGGGCCTCCCCCTCGCCCGGGACTCGCGCCTGTGGAACGTGGCGGCGATTCTCCAGAAGGGCCGGGTCCGCGGGGTGGTCGTGAAATCCTTCATCCCGAACTACAAGGAGTTCTACGAGGGCCGCTGGTTCTCCCCGGCCCGGGACGCGGTTCGCGGGGAGATGGAGATCCTGGGATCGAAGGTCCCCGCGGGCTCCGACCTCGTTTTCAGGGTGGAGGACGAGCAGAGCCTGGCCCTCGGTTTCGAAATCTGCGAGGACCTCTGGGTTCCCACTCCTCCGAGCGTCCGTCTCGCCCAGGCCGGCGCCACAATCCTCGCCAACCTGTCCGCCTCCAATGAGGGCGTCGGAAAGGCGGACTATCGCCGCGAACTGCTGAAACAGCACTCCGGCCGAACCCTCTCCGCCTGCGTGTTCGCGAACGTGGGCGTGCACGAGTCCACCACCGACCTGGTGTTCGGCGGCCATCTGATGATCGCGGAGAACGGCGTCATGGTCGCCGAGAATCGACGCTTCCGCCGGGAAGCGGAACTGATGGCCGCCGATGTGGACGTGGAGCGGTTGTCGGTGGAGCGCCTGCGCCAGAAGACTTTCGGCGAAGCCGCGGGGGAAGCCAGAGCGACGAGAACCGTGATTCTCGAACCGATGGCCCTGCCGAAGTCCGCGCGCCTTCTCCGCAACGTCGATCCTCATCCCTTCGTGCCCGGCGAGCACGCGACTCTGGCCCGACGCTGCGCCGAGATCTTCGAAATCCAGACCGCCGGTCTCGCGCGGCGATGGGAGCACACCGGATCGAAGAAACTCATCCTCGGACTTTCGGGAGGCCTCGATTCGACTCTGGCCCTGATCGTGGCCAGCCGCACCTGCGGTCTCCTTGGTCGATCCCGACGATCCATCCTCGCCGTGACCATGCCGGGATTCGGAACCACCGCCAAAACCCGGTCCTTGGCGCTTCGGCTCGCGGAAACCTCGGGCGTGAGCGTCCGCGAGATCGACATCAAGGCCGCCTGCGCGCGTCATCTCAAGGACATCGGCCTGTCGAGCCGGGATCGCAGCGTCGCGTACGAGAACGCCCAGGCCCGGGAACGCACCCAGGTCCTGATGGACCTCGCGAACAAGGAGAACGGCCTGGTCGTGGGCACCGGAGATCTCTCTGAACTCGCCCTGGGCTTCGCGACCTTCGGCGGCGACCACCTGTCGATGTACAACGTGAACGGATCGGTCCCGAAGACGCTGGTGCGTTTCCTGGTGAACGCCGCCGCCCTTGATCCGCTCCACGCCGCGGAGAGTGCGGCGCTCCGGGCGGTCCTCGACCTCCCCATCTCGCCCGAGCTTCTGCCTCCGGGCAGCAAAGGCGAGATCAGTCAGAAGACCGAGGACATTCTCGGTCCCTACGAAGTCCATGACTTCTTCCTCTATGCCTTCCTCCGCCTCGGCGCCTCCCCGGCCAAGATGCTCTTTCTGGCCGTCACCGCCTTCGAGGGGGTGTACTCGCCGGCCGCCCTTCGCCGCTTCCTGCGCGTCTTCCTGGAGCGTTTCTTCGCCGCCCAGTTCAAGCGATCCACTCTCCCGGACGGCCCCAAGGTGGGTTCGGTGAGCCTCTCTCCGCGGGGCGATTTCCGGATGCCGTCGGATTCCCGCGCGATCGCGTGGATGGAGCAGATAGACTAGCGTTCCCGCATGGCCGTCGTCCTCATCTGTACAAACCGCTCCCTCGACCGGGAACTGCAAGGCACCGTCCTGTTTCGATCCGACATCGAAAGGGAGACCGTGCGCTCCGCGGCCGATGTGCAGGCGCGCCTCAACGGCGGAGGTATCGTCCTCCTCTGCCTCCATCGGCAGGTGTCCGGCATCGAGAACCTGATTCGAACCCTTCGAAAGTCGCCGACCCTGAAGCGCATTTCGATCGTGGTGTTCTCGGAAGACGACTTCGATCCGTCGGAGGTCGAAGTGCTGGAAGCGGGCGCCAACGCCATTCTGCGACTGCCCCCCGGCGACGACTTCAACGAACGGGTGAGCCGGCTCATGGAGGTTCCGTCCCGGAGGGACGTCCGCATTCCCGTCCGCCTCCAGGTCTCGGCCAGCAGCGGCTTCGGCGCCACCGTCCCCGTCCTGGCCCTGAACCTCTCCTCCACCGGAATCCTCCTCGAATCGAATCACCAGCTCAACATGGGCGATGAGGTGAGCATCGCTTTCCGGTTCGAGGAAAGCGGCGAGATCTTCTCCGCGAACGCGCATGTCACGCGAACCGCGGGACCAAACCGATACGGCGCCACCTTCGAGACCATCAGCCGGGGCGAGGCGGCGCTCAAGACGTTCCTCGCCGGCACGTCACTCGCGTGACCCTGCAAGTCCCCACCCTGCAGATCGCGGATATCGACCTGCCTCAGGAGGTCGAACGTCTCCGCGATCTCGCTTACGACCTCTGGTGGAGCTTCAACCCCAAAGCGTCTCGACTCTTCGCGTGGATCGATCCCGAGCACTGGCGCCGCTATCACAACCCCGTCGAACTGCTGATCAACGTCGATCCCCACAAGTGGGTGGGCCTTTTGAAGGACAGCGAGTTCCTCGAGGCTTATGGCCAGGCCATGGAAAGCCTCGATGCGAGCCGAAGCGCCCGGAAATTCATGGACGATCAGCCGGGTGTGCTGCCCGGCCCCGTCGCGTATTTTTCCATGGAGTTCGGCCTCCACGAGTCGCTGGGCATGTATTCGGGCGGCCTCGGAGTGCTGGCGGGCGACCACTGCAAAGCCGCTTCGGACCTCGGCCTGCCTCTTTTCGGGGTCGGGCTCCTCTACCGGTCCGGTTACTTCCGCCAGACCGTGGACATCGATGGTTTCCAGCAGCACATCTATCCCGACTACGACTTCGCGCGACTGCCCGTTCAACCGGTGCGGGCGCCCTCCGGAGGGCCGCTCACCGTCCCCGTGGATCTGCCCGGTCGCGTGGTCCACGCGCTCGTCTGGGTAGCCCGGGTCGGCGGGGTGCACGTCTTCTTCCTCGACACCGACATCCCTTTAAACGACCCCTCCGACAAGGCCATCACCGGCCTGTTGTATGTCCGTGGCCGGGAGATGCGCCTCGCCCAGGAGATCGTCCTCGGGGTGGGCGGCGTGCGCGCCATCCGGGCTCTCGGGATTCAGCCCGCGGTGTGGCACATGAACGAGGGCCACGTAGCCATGCTGACTCTCGAGCGCGTGCGGGAACGGGTCATGCGCGGCGAGGCCTTTCATGACGCCTGCGCCTCGGTGCGGCGGAACACCGTCTTCACCACCCACACGCCCGTGCCCGCCGGCAACGAGGTCTTCTCCCTCGACCTGATGAAGCAGCATCTCGAGCCCTGGTCGCGGGACACCGGCGTTCCCACCGACGAGGTCACCGCCCTTGGGGCCCACGAGGGGCAATTCAATCTCACCACCCTCTCCATTCGTCTGGCCCGGAGCACCAACGGGGTCAGCGAACTGCATGGGCGCGTCTCCTCCGAAATGTGGAAGCACCTCTGGTCGAAGGAGACCGAGTCTCCCATCTTCGCGATCACCAACGGCGTGCACACCGAGACCTGGATCGGCCCGGAGATGCGGGCGTATCTCGCGAAGGAACTCGATCCCGACTGGGGCTCGCTCCTGCTCGATCCCCAGGCCTGGCAGAGACTCCGCGACGCTCCCGACGAGGGTCTCCTGGCCGCCCGCCGGGCACAGAAGGAGCGGCTCATCCGCTACGTGCGCGAACGGGTGCGGAAGCAATCGGCCCGTGAAGGCTCCGGGCCCTCCGATCTGCGCCGGCTGGAGACTCTCCTCGATCCTTCGGCCCTCACCATCGGTTTCGCCCGGCGCTTCGCCACCTACAAGCGCGCGGTTCTGCTCCTCCAGGATCCCGATCGCGCCAAGGCCCTGCTGCTCGATCCGCAGCGGCCGGTTCAACTCATCTTCGCGGGCAAGGCCCACCCGGCCGACCGCGCGGGACAGGAATACATCCGACAACTCGCGGTGCTCTCGCGCAGCGACCTCGCGGGAAAAATCGTCTTCCTCGAGGACTACGACATCGACATGGCCCGCATGCTCGTGCAGGGGGTCGATGTCTGGCTCAACACCCCGCGCAAGCCGCTCGAGGCCTCGGGAACCTCGGGTCAGAAGGCTGCGATCAACGGCGCCTTGAATCTCTCGATCGCGGATGGCTGGTGGGCCGAAGGCTACGATGGAGAGAATGGCTTCCTCATCGACGGCGGCGAGGCCACCCCGCCCGAAGCGACGCCGGGAGAGACCTCCGAGGATCCGGCGCCTGCCCCGGTGTCGCAGATGAAGCTCGAGGAGACTCAGGATCAGCTCGACTCGCAGGCCCTCTACCGGGAGCTCGAAACCCGCGTGGTCCCGTTCTACTTCGGAGCGAAGGTCCCCGGCGCCTCCGCCGAGTGGACACGCATGATGAAGGCGTCAATCGCTACCATCGCGCCGCGCTTCTCGGCGCGCCGCATGGCCAGGGACTACGCGCTCCGCGTGTACGGCCCGGCGGCGCGGAGCTAGCTGCCCAGCGCCAAGCCGATTGGGCACTCACGTCATTGCGAGGCCAACTCCGTTGGTACCGGGCCGAAGCAACCCCCTCCCGCCACTACTAGCCTGATCCGGCGAACCCCGACTAGAGCGCCGCTTCGTTCTTTCGCTTGCAGTCGACGAAGGTGCGGAACAGGCGGCTGCGCTCGATCAGTCGTTCGCGCACAACCACCTCGCTCGAGCCGGAGTCGGGGGACGCGAGCACAAGGTCCCCGTGTACCACGAAGGCCTGCACTCCGTCACCGGTGGTGTACTCGTCGCCCACGAGAATCAGGAAGAAGTGACGCCTGATATCGGAGGGCACCAGAAACAGGCGCTGATAGCAGGTGAGGGCCCCGCTCTCGGCCACGGTGCGAGCCATGGCCACGATCACGTGAGCCCCCTGTTCCATGGCGCGCACGCCGTCCGCGTCCGACATGATGTCGACCTCGTAGCCGAGGCGCATGAGGGAGCGAGTCAGTTCGCCGGCTCGCTGCTTGTCATCGAGCGCCACCAGAGCCCGCTCGCCGGGCAGGGCGGTCGGTTTGAGGGGGATGGTCGCGGCCGCGGGTGCCGGCTCGGCCTGGCGTGGCGCTTCCTCGGCCGTGGGCTTTTGGGCTTCCGCTTTCGCGGGCGCCGCCCCGCCGCGGCCGGGAAAGCGAACCGGGGTCTGGCACTTGGGGCACTTGACCGAGAACGGTCCGGTGGGGAGTTTCGGGTTGTTTTCGTCGACGGTGACGACGTTGGAACAGGAGGAGCAGGTCGCTTGCATCTAACTTACCTTTCCAGGAGATCGTCCATGTCCGTCTTGGGCGCGGCCGGGGCCGCCTTCTTGCCCGTGGCGGGCGCGGCCTTGGTCACGATCGTCGACTTCGCGCCTTTCGGGGCCTTCGCCTCGGCCTCGGCCTTGTCGCCGCCCACGCCCTGAGTGTCGAGCTTGAGCTGCAGGTTCGTGCGGTTGGTCGCGTAGGAGAGGGCCAGGTCGCGGTCGACAATGCCCTCGTTGATCAGGCGATACAGCTCGTTGTCGAACGTCTGCATGCCGTCCAGAGCGCCGTCTTCCATGGCGTCGTGAAGGCTCTTGCCGTCGCGCTCACCCTCGAGCACGTACTCGCGGGTTCTGGAAGTGGACCTCAGAATTTCGCAGACGCCGATACGGCCGCCGCCGATCTTGGGCACCAGGCGCTGGGACACGACCCAGCGGAAGGCCGCGGAGAAGCGGGTTCGAACCTGCCGCTCGTCGGAGCGCGGAAACACACCCACGATGCGTTCGATGGTCTTGGCCGCGTCGATGGTGTGCAGGGTGGAGAGCACAAGGTGGCCCGTTTCCGAAGCTTCGAGCGCGATCGAGATGGTTTCCACGTCGCGCATTTCGCCGACCAGGATGACCTTGGGCGCCTGGCGCAGGGCGGCGCGGAGCGCGAGAGCGAAGGTCTGGGTGTCCATGCCTACTTCGCGCTGGTTGATGGTCGACTTGTGATGCGGGTGCAGATACTCGATGGGATCCTCGATGGTGATGATGTGCATCGACTTCTCGAGGTTCATCTTGTTGATGATGGCGGCGAGGGTGGTCGATTTGCCGGAACCGGTGGGGCCGGTCACGAGGACGATCCCGTTTCGTTCGTGGGCGATATCGCCGAGCACCGGAGGGATGCCCAACTGCTCGATGGTGGGGATCTTGCTCGGAATGACGCGCATGACCACGCAGAACGTGCCGCGCTGGGCGAAGACGTTGACGCGGAAACGGGTGCGGCCCGACAGGGAGTAGGACAGGTCGGTGGAGCCGGTCTTCACGAGCTTCTCGGCCACGTCCCGCTTGCCCGCGATGAGCCGCATGGCGATCTGCTCGGTCTGGTAGGGCGAGAGCTTGTCGATGCCCATGTAATCGACGCCCTTGAGCTGGCCGTCGAGCTCGACCTGCGGGGGCCGGCCGACCGAGAGGTTCAGATCGGAGATCCCCGGCGCGAAATCGAGCATCTTGTTGAGCAGCGGATCGAGTTCGAAATAGGGCATGGGTGGTGTCCTCCTCTTGAAGGCCAAGGGGCCGGTTGAGAATCTTAGCCCGGGTGAGAGAGGTTTAGCCGCCGCCGACGAAGGTAACGAGCTCAAAGACGTCACCGGGCTGCACCAGGACGCGCTCGCGGATTCCCCTGCCGACAATCTCCCGGTTCCGCTCGACCGCCACGCGACCAGCGGGAAGGTCCAGATATTCCAGCAGTTGCTCGACGGAAAGACCTTCCGGGCATTCGGCGGCGGTTCCGTTGACGGTGATCCGAACGACCGGGGAAAGAGCGCTCATGGAGAAAGGAACCTCACCGGGCGGCCGGCGGAAAAAGGTTCAGCGCGCCGGAGAAGCGGCCGCGCGCGAGGCCAGATAGGCAAGGACCAGCTGGTCGAGGGAGAGGTCTTCGATTACCGTCTTGTCGTCCTGGGGCGCATACCGGCCCTGCTTCACCTCATTCATGGTGGCGGCATGAATGTCTTCCATCAACTTCGCGAGTCCCTTGTCGTCCTGGGCCTCGGGAACATCCTTGTAGTGGAAGCGCTTCGCTCCGAGAATCTCGCCGCCCTTGTAGATGAGGGTGAGGACCATGGGTGTGGTCGGACCCTTGTCCTCGGTCTGGACGTGGTAAGTGACGCCCTTGTATTTGACGTCGGTGTTGAAGCCGGTGACCATGGGTGGGATGTCTCGACGGAGATTGTAGAGGAAAGGGGCGGTCGCTTGTCCAGCCCCGGGCGCGCCTCGCCCGGGGAGGAGGGCATCGCGGGCCCCGCAGGTAACATCGACCCAATGCCCGAAAGAGGAGACCAGAACTCGGATACAGGACTCGTGCCGGTGTTCGGAACCTGGCGAAATATCTACACCGCGGTGATCGTCGTGATCGTGCTCATGATCGCCTTCGTCTTTCTCTTCTCTCGCTTCCCCTACTAGAAGAACGCCCTCAGCATGTCCACCCTCGACTGGACGGTCCTCGCCGTCTATCTCGTCTGCATCGTCTCCTTCGGGTACTGGGTCGGGCGGGGGAATCGCAAGATCGACGACTTCTTCCTCGCCGGACGCTCGATGCCGTGGTGGGCGGTCGGCCTCTCGGTGATGGCGACCCAGATTTCCGCGATTACTCTCATCGGCACCACCAGCCAGGCCTACAGCGACGGCATGCGCTTTCTCGTCGTCTACTTTGCCCTGCCTTTCGCGATGGTGATCCTGTGCGTCACCCTCGTGCCTTTCTTCTACCGGGCACAGGTCTTCACCGCCTACGAGTATCTGGAGCGGCGCTTCGACGTCAAGACCCGGACGCTCACGAGCCTCTTGTTCCTGCTGCAACGCGGCATGTCGATGGGGGTGACGCTCTACGCCCCGTCTCTGGTGCTCTCGACCCTGTTCGGCCTTCCGGAATCCCTCACCATCCTGGTGATGGGCGGCTCGACCATCCTCTACGTGATGAAGGGCGGCAACAAGGCGGTGATCTGGACGGACGTGGTGCAGATGGCGGTGGTGTGGACGGGCATCTTCGCGTGCTTCTTCATGGCCATCCACAACCTTCCCGAGCACGTCTCATTCCGCGGCGTGCTCGCGATCGCGCAGGCGTCGGGACGCCTCAACGCCACCAACCTCGACACCTCGCTCGAAACGCCCTACACGCTGTGGAGCGGCCTCATCGGCGGGCTGTTCCTGATGCTGTCGTACTTCGGCTGCGATCAGAGCCAGGTCCAGCGGTATCTCTCCGGCTCCTCCCTGACCCAGAGCCGGCTGTCCCTCCTGTTCAATGCGTTCCTCAAGGTGCCGATGCAGTTCATCATCCTGCTCACCGGGGTGCTCGTTTTCGTCTTCTTCAACTTCCACGAGCCGCCCGCTCTGTTCAACTCGGCCGCGCGCGCGCAATTCGCGGCCATCGACTCGCCGGAGAAGACCCGGGCCGAGGCGCGCTACTCCGCGGCCTTTGCGGCGCGGCGAAACGCGGCGCTGGACCTCGGGGCCACGCGGGAGCCCGCGGCCGCGGACCGGTACCGGGCGACCCAGGCCGAGTTCGCCGAAGCGCGGACGAACGTCACGAAGGTCTACAAGGACACGACGCATACCACCGCCTACAACGACATCAACTACATCTTTCTTCACTACGTCCTGACCCAGATCCCCCACGGCCTCATCGGCCTCATCGTCGCGGTGATCTTCGCGGCCGCGATGTCGGCGCTCTCCGGCGAGATGAACTCTCTCGCCACCGCGACCATGATCGATTTCGTCCGTCGCTTCCGGAGCGCGGACCGGACCGACACCTATGATCTGCTCCTCTCGCGCGTGTTCACCGCATTATGGGGAGGATTCGCGTGCCTGGTGGCGCTCCAGGCCGGGAAGCTCGGCTCGGCGATTGAAGTCGTCAACAAGTTCGGTTCGTACTTCTACGGTTCCATCCTCGGCGTCTTCATGCTGGCGATCCTGACCCGACGCGCCAACGGAACCGGCGCCACTGTGGGTCTTTTCATCGGCATGGGCATCGTCGGTATCGTCGCCTCCACCACCAAGGTCCACTTCCTCTGGTGGAACGTGGTGGGCACGGTCGCGGTGTTCACGTCGGGTTACCTCATCAGCCTGGCGGTTCCCGCTCCGAGCAAAGGTTGACCATGTCCAAACCAGGCGCGCGCATACTCGGAACCATGGGGAGCCCGGCCGCTCCCGACCTCGGCGGGGCTTCGGCCTTCGATTCGTTCTACCTGAAGGACCGCTACGGCTCCGCGGCCATGCGGGCGATCTGGTCCGATCGGGCCATGGTCCAGGCGTGGCTCGATTGCGAGGCGGCCCTCGCGCTCGCCGAGTCCGACGCGGGCATCGTTCCCAAGGGCGCGGCCCGGTTCATCCAGAAGGCCGCGCGGGTCGAGAACATCAACCTGAAGGCCATGCGCGCGGAGTTCGACGTCACCTGGAACCCGATCCTTCCCCTGGTGAACGCGCTTCGCGCGCGTCTCCCCGAGAAGGCCGCCCAGTGGGTGCACTGGGGCGCCACCTCCAAGAACATCATGGACACGGGCTCCGCCCTTCAGATCAAAGCCACCTATCGCGTCGTGCACGGCGGCCTCGATCGGATCGAACGCGCCCTGATCGTCCTCGCGCGAAAGCATCGCGACACCCTGATGGCGGCGCGGACGCACGGTCAGCAGGCGATTCCCGTAACCCTCGGCTACAAGGTCGCGGTCTGGATCGACGAGATCCGGAGACAGCGCGAGCGGCTGCTCGAAAGCGAGAAGCGCGTCCTGGTCTGCGAATTCGGCGGCGCGGTCGGGACCATGGCGGCCACGGGAAAGATCGGCTTGAAGATCCAGGAATGCTTCGCGGCCCGGCTCGGCCTCGGCTTTCCCCTGATCCCCACCAAGACCGCGGGCGATCGTTTCGCCGAGTTCTTCCTGCTTCTCTCGTCGATCTCCGGGACTTTCTCGAAAATCGGGGCCGCGGTGTACAACCACCAGCAGACCGACATCGATGAATTGTCGGAGTTCAGCGCGGGCAAGGTCGGTTCGTCCGCCATGCCGCACAAGCTCAATCCCGTGGCCTCGGGCTCGGTGGTCCTGCTCTTCCGGCTGATCAAGGCGCGGGCCACCGCGGTGCTCGACTACGTCCACTGCGAATGGGAGGACGACCATCGCCAGGGCGAAACCCTGTGGTCCTTCGGCCCCGAGATCTCGCTGCTCTTCGGCGCGCAGCTCGAAATGCTCGCGCGCGTGCTCGAGACACTCATCGTAAAACCGGAGAACATGCTTCGGAACCTCGATCGCACCGGAGGGACGGTTCTCTCCGAGGCGCTGATGATGGCGCTCGCCACGAAGATGGGCCGGGACGCCGCTCACGCCCACGTGCTCGGTCTGTCCCGGCTCTCCCGGGCCGAGGACCGGTCGTTCTGCGACGTGGCCCGGAGCGACGCGAAGGTGAAGGCGTTCGTCTCGCCTCGCGCTCTCGACCAGGCCCTCGATTACCGTAGTGGCATCGGCCTCTCCACCTACTTCGTCGACACCGTGCTGAAGCAAGCCCCTCCATCCGCGAAGAGCCGGCGCGCCCGAGCCTGAAAGTTCCATGAACACCTCCCCATCCATCTCCTCCGAAGACCAAGGCCCGACTCTCGGGCCGACCTATTTCACCGCCTTCGGCGTCGACGAGAAGCTGATCCGCGAAGCTCTGTCCGCGGCACTCTCCCAGGGCGGCGAATACGCCGATCTCTTCTTCCAGCATCGGGTCGCCCACAACTTTGTGCTCGAGGACGGTTCGGTGAACCGGGCCTTCAAGGGCACCGAACTGGG
>JANMVV010000257.1:0-10722 GCA_031392925.1 Vicinamibacteria bacterium
GCCCTCATCGCCGGACTTCCCGGTCACCCGGTGGAGGATGTGCAGTTGAGCCACATCCAGATTTCGTACCGCGGCGGGGGCACGGCGGCAGACGCGGCCCTGGTGCCACCCGAGAACGAGACCGCGTATCCCGAGCCCAGCATGTTCGGTACGCTGCCGGCGTATGGCTTCTACCTACGACACGCGCGAAACATCACCTTCACCGACGTGCGCGTCGCCTTCGCCAGGGAGGATGCGCGGCCCCCCTTCAGCTTGGACGATGTCGCTACGGTCCGCTTCAACCAGGTGAGCGCGCAGCGAGCGCCCGGAGTTCCGTTCTTTACGCTGCAGAACGTCCGCGATTTCTGGGTGCGGAACAGTCCGGGACTTGTCGATGCCACCCGCGACCGCGTCGAAAAGGACGTGATCCGTTGAAGTCCCCGCGACGCGACGCAGCCCCGGCATCCGCGAAGGAGATCGGCGTCGCCCTCATCGGCTACAACTTCATGGGCCGCGCCCACAGCAACGCCTATCGGCAGGTGAAGCCCTTCTTCACGCCCGCGCTGACCCCGCGCCTGCAGGTCATCTGCGGCCGGAACCCGCGAGCCGTCGCCGCGGCGGCGAAGCGCCTGGGATTCGAGGAGTGGGCAACGGACTGGCGCGAAGTCATCGGCCGCGAGGACATCGGCCTCGTGGACATCTGCACCCCGAGCGACACCCACGCCGAGATCGCCATCGCCGCCGCCAGGGCCGGCAAGGCGATTCTCTGCGAGAAGCCTCTCGCGAACTCGGTCAAGGAAGCGAAGGCCATGCTGAACGCAGCCACCAGAGCGGACGTCGTGCACATGCTCTGCCATAACTATCGCCGCGCCCCCGCGGTGATGCTGGCGAAGCAGATCATCAAGGAGGGCCGCCTCGGCCGGATCCGACACTACCGCGGCACCTACCTTCAGGACTGGCTGGTCGATCCCGCCTTCCCCCTCACCTGGCGCCTGCGTAAAGAGATCGCGGGCTCGGGCGCACTCGGGGATCTGGCCGCCCACTCCATCGACCTCGCACGCTTCCTGGTCGGAGAGATCACGGAGGTGACCGCGGCGCTCGAGACCTTCGTGAAGACGCGACCGCTTCCAGGCGAACGGAAGAAGCGCGGCAGGGTGAGCGTCGATGACGCCACCGCCGCGGTGGTCCGCTTCGCGAACGGCGCGCTTGGAACCATCGAAGCCACCCGCATGGCTCCGGGTCGGAAGAACTACAACCGCTTCGAGATCAATGGCACGCTCGGCAGTGTGGCCTTCGATCTCGAGAGGCTCAACGAGCTTCAGGTCTTCTTCCGGTCCGACCCGGGAGACGTGCAGGGCTTCCGCACCGTGCTCGCCACCGAAGCCGCCCATCACGCGTACGTGAAGTCATGGTGGCCGCCGGGCCACGCCCTCGGATACGAACACACCTTCGTCCACACCATCCATGACCTGCTCGAAGCCATCGCCGACGGCAAGGTCCCGCGGCCGAACTTCGCGGACGGCCTCGCCAACCAGCAGGTCCTGGCCGCGATGGAGAGGGCGGCGCGAACGAAGAGGTGGGTGCGGGTCTAGTCAACCTCGCGATGCCGGGACCACTTCCCGGGCGACGCCCGTTTCGGTCACCCGCCTATTTCGTCACTGCGAGGAAGCGATCGAGGTGGAGCCGACGAAGCAGTCTCACGTCAGGGAGCGTTCTCTGCGAGCGAGAGTTCGGGAACTCGGTGAGATTGGCTTCGTGGCCCGAGCAGGCTGCTCGCCCGGCCGCGTTTCGATGGCCGACTCGCAATGACGACGGGGGGTTGTTGTTTAACCCTCTGGCCGGCGCGGAGCCTTGACATGCCATCGTGCCCGTGCAAACGTTTGCGCTGCTATGTCCGTTCATATCGGTATCTGGGGCGGCGGCGGCATCAGCGACACTCACGCGAAAGCCGCGTCTCAGATCGACGACGTCCGGATCGTGGCGGCGGGCGGCGCGAACGTAGGCAAGGTGAAAGCGATCGCGGAGCGTTACGGCGCCTCCGCCTACTCAGACCTCGAGACGCTGCTCCGGCATCGTCCCCTGGACGTTCTGATGATCGGGACGCCCTCGGGCCTCCACGCCGACGCCTGCATCGTCGCGGCTCGCGCGGGTGTCCACGTGCTGGTCGAGAAGCCTCTCGACGTCACGACCGCGAGAGTTGACGCCGTGATCTCGGCCTGCGCCAGCGCCTCGGTAAAGCTCGGTGTCTTCTTCCAGGATCGCTTCGCGCCGGATCTGGTGCGGCTCAAGGCGGCCATCGATGAAGGGGCGCTGGGCCGACCGCTCCTCGCCTCGGCCCGGGTGAAGTGGTGGCGGCCCACCGAGTACTACTCCGCTTCGCGCTGGCGCGGCAAGGCCAGCCTCGACGGCGGCGGCGCGGTGATGAATCAGGGCATCCACACCGTGGATCTGCTGCTCTGGCTGTGGGGCGACGTGAAGCGCGTCTTCGCGCGGCAAGCCGCGGCCCTTCACGCAATCGAAGTCGAGGACACGCTGGTCGCCACGCTCGAATTCGCAAGCGGAGCGCTCGCGACCTTCGAAGCCACCACCGCCGCCTTTCCGGGCTATCCGCGGCAGATCGAGCTCTCCGGCAGCGAAGGCACGGTCGTGGTGCAGCAGGACCGGATCTCCTCGGCGGATCTGCGCAGGCCCTGGCCCGGCCTCGAACGCGGAGCGGCCAGTGAAAACGCGGCGGCCTCATCGCCCATCGTCTCCGACGTTCGCGGCCACAAGGCGGTGATCCAGGATTTCCTCCGTGCGATCAAGGGCGGCTCGGAGCCGCGATGCAATGGGGTTGAGGGTCGTCGCAGCGTGGCGCTGGTCGAGGCTCTTTATCGCTCGGCGCGAACCGGCGAGCCGGTTACGTTGACTCCGGCCTGAGCCTCGGGGGGGGCCTCTCCGAGATTTCTACCTTCGTTCAGGATATGCGGGCATCTTATCCAGGTGCCGATGGGCCCTGAGCGATGGAGGTCAGCCGGCCTCCGAGTTACCTCGGGCCGCAGGACACACGCTCGACGCGATAGGCTTCGAAGTCCATGAGGAACACGACATCCGGGCCGCTTGGCTGGGGTCTTATCGGCTGCGGAGACATTGCGGCGAAGCGGGTGGCCGCGGCGTTGCGTAACGCGCCGCATAGCGAACTGGTGTCGGTCTCTCGCGCGCGGGCCGAGCTGCTACCCGCGTTCGCCGCGGAACACGGCGCGCGACGCTTTCACGCCGAGTGGCGAGAACTGCTGAGGGACCCGGAGGTCGGCGCGGTTTACCTCGCGACGCCGGTTGCCCTTCACGTTGAGCAGGCCGTCGCCGCCGCCGAGGCCGGGAAGCATGTCTTGTGCGAGAAGCCGATGGCGATCGAAGTAGACGCCTGCGCCCGCATGATCGCCGCGGCGAGAGAGAACCGCGTGCGCCTGGGCGTCGCCTACTACCGTCATCACTATCCGGTCATCGCGCGTCTGCGCGTGATTCTCGCCTCGGGCGAAATCGGACAGCCGGTGATGGCCGAGGCCCAGGCCTTCGAGCCCTTCAACCCCGCCCCGGACCATCCGCGGGCGTGGCTTCTGCGGAAAGCGACCTCGGGCGGCGGCCCGATGGCGGATTTCGGATGCCATCGCATCGAGGTCTTGCTCGACCTGCTCGGACGAGTCGCCCACACCCGCGGATTCCCGTCGAACGTCCGCTTCAAGGACCGCGAGGTGGAAGACACCTGCGTGGCTCGCCTCGGCTTCGAGAGCGGCGCCTCGGGTTTGATCACGGTGACCCACGCCGCGCACGAGCGGCGCGACACGCTGGAGATCATCGGCACCCTCGGCTCCGCTTACGTGCCCGTGCTCAACGACGGCCGTTTGCGCCTGACCACGGCGGAGGGCGTCCGCGAAGAGCACCATCCTCCGCATGAAAACCTGCACCAGCCACTCGTCGAAAATTTCGTGGATGCGGTGCGCGCCGGACGCGATCCAACCGTCTCCGGCGGCATCGGCCTCGAAGTCCAACGCGTGCTGGCGGCGATCTACGGGGGCGCGAAATGAGCGAACGCGACCGGCTCTCCGACCAGATCCATCTTCTCGGGGATATCCTCGGCCAGACCATCGTCGAGCAGGCGGGACGACCGCTCTTCGATCTCGTCGAGGAGGTGCGCGGTCTCGCAAAAGCCCACCGCGACGGCAGCGCGGAAGCGGGCCTGCACCTGATCCGGCGCATCGAGGCCTTGCCCCTTCCGGAAGCCCGCGGCGTGGTGAAAGCGTTCGCCTCCTACTTCGCGCTCGTCAACCTCGCGGAAGAAGAGGAGCGTGTCTCCGTGTTGCGACAGCGCGAGCGGGAGGCAAGCGAACAGCATCGACCGATGGACGAAACCATTGGCGCGGCGCTCCTGGCTCTCAAGGAACAGGGTTCGTCGCCTGGGGACCTGCAAGGCATCCTGGACCGCTTGCTCATCATGCCGGTGTTCACCGCGCATCCGACCGAGGCCAAGCGCCGCACCGTGCTCACGAAGCTCAACCGGCTCGCGTCGCTGCTGCATCAGCTCGACTTCGAATCGCCCACGCCCGACGAGCGCGCCTCCGCTCTCGATCGATTGCGCGAAGAGCTCGCGTCGCTGTGGGAGACCGAGGAGACGCGCGCCTACAAGCCCGGCGTCCTGGACGAGGTGAGAAACGGGCTTTACTACTTCGAGACCACACTCTTCGACCTGGCGCCCGAGATCGAGGACCGTCTGCGCAAGGCGCTGCGCGAGACTTTCCCGAATGAGGCTCTGCAGGTGCCGCACTTCCTGCGCTTCGGGAGCTGGATCGGAGGCGACCGCGACGGCAATCCGTCGGTCGATGTGCAGGCCACCGAGGCCGCGCTGCGGGAGCATCAGGCCATGGCCCTGCGCCTGTACCTGCGCGCGCTCGATCGCATGCACGGCCACTTGAGCGTGGCCCACGATCCGGATGGAGAGGAGGACCGCGAGTTGCGAGAGAGCCTGCGCGCCGAAGCACTCCTCTTCCCCGAAGAGTCACGCCGCGCCGAAGACCGATATCGGCGCCAGCCGTATCGGCAGAAGCTCGCGTTCGTCTATCGGAAACTGCAACGGACGCTCGAGGCGGCGGCGCGACCGTGGCGAGCGGACCATCGGCCCCTGCCCGGCACGTATCCCGATGCCCGATCGTTCATCGAGGACCTTCGCATCATTCAGAAGAGTCTGAGACGGCGCGCGGGAGATCGGCTCGCCGACGGAGCGCTCGGCGCCCTGATCGCGCAGGCCGAGATCTTCGGCTTTCACCTGGCCACTCTGGACGTGCGCCAGCATGCGAAACGTCACGAGGAGGCCCTTACGGAAATCCTCGGCCGCTACGGCCTGGGCGAGGATTGGACAAAGGGGGACGACGCTCGACGCTCCGAATTGCTGAACGTGGAGCTCGAGAGCCCCAGGCCCCTCACCGGCCGCCTCGATTTCAGCGACGCCACCAACGAAACCCTGGACTTGTTCCGGCTCATCAAGAGAGCCCACGACCGCGTGGGACCGGCATCAATCGAGACCTACATCGTGAGCATGACGCGCGGCGTGGCCGACGTGCTGAGCGTGCTGCTGATGGCGAGGGACGCGGCAGTTGGGGATGCCCTCGAAGTGGTCCCGCTCTTCGAGACCGTGGCCGACCTTCATCAGGCGCCGGTCACGATGGAGCGATTGTTCCAGAACCCGTCGTACGCACGCCATATCGAGCGTCGTGGAAACGGTCAGTCCATCATGATCGGGTACAGCGACTCCAACAAGGACGCGGGTTACGCCGCCGCAAACTGGGAGCTGCACCTCGCCCAGCGCTCGCTGGCCGCGACCTGCAAGGGCTATGGCGTGGGCCTGACTCTGTTTCATGGACGGGGGGGCTCGATCGGTCGCGGCGGCGGACCCACCAACCGCGCGGTGCTCTCTCAACCCCAGGAATCGCTGGGTGGACGACTGCGCTTCACCGAACAGGGCGAGACCATCACCGCGCGCTACGCCAACAAAGAATTGGCGCGGCGCCATCTCGAGCAGCTCCTTCACGCCGTGCTGTGGACCACGGGAAAGCAGCCCGTTTCCAGCCCGTCGAGGGGCGGCGCTTGGGAATCCGCGATGACCGCCATCGCGCCCCTCTCCGAAAGGGCGTACCGCGCCCTGGTCGAGAAAGAGGAAGGCCTCGCGTATTTCCGAAGCGCCACCCCGGTCACGGAGATCGGCCAGTTGAACATCGGGAGCCGGCCCGCGTATCGGGGCGGAGCGACTACGCTGCAGTCGCTGCGCGCGATCCCGTGGGTTTTCGCGTGGACGCAGAGCCGCGTGACCCTGCCGGGCTGGTACGGCTTCGGAGAAGCGCTCACGGAATGGGCCGGCGGGGACGACGAGCGCTGGAAAACGCTCGGGCACATGTACCGCGAGTGGCCGTTCTTTCGGAACCTCGTCGACAACTGTCAAGTCTCGTTGCGCAAGGGAGATCTGCGGATCGCCGAGGTCTATTCGACCCTCGCCGAAGAACCCGTGCGCACCCGCGTGTTCTCGCTGATCCAGGCCGAGCACGAACGCACCGCGCACGCCATCTGTCGGCTGACCGAACAACGCGATCTACTCGACCTGTTCCCGTGGCTGCAGCGTTCGATCCGCGTCCGCAATCCCTACATCGACCCGATGAACTACGTGCAGGTGGCGCTGCTGCGAAGGTTGCGGGCGACGCCGGACGCGCCGGAGGCGGAAGGACTTCGGGACGCCGTCCTCCTGTCGGTCAACGGAATCGCGGCGGGGCTGCGTAACACGGGCTGAGCAAGGCCGCCTCTTGCCGACTGGAGGCTATCGCCCACACCCGGGCGTCCAACCCCCGCCATCGTCCGACCCGAGGTCCATCGGATCTCCCACTCGCACGCATTCCCCGGTTGACATGGCCTCTGAGGAGCGTATCCTCCCTCTAATCATCAAGGTGCGCCTGTCTCAAAGGTAGCCTCCGGCCAAGTTCTCTTGGTCGACGGTCCTACCGCGGGGGGCCGCACATGGCTTCGATTTTCCCTGTTGGAGGAGTTCCTGTGAAGAAATCAAGATTGGCCCCGCGCGTCGCCCTGCTCGTTGCCGCAGGTCTGGTGCTTGCATCATTCGGTTTCCCGCGCCCTGCCCACGCCCAGGCCGTCTCCGGCACGATCCTGGGCACGGTGCGCGACGAGAGTGGCGCAAGCGTCCCGGGTGCCACGGTCACGTTGAGCAACTCGGGGACCGGGCTGCTCCGGTCCGTCACGTCGAACGCCAAGGGCGAGTACGTCGCACCGCAGCTTCCGACCGGCAACTACCTGGTCACCGCCGAGTTGAGCGGCTTCAAAAAGGTAGCGGTGGAGAACGCCCACGTGGGCGTCGACCAGAAACTCCGGGTCGACTTCAAGCTCGGAATCGGGGTCATGACCGAGGTCGTCACCATTGAGGCCGAGGCGCCGCTCGTACAGGCGAGCAGCTCGGAGCTTGGGACGACCGTCGTCGAAGAACAGATCGAGCGGCTGCCCCTGAACGGGCGCAACTTCGTCAGCCTCACCCGCACGGTTCCGGGCGTGCTCCGACCTGTCCCCGGTGGCAACATCGACGGTGGCGGCAGCCTCGCCTGGCGCGCCGGATCTGGCTTCTCCGCCAACGGCCAGCGCCCCCGCGACAACAACTACCTGCTGGACGGGGTCGATAACAACGAAACCTGGCTCCAGACCGTGGTCACGTTCCCGAGCGTCGAAGCCCTCGATGAGTTCAAGCTGCAGACGAGCACCTACTCGGCCGAATTCGGCAAGTCCCTCGGCGGGGTCGTGAACCTTCAGATCAAGTCGGGCAGCAACAAGTATCACGGAGACCTGTACGACTTCGAGCGGAACGACTCGCTGGACGCCAACAACTTCTTCAACAATCGCGCGGGTCGGAAGAAGCCCGACTTCAAGCAACACCAGTTCGGCGCCACCCTGGGCGGCCCCCTCGCGTCGGACAAGACGTTCTTCTTCATCGACTACCAGGGTCTCCGGCTCAACCAGGGGCAAACCTACCTTTCAACCGTGCCCACCGCCGCCATGCGCAACGGCGACTTCTCGGCCATCAATCGCGTCATCTACGATCCCATCACCCACCTGCCTTTCCCGGGAAACATCATCCCCTCGAGCCGGTTCGATCCGTCTTCGGTCAAGGTGCTGCAGCAGCTCTACCCGACCGCGAACACCGCGGGTACGGTCTCCGCAAGCGGCCAGACTCTCAACAACTACCTGATCAACCCCACTACCCAGCGGCAGGACAACCAGGGCGACATCAAGCTCGACCACAACTTCACGACCAAGAACCACGCGTTCGTCCGCTACAGCATTCAGAAGACTCACCGGACACAGCCGGCGACCCTCGAGCATGGAGACGCGGGGGCGACGTTCGGAGCGGGCGAAGGCAACATCAAGGCCCAGGGGCTGGCCCTCAACGATACGCACGTGTTCAGCTCGAACGTGCTGAACGAGTTCCGCTTCGGCTGGAACTCCATCAAATTCTTCATGACCCCGATCGACTACCTGAAGAACCCGGCGAACGCGGTGGGAATCCCTGGAATCAATCTCAATGACGCCACCTCCGGAATGACCCAGCTCAGGTTTCAGAACATCCGCAACCTCGGCGCCAACGGTAACCAGCCACTGATCACGAACCAAAATGATTTCCAGGTGTTCGACAGCGTGACCAAGGTCTCGGGCAAGCACACCTTCAAAGCCGGCGGGAGCCTCACCCTCCGCTCGCGCGAGATCCTGAACGCCGACACCATCGTCGGCCAGTTCGACTTCAACAACAACCCAACCTCGAACTGCGCGGGTGTGACCTCCGGCTGCACCGTGAGTTCCACCACCGGCTTTGACGTTGCAAGCTTCATGCTCGGCCTCACCAGCGCCAAGACCCGCAACCTGTTCGACGCGCAGACCTACACGGAGACGCGGCCCGAGTACGGCATCTACGTGCAGGACGACATGCGGGCAACGAACCGGCTCACCCTCAACATGGGAGTGCGTTGGGACGTGTACGTGCCCTGGGTCGAAAAGGACAATCGCCAGTCCAACTTCGACACCTCGACCGGCAAGTTCGTCGTCGCCTCGGACGACGCGGTCATGAACGGGGTCAAGGTTGGGCGGTACCTCCAGACTTATTCGAAGGGCGATGTCGCCCCGCGCTTCGGCTTTGCCTATGACCTCCGGGGTGACGGGAAGACGCTCGTCCGCGGCGGCGTCGGGCTGTTCTGGAATTTCACCCCCGGCGGCACATCCTCTTCCAAGGCGCAGAACCCGCCCTTCCTCCAATCCACCGCGCTCACCACCTCCGGGGGAGGGACGGCCGGGCTGATCTCGGCGGGCTTGCCGCCTCCTCCGGGCGTCGACCCCAACCGCGCGCCCGCGGGCAGCACGCGTTCGGTCTTCGATATCAACTTCCGCGACGCCTACTCCACGAACTTCAACATCAACGTGCAGCGCCAGCTCGGCAAGAACTACATGCTGGAAGTGGCCTACGCCGGCTCGCGCGCCCGCCAGATGATGACCAAGGTCAACCCGAACCAGGCCAAGCCGACCCTGGGGGTGACCAATGCTGACGTGAACCGGCCCTTCATCGCGATCGATCCGCTCCTTCGGGATCTCGGCCAGGTCTCGAGCATCGGGTTCATGGACTACAACGCGCTTCAGGTGAAGTTCCAGCGCCGCTTCGCCAACGGGTTCTCCTTCATGAACTCGTACACCCTCGGCCACTCCAAGGATCTGAGTTCGGACAACGACGGCGGCGTCCACCTGGTCAACGTCTACAACCCGGACTACAACATCGGACCTTCGGACTATGACGTCAAGCACACCTTCGTCTCGAACATCGTCTACGCCCTGCCCCTCGGCAAGAAGAGCAAGCTGGGCGGCTGGGAGATGAGCGGCATCGTGTACGCCCGCACCGGCCGCGCCCTGACCATCAACTCGAGCCAAGCGATCCAGTCCATCGGTTCGAATGCCGGCCAGCAGTCGTCGGCCCGGCCGAATCAGGTTTCGAACGATGTGTACAACTCGAACAAGAACATCGACCACTGGTTCAATCCGGCGGCCTTCGCTCAGGTGAGCGAGCCGACGGCCACCTTCGGCAACGTCCCCCGCAATTCCGTCAGAGGTCCGGGCTACTTCAACATCGACGCTTCGCTGATCAAGGTCACCAAATTCGGACACGTCACCAACGAGTTCCGCATCGAGGCCTTCAACGTCCTGAACCACCCCGCGTTCGCGGATCCCAACACGACCTTTGGCAACGCGGCCTTCGGCACCATCACCGCGATGTTGTCGAATCCGGCGTGCGCGATCTGCGGCACGACCGAGCGCAACATACAGTTGTCGATCAAGTTCAAGTGGTAGTACGGACTACCTGAGGAACGCCTCCTGAAGACCGCCGTCCACGGGAATGACGTGGCCGGTGGTCTTCAGCAGGCGCGCTGAGACGAGCAGGAAGATCGCCTCCGCCTGATCCTCCGGTTCGATCGGGACCTTGGTGAGCGACCGCTCCGCATAGAAAGCCGCGAGCTTCCCTCGCAGATCTTCGATGGTCTCGGACTCCGCGAACGGAATCGCGTACTTGGTGAGCGAAGCGATCACCCGGTCGCGCGGGAACATGGTGCTGCCCTTGACCACGGTGGCCGGGGCTACCGCGTTCACCCGAACCAGGGGCGCCATCTCGACCGCCAGCTCTCGCAC
>JANMVV010000271.1:0-1798 GCA_031392925.1 Vicinamibacteria bacterium
TGTCGTAGCTGTCGCAAAGACGCGTCCTGCGATCGAAGTGCTCGCACCTGAAGACGAAGGCTCGCACAAGCTTGTCTTCGCGAACGAGGTGAAACCCGTTGACGTGCCTCTGCCAGGTCAGGAACAGCGCGCGCAGGGAACGGAACCGCCGGAAGGGCCAGAAGACGGAAATGGCCGGGGCCTCGCAACATCTGGCGCACTTCTGGCAGGAGCCGCCGAGTTCAAAGAGCGGCTTCCCCCCCCGCCCCTTCTTCTCGACCGCGAGATCCAACTCGAAAGCGGCGAGAGCGAGCCGCTTGAGAAGTCTCCTTGGAAGGTTGTCGCGCATTGAAAACCGGAGGGTAACATCCCAAATGCCTTGTCCCTTCTCTCCGCCCGCTCGCTGACCCTCGTTGCCGCCGCGGCCCTCGGGTCGCGTGTGCTATTCGCGGTGCTTCTCGGGGCGGCCGGAAAGCCTGAACTATGGGAGTACGACATCATCGCCGCAAACATCGTCGCGGGAAATGGACACGTTTACGAACGTAGCGGCTTCGTCTACGCCGCCTACTCTCCGCCTCTATGGTCCTATGTCCTGGCGGGTCTACTGAGACTCTTCGGGAGTGCTCACGCGGCGATTCAGGCAATCCAAGGGCTGTGCTGCCTCGGCGCTGCACTGATCTGCGGGAGCCTTGCGCGCCGGATCACAGGCGATGAGCGCGCTGGCCTCCTCACCGGAATTCTGGTGGCGCTGCAGCCCTCGCTCGTCTACTACTCGGTGATGAAGAGCGACCCCCTGCCCCTCAACGCCCTATTGCTCAGCCTGATCGCGGTCTCGGCAGCCACGTTGACCGCGAGACCGAGCGACCGTCGCGCCATCGCCTTTGGGCTGCTGGTGGGGCTGGGCGTACTCTCAAGGGGAACACCCATAGTGGCCGTGCCCGTGGTCGCGATCGCCTTGCTGGCTCGATGGGATCGCGCCGCGCTTAGACCCATCGCCGCGGTCACGCTCGCGTTTGTTCTGTGCACCGCGCCCTGGCTGGTTCGAAACGCTCTCATCATGGGCTCCCCGATCATCACATCGACCACGGGCGAGAATTTCTGGCGGGGCAATCATGAAGGCGCAGGAGGGGGCGTGAAGGACCTGAACGGCGGTGCGATCACGAGGCTCGTTCCGACAAACGCCGCTCTTCCAGACTCGATCCGAACCGTCCTGGCGAAGGGCACGGAGGCGGACAGGCACCGAATCTTCATGTCTGAGGCCTGGCGCTTCATTCGGACCGAGCCGCTCGCCGCGATGGGCCTCTTCGCCACAAAGATGCGGATCTTCTGGTGGAGGATCGACTCCGATCCCCGCGACTATCCCCGGGCGGCTTCGATCGCGTACGAGGTGATCTACCGGAGCGAACTCGCGCTGTCGCTCTTCGGCGCTTTCGTGCTCTTCCGCGCGCGAAACGCCGCCTCAACCTCTCCTGATCGATGGGCCGCCGGGCTCACCCTCGGCCTTATCGTCGCGGTGAGCGTTTTGCAGTGCGCCTTCTACGTCCAGGGCCGCCACCGGTTCCTGATCGAACCGCTGCTGCTGATATTCACGGCGATCGGTTTGACCGCCCTGCCCCGCGGAGGGCGGACCAGAGGCGCCGCGTCGCGGCCGGAGGCGTGAGGCGGCGGCGGATCGAGCCCGGAGCCTACGACCGGCCCGGACCGACGCTCACGTCGCCGCTGCCGGTGTCCACGTCGATCTTCACCTTGAGATCGCCGCGCTTGTAGCCCCTGACCTTGCGCCGTTCCATGATGGCGGTGGCGTCGTCGAAATCGCTGG
>JANMVV010000409.1:0-10844 GCA_031392925.1 Vicinamibacteria bacterium
GGCCTCGGGCCTGCGGCGATTCGACGTGGCTCCGGGCGAGCACATCGTCCGGTTCCAAGCCGCGGACACCCAGACCGAGGTGTTGGCTCGAGTGCGGGTCAACGAGCAGACCGTGGTGCGCTACCAGGCCGCGACCCCGACCCCGACGATGGCCCCCACGACCTCGCCTACCCCTCGCTAGGCCGACGCGGCGCTTGAGGACTATTCGCTTCGCAGGGTCAGGAGCGGATCGACGCGAGTGGCCTGACGGGCGGGAAGGTAGCTCGCGAGAAGGGCCACCGCGGTGAGGAGAAGGGCAACGCCCGCGAGGGTCGAAGGATCGGTGGGGCTCAGGTTGAAGAGCAGCCCGGAGAGGAGGCGCGACACCGCCAGGGCGCCGGCGAGGCCAATCCCGATGCCCGAGACAATGAGCCCGGCGGCGTTTTGAAGAACCATGCGCATGACGCTCGCGGGATGGGCGCCGAGGGCCATCCGGATGCCGATCTCGCGCGAACGCTGGGCCACCGCGTACGACATGACCCCGAAGATGCCCAAAGCGGCGAGAAGGACGGCGATCGAGGCGAACAGTCCGAGGAGCAGCATGTAGAAGCGGGGCTGCGAGATGGACCGGGATACGACCTCCTCGAGGCTGCGCAGGCGGGCCACGGGAATGTCGGGGTCGAGTTCATGCACCGCCTGTTCCACCGCGGGGCCAAGGGACAGCGGAGGCACACTGGTCCGGATCAGCACGTCCATCGAGCCCACCGGAAGCTGCGCGTACGGCAGGTAGATCTCGGGAACCACGTCCTTGGCGAGGCCGAAGGTCTTCACGTCCGCGACCACGCCCACGACCTCGCCTCCCGCCTTCGGCTGGCCCTCGGGACGACGCCAGCCGAGGGTGATGAAGCGCCCGATGGGATCTTCGTTCGGGAAGTATTTCTTCACCGCACTCTGGCTCAGCACGACCACCTGAGCGGCGCCGGCCTGGTCGCCGGCCTCGATACCCCGGCCGCGAACGATGGGGATGCCCATGGCCTTGAAGTACGCCGGGGTCGCCGCGCGCATCTCCATCGAGGGTTGTTGCGACGCCGGGAGTTCGGGTCGATTCTTCACCTCGAACGAGATGTTGATCTGGGTGCCGCTCATGGGCAGACCGAGCGTGGCGGCGGCTCCGCGCGCGCCCGGAAGAGCGGAGACGCGTTCGAGCAGGCGATCGAAGAAGGCGACGCGACGCGATTCATCCTTGTAGGCCTCGGCGGGCAGGGCGATGCGGAAGGTGAGCGCGTTTTCCACGTCGAACCCCGGCTTCACCTGCTGGAGCTGGGCGAAGCTTCGGAGGAGAAGACCGGCCCCGGCCAGAAGCATCATGGCGAGCGCCATCTGACCGATCACCAACCCGCCCCGGACCCGGCCGCTCCGCCCGGCGAGAAGGCCGCGAGCGCCTTCGCGCAGGGCCTGAGCGGGCGCGCGGCGCGCGGACATTCCCGGAAAGACGCCGCAGATGAGGCCGGTCAGAAGCGAGAGAGCCGCGGCGAAGATCATGACGGTTGGATCGACGTGGGCTTCGCCCAGGCGCTTCACTCCGTTTGGTTGCAGGGCGATGAGGCTGTCGAGGGACAGCGAGGCGACGAACACCCCGGCGACGCCGCCGAGCCCGCCCAGGAGCACGCTCTCGGTCATGAGCTGCCTGAAGATGCGACCCCGCCCGGCGCCTAAGGCCTGGCGGACCGCGAACTCCGATTCGCGCGCGGCCGCGCGCGCCATCAGCAGGTTCGCGACATTGACGCAGGCGATGAGAAGGACCAGTCCGACCGCGCCCAGAAGAAGATAGAGCGCGGAGCGGGAGCTGCCGACCATCGCCTCTTGAAGAGGAAGGGTGGTTCCGCCGAGGCCCGCGTTCGCGTCGGGGTAGGCCTTGGCGAGGCGCGCTGCGATCGTCTTCGTCTCCTGCATCGCCGCGGCCAGGGACACGCCCGACCTGAGACGCCCGAAGACGCGAATGTACCAGGCTCCCCGACTGTGCGTCCGGAAGACGGAGTCGTAAGCAAGCGGGGTCCACAACTCCGTCTCGTCCGGAAACGAGAAGTCCTTCGGGGCCACACCCACCACGGTGAACTGGCGACTGTCGAGTCGAATCGACTGACCGACGATGTTCGGATCGCCTCCGAACCTGGACTGCCAGAGAGCGTGGCCAAGCACCACGACCGCGGCCCGGTCGGGCTCGTTTTCGTCCTTGGCGATCGCGCGGCCCAGCTCGGGCGTCATCTTGAAGACGTTGAAGAAGGAGGCGCTCACTTCCGCGCCATTGAGAACCGCGGGAGCTCCATGCCCGGTCAGGGTCACGCCACCGCCGTCCACCGCGGCGATGTCCTCGAAGCTCTTCGCCTCGGCCTGGGTATCGAGGAAGTTCTGGGGCGAGAAATACGGGACGTTCCGGCCCTGGGACACCTGGTAGAGCTGAACCAGCCGCTCCGGCACCGGAAACGGCAGGGGCTTGAGGAGGACGGCGTATACGATGCTGAAGATCGCGCTGTTGGCGCCTATCCCGAGCGCGAGGGTCGCGACCGCGATGAAGGTAAAGGCGGGCGCCAGGAGGAGACGTCGGACCGCGTAACCGAGGTCCTGGCGGAGAGTGTCCATCTCGTCACTCGCAGCAAGGGCCGTACCGCCCTCGGGGACCGGACTTCGCACTGACGGGACAGGAGTTAGGCCGGTGGCGGGCGCGACGACCTGTCCGGCTGCGACACGGCTGGGGGTCGCAGCCGAACAGTCGGACGCGCCTACTTGCCGCCCTGGGTCCGCTTCACGAAGGCCGCGATATCTCCATGGACCGCCTTGAGCATGTTCGGGCGGATGTACATCATGTGACCTCCTTCGTAGTAGGCGAGGCTGATCCGGTCCGCGTAGGTCTTCTCGTAGCCCACGTGGTCGAAGGTGTACTCCGTTCCGGCGAAGGGCGTCGCCATGTCGTAGTACCCGTTCACCACCATGACGTTCAGGTAGGGGTTTCTCGCCATCGCGGTACGGAGGCTGTCGACGAGGTTCAGGTAGCGGCCTTCTTCATACTGCCAGGGGCGGACGTTGGCCGAGGTCGGGTAGGGAAGGTCGCTCTCCCACTTCAGTTCGTTCTTGGCATAGTCGAGGAAGAGGGCGCTGTACGCTCCCTGAAGCGCGGTGTTCGACGGATCGAACTCCTGGTTCTCGCCCGCGGCGTCGCGGTCGAGGCCGGTGTAGCGGCCATCGAGGCGGCCAACCATCAGACGCTTGTCGCGCAGCAGCTCCTTGCGGAAACGGCCCGGGCTCACGCGCAGGTTCGCCTCTTCGACGAAGGCGGCGGAGAGGCCGGTGAACTTCGCGACCTTCATGGCCATGTCCTTGCGCTCGGCCACGGTGAGGCGGCTCCCCTTGACGAGCGCGGTCATGTACTCACCCCACACGAACCTGCGCGACTCGTCGAGGACCTTCTTGAGGTCCTGAGCCTGAAGCTCCGGGCCGAGACGCTTGTGGTACCAGGCGTCGGCGGTGTAGGTGGGCAGGAAGCTCGCGTAGTTGAGCTCGTTCCCGGGCGCCTCGGAGAGGGTCGAGAAGTCGATGACCGACGAGACGAGGACGATGCCGTTGAGCTCGATGCCGTGGCGCGCCTGGAGGTCGGCGCCTACACCCACGGAGCGCACGGTGCCGTAGCTCTCGCCCATCAAATACTTCGGCGAGGCCCAGCGATTGAACTTTCCGAGGTACTGGCGGATGAAGTCGGAGAAGGCCTCGATGTCCTGGCGCACGCCGTGGAAGTTCTTCCCCTCTTCGCCTTCGACCATGCGCGACCAACCGGTCGACACCGCGTCGATCACGACAACATCGGCGACGTCGAGGATCGAATCCTCGTTGTCGACGAGCTCATAGGGCGGCGCAGGCTGGAAGCCGTCCTCGCCCATCTGCACGCGCTTCGGTCCAAACAGGCCCATGTGAACGAAGACCGACGCGGAGCCTGGGCCGCCGTTGTAGGCGAAGGCGATGGGACGCGAACCCGCGGGCACGCCGTCCTTCGTGTAGGCGACGAAGAACACGTTCGCGCGAGGCTTGCCGGTGGCGCTCTTCAGCACCATCGTGCCGGCGGTCGCGGTGTAGGCGGCGGTCTGGCCGCCGAACTTCCCCGTGTGCTGAGTCTGCTTGTAGTTGTCGACCGCGGGTGCCGCGGGCCGCGCGTCGGCAGTGCGCGCGGGAGCCTCGGCCGTGGGGGTCGGAGCCGCGCCCTGGCCGGGCAGGGTGCCGCGGCCGGGCTGGGCCTGTGCCGCGGCGGTCAAAGAGGTGAAGAGCAGGGCGAAGAGAAGGCGCGATTCACGCATGGTTCATAGGTCCTCGGGAAAATGGGGAGCAGAAGCTAGCACGGCTTCGGAACGGGTTCGCCCCTCGGCGCCGGTCGGGTCAGGGTCTTCGTGGACGCTGCTTCGCGGAGATCGACCGTATGACCATCCGCCGTTTCGCCTTCGGGTCCATCGGCATCGGTGCTTGAGCCATCGCCCGCTCGATGAGATCGCGTACGCCAGGATCGTCGATGAGCTTCGGATCCGACAGGCGGATGTGGCGAACCACCCCGCCGCTGCCCTTCAGGAGTCCTTTTGGATCCTTGAGCCGCGCGCCCTGGAGAAAGAAGAGGTTCGCCCACCTCGGATAGATCGCGACCGAGAACACCGCGTGAGAGGCCCGCTCGGTCGGACCGAAGCCGATCACCAGCGCGTTGAAGTTGTCGTAGATCAGCTCGACCGCACCGGGCACGCGCTTCCGCATGCGCGCCAGGGCTCCCTTCACCAAGGCGACGATCTCCGGATCGAATCTCCCCAGAAATCCGTCCCACTGCTTCGCGGGGGAAAGTTCCTTCATTGGATTGAACTTTCGCAGGCTCGAGGAAATTTTGCGAAAAGGGCTTGACGGATTCCCATCGTGTGACATAGTCTTTACGTATTTATTATGTCACATGAAGATCTCGATCACGTCTGGCGCGCCCTCGCCAATCCGCATCGGCGGCGGATCCTCGACGTGCTGCGCGACAAGCCCTGCACCACCGGCGACCTCGCCGACGCCCTCGGCGAGAACCGGTTCCTGGTGATGCAGCACCTGAATCTCCTGCGCGAGGTCGACCTCGTGACCGTGGAAGTGGACGGCCGGCGGCGCATCAATCACCTCAATCCTGTTCCCATCCAGCACATCTACGAGCGCTGGGTGGGGAAATATCAGGGCGACTGGGCCGCGGCCCTGGTCGGCCTCAAGCGAACCGTCGAAGAGAAATCCGCGAAGAATGAAGCCCGGCGCCCGAAGCGCGCCTGAAGAGGAAGATCCCCATGGAAGAACGCCAGGTTCACGTCGTCGAGATCAAAGCGCCCGTCGCCGATGTATGGGCCGAGATCACCAAGCTCAAGCAGATCCAGAAGCCGATGTTCGGCACCGTGCTCGACACCGACTTCAAGCCGGGCTCGCGGATGCTGTATCGCAGCGAAGACGGCAAGCGCGTCTTCATCATCGGCGAGGTGCACGAGTTCGTGCCGCCGAAGCGCTTCGTGCACACCTTCCGCTTCACCAATCTCCCCGAGACTCCCACCCTCGTCGAATGGACGCTCGAGGAGAAGGGCGGGGTCACCCGCGTCACCGTGGTCCACTCGAAGTTCGTCGATCAGACGAAGACCGCCGACTCCGTCCGCACGAGCTGGGTGGACATCCTGAACAACATCAAAGCCGTGGTGGAGACCGGAAACGTGCCGTTCAAGACCCGGCTCATGCTCGGCATGATGTCCGCGTTCATATTCATGCTGCCCAAGGACACTCTTCGCGAAAACATCGCGGAACTCAAGGAGAAGCGCGGATGAAATCGACTCTGTTCACCCTGTGCCTTTGTCTCGCCGGCGCGGCCGCGGCGCAGGAAAAGCCGCTCACCCCACCGCCCTACGACGCGACCCTCGCCGAGCGCCTCGGCGCCGACTCGCGAGGCATGCGGGGCTACGTGTTCGTGATTCTCAAGACCGGACCCAAGACGGACCTCACGAAGGAGGAGAGCGCGAGGATCTTCGCCGGCCACATGGCCAACATCAAGCGTCTCGCGGCCGAAGGCAAACTGGTGCTCGCCGGACCGTTTCTGGACAACCCCAGCCACTTCGAGGGTCTGTTCGTCTTCAACGTGAAGACGGTGAAAGAAGCCGACGCCCTGCTCGTCACCGATCCCGCGGTCGCCGCGGGCGTCTTCACCTACGATGCCTACAACTGGTACGGATCGGCCGCGTTGATGGAAGTCACGGCCATCCACGATCGCATCGACAAGACCGGCCGTTGAACCACGAACCTGAAAGAGGATTATCCATGGGCAAAGTGGACGACGCGGTCGCGACCATGATCGCGAATCTCGAGGCAAAGACCGGGAAGCCGCTCGCGGCCTGGGTGAAGCTGGCTGAAGCAGGCCTACGATCGGGCCTGAGGCGGCCTCCGGCCTTCCGACGCGGGCACGTAAGCTCCCGCGGCCATGAAGATCGCGTTCGTCGCCAACCCCAAGCATCCCGAGATCGAGGACGACGATCGTCCGCTCGCCGCGGCCCTCGCGAGCCGGGGCGCCCTCGTCCTCTCCGCCTCCTGGGACGACCCGGATTTCGCGTGGGACAAGGTCGACCTCGCCCTCCTGCGCTCACCCTGGGACTACTGCCGGCGCTACGAGGAGTTTCTGGGCTGGCTCGCGCGAGTGGAGGCGCAAACCCACATCGTCAACGATCCCGGGGTCGTGCGCTGGAACATGGACAAGCGTTACCTGCTCGAACTCGCGGACAAGGGCGTCCTCACCGTCCCGACCGCCTTCGTGGCCCGGGGCGAGGTCGCCAGCCTGCGCGAACTGTGCTCCATGCGCGGCTGGGAGACGGTAGTCCTCAAGCCATCGGTCTCCGCCGACTCGTGGGAGACGATCCGGGTGACACCGGCTCAGTATGAGGAAGGACAGGCGTACCTTGACCGCCACCGCCCCGACCGCGAGATCATGGTGCAGCGGTTCGTGAAGGATGTCGAGGAAGGCGGCGAGCACAGCCTCATGTTCTTCGGCGGGGTCTACTCTCACGCCGTGCGCAAGAATTCCTTGTTCATGGGCGGCCGTCATGTCGGTCCCGAGGGCCTGCCGTCCAACCCCGGCTCGGACTCGGTGGAGATGGCCCGAAGCGTTCTGACGAAGGCGGGGGTTCCGGAGATCCCCTACGCCCGCGTCGACCTCGCGCGAGACAACGGTGGCGCACCCCTGCTCCTTGAACTGGAACTCTTCGAGCCGACGTTGTTCTTCCTCGAGAAGCCGGGCAGCGAAGAACTCCTGGCGCGAGTCCTGATGCGATGAGCCCGACAAGAGGGCCGGACTACACTGACCGTGCGGATTCAATCGCGCCCGGGCGCGGACGCTGAACCGCCACAGAGGAGTCGTCATCGAAACACCGCTCATCCTTCTCACCGGCGCCACCGGCTACGTCGGCGGACGGCTGCTGAAGGAGCTGGAGAGCAGAGATCGGCGCGTGCGGTGCCTGGCGCGCCGGCCCGAGATGCTGGCGCCGAGGCTCGGACCAAAGACGGAAGTGGTCGAGGGAGACGCGCTCGACCGGGCCAGTCTCGACCGCGCTCTTCGCGGCGTCCACGTCGCCTACTACCTCGTCCACTCGATGGGCGCCGGACACCACTTCGAAGACCAGGATCGCCGAGCCGCTCTCAACTTCGGCCACGCCGCCAAGCCCGCGGGGGTGGAGCGGATCATCTACCTGGGCGGCCTCGGCCGGCCGGAAGAGGATCTCTCGCCTCACCTGCGCAGCCGGCAGGAGGTGGGACAGATCCTCCGGCGGTCCATGGTGCCGGTGCTCGAGTTCCGCGCCTCGATCATCATCGGCCACGGCAGCGTGTCGTTCGACATGATCCGCGCGCTGGTGGAACGTCTGCCCATCATGATCACGCCGCGCTGGGTCAAGGTAAAGGCGCAGCCGATCGCCATCGACGACGTGCTCGCGTACCTCGTGGCCGCCCTCGAAGTGCCGGCGTCTCAGTATCGCGTCTACGAAATCGGCGGGGCGGAAAAGATGTCCTACGCGGACATCATGCGCGCCTACGCGCGCATGCGCGGGATGCGGCTCGTCATGATTCCCGTGCCCTTCCTGACGCCTTTCATCTCCAGCCTGTGGCTCGGGCTGGTGACGCCGCTCTACGCGCGAATCGGACGCACCCTGATCGAGAGCATCGTCCACTCCACCGTGGTTCGCGATTCAAGCGCCCTCGACGTGTTCGGCGTCCGTCCGCTCGGCGTCGAAGAGGCGCTGCGCCGCGCTCTCGCGAGCGAGGAGAGCGACTTCGCGGCCACCAGATGGTCGGACGCCCTGTCCTCCTCCGGCGACCTGCCCTCGTGGGGCGGCGTGCAATTCGGCTCTCGCCTCATCGATTCGCGGAAGGTCACGGTCGCCGCGTCCGCGGCCGACGCCTTCCGGCCGATCCAGCGAATCGGCGGCTTCACCGGCTGGTACGCGTGGAACTGGCTCTGGCATGTGCGCGGCTTCCTCGACATCCTCTCGGGAGGCATTGGCATGCGTCGTGGGCGCAGGTCGCCGAGCGACCTGAGGGTCGGCGACACCGTGGATTTCTGGCGAGTGGAAGCCCTCGAGCCTCATCGCCTGCTGCGGCTCGCGGCCGAGATGAAGGTCCCGGGCCGCGCCTGGCTGGAGTTCGAGGTGACCACCGAGGGGGAGACCGCGACCATCCGCCAAACCGCGATGTTCGATCCTCTTGGCCTGTTCGGACGGGCATACTGGTACGCGCTCTACCCGCTTCACCAGCTGGTTTTTGGGGGCATGCTGCGAGGCATCGCGCGCGCGGCGCTTGACGGGACGCCACGAAACCCGCCGGCCTCGACAACCTGACCCTCGGAGCGAGGCCCGGCTTGCCGATATCCTGACGGCATGAACAGCGGGCGGGCGGCGGTACCGGGAAGGACGGTTCGCGAGATCGTGGTGTACACCGTTCTGACCGGCGGCTACGATCGGCTGCGTCCGGGCCGGGGCCGGGCCGCGTGGCGGTGCTTCACCGACGGCAGCGCGGTCGGGGCCACGCCCTGGAATCTCATTCCCGTGCCCGCCTGCCACACCGTCGATGAGCGCATCCGCCAGGCGCGCCAGATCAAGCTGCGCCCGCATGCTTTCCTCCCTCCACACAAGGTCAGCGTGTGGGTCGATGCCAGCATCGAACTCCGGGTTTCCCCGAAGACGCTCGCCGCTTTCGTGGACCGCGAGGACATCGCCACCTTCGCCTACCCGGACACCTGGGGTCATCGGGACGGCGCCTATCAGGAGGCCGCCGCGTGCATCCAGCGGGGCAAGGACGACCGCTCCAGGATCGAGGCCCAGATGAGTCGATATCGGAGGTGCCGCTTCCCCGAACGCCAGGGCCTCGCCGAAACCGGAATCGTCGTTCGCCGCGACACCCCTCGAGTCCGCATGCATTCCGAGGCCTGGTGGAACGAGGTAAAACGAGGAAGCCGGAGGGATCAGCTTTCGTTCAACTATGCGTGCTGGCTGACCGGGAACACCTACGCCCTCTTGCCGGGTAGCCCGAATCGCACCCCTCTCGCGGTTCTCCATCCCCACGAGTTTCAGGTCTACGGGGCGGCGGCGCATGGCTGAAGTCACGGTCATCGTCACCATGTTCGGAAGAGGCGGCAACTGGCCGGACATTCGCGCGGGGGTCGGAAAACAAAGGACCGCCTGTGAGCTGTGGGTCTGGGACAACCGTGGGGGGCCGTCACTTCGCGGCGCCGACGCTCAGTTCAAATCGCCCAGAAACCTCATTTGCTGGCCCCGGTGGTTCATCGCCGCCCACGCGCCCACCGAGCTGGTGGTGATCGTCGATGACGACCTCGTGTTTGGGGATCGCGACGTGGTGGGAGACCTGTGCGACTCACTGAAGCGCGAGCGGCCCCAAACCCTGGTCGGCGCGGAAGGAGTCTCGCTTCGCCGCGGGGCGTCCTACTGGCCCAAGGATCGCCGTCTGATGGAATGTCGCCGGGGGCGATTCCAGCGTTCATGTCCGGAACGTGGTCAAGGATGTTCGAGTCGACATCCTGAAGGGGCGCTGCATCGCGGCCCGACGCTCCGACCTCATGAACCTACCCATGGCGCCCCCCTATGCGGTGGACGGCGACGACATCGTCGTGTCGGCATTGATCGGGGCGAGACGGGCCAAGGCGCACCTGGTGACCGCCTCCTTGACCGGACGGTTGAAGGACTGCGCCGACACCCACGGACCCATGGCCCTCTCCGCCCGGCCGGGTTGGCAGTCTCATCGCGATGCGGTGCGAAGACACTATTTCAAATGAAGGGCATTCGCCTCGGCGTACACGCGGCGCTTGACGGGAAGCCGCGAAACGCGCCAATCTCAGGGACTCACCCTCGAAAGGGCCCCCCATGACTCGACGATTTCTTCTCGCTCTCATTTTGCTCCCCGCCCTCGCGTCCGCGGCGGGACCGGCCAAGGTCGACCCAGCCCGCGCCGCCCTTCTCCAGACCGACGGGGAGTGGGCCAAGGCGGCTTCCCTGGGCAAGGACGTTGAAAAGATCGTGTCCTACTGGGCCGACGACGCGGTGGTCTATCCGCCGAGAGAGGCCGCGATCTCAGGCAAAGCCGCGATTCGCAATTACGTCGCTACCAGCCTCAAGACGCCGTTCTTCTCGATCAGCTGGAAGCCCGCGCAGGCCGTGGTGGCGTCGTCCGGGGAGCTGGGCTACACCATGGGCAGCAACGAGATCACCTTCGCGGACGCCAACGGGAAGGTGATCCGCGCGCAGGGTCGTTACCTGACCACGTGGCGCCGCGGCGCCGACGGA